>CAYUFY010000017.1:0-31967 GCA_964443795.1 uncultured Anaerolineales bacterium | reverse complement strand
AAACACTTTAGCACACTTTTATCAATGTTTCAATAGTCTAGCATAGTCTCCCAATAACGCAAAAAAACGCCCCGGTTATAAACCGGGGCGTTCTCTTTATTCATCGTAATCGCGGCGCTTGCGCTTGTTGAGGCGACGAATGGCTTTCTTCTTTTCGATGCGGCGGACTTCGCTCTTCGACACAAACCAGCGTTTGTTACGCAGTTGCGTCAAGATACCACTGCGCATCACTTTCTTTTTAAAGCGTTTGAGCAGTTGCTCTTGCGATTCATTGGGCCGCAGGTTGACATTTGTCATTCGGATTCACCTCCTTACACAGGGAAGTCTCTCATTTTCGTCAAACAACCCGTCTCCGGGGCAGGCCACGAAAACGGGTTGCAGATATTCATTCGAGCTGGAGGGGAGTTTACCTGTCCCGGTCGCTCTTGTCAATGGAATTGCCTTTTAGCCAGCGCCCCAACCCCCAGGCCACCAACCCCGACACGGCCAGGCCGGCCCCCACCACCGCCGGGCGTTTGAGCGCCTCGGGGGTGAGCGGCCGGTGCAGGACCTTGTAGCGTTTTTCGGGCGGCAAATACGTCCGGGCCACGCGCGTCACCTCGGCGGGCGTCACCGCCTCCAACTGGGCCAGCGCATCGAGCACCGGCGCCCCATCGAGCGTGGCCAGACTCAAGTTCGCCAGCCAGCCGCCCACATCGGGGTTGCTCTCCATCGAAAGTCGCCAGCGGCCACTGAGAAAATGTTTGGCTTCGGCCACCGCCTCGGGGGTCAGCTCCCCCCGCAGGGCCTGGCCCAGCCGCGTTTCCACCTCGGCCAGCACTTCCTCGAACTTCGAACTGTCCACCGTCGTGTAAATCACAAAATAGCCGACATCGCTGTACATGGCCGGGTAGGCGCTGATGTCATACGTCAGCCCGCGCTGGTGGCGGATGTCACGGATGAGCAGATGCTCGATGACCTCCGACAGGACGATGAGGGCGAAGCGGTCGGGGTGACTGTAACCGGGGAGCGGCGCGCCGACGAGAATCTGCCCCTGATCGTTGATGCTCGGCCCGCGCAGATGGATGTCGAATCCGCGCTCGGGCGGCTGAGGTGTGACCGGGCGGGTGGGGCGGCTCCCGGCAGGGACCTCACCGAAGTGGTGTTTCACCCGCGCGTGCACGGTAGCGGCCTCGACATCCCCCACTATGATGAGGGTCATATTATTCGGCATGTAATGCCGCCGATAGTATTCGACAATCTGCGGGTAGCTAATGCGGCGCAAGGACGCATCGTGCCCGATGATCGGAAAGAGCAATGAACTGCGCGGGAACAGCCGGTTGCGCACCGCGTGAAAGACATCGTAGCTCAGCCCACTGTTTTCGAGCCACTCGCCGAGATGATTGAGAACACCGAAGTCGCCGCCTTTTTCGTTGATGATAATTTGGCGTTCTTTTTTGAACTTGGCCAGCGGCAACTTGGCGCGGAAAACCACCTCGGCCAGCCACTCCAGGCCGAAATCCAAATCCTCGGCGCGCAAGTGCAACCAGAAGGCCGTGTCCTCGCGGGCGGTGTAGGCGTTAAAATCGCCGCCCCGCCGCCGCACGCTTTCCTTCACTTCGTCCTCGCTCCAGTGCGCGGTCTCGGTGAACAGCATATGCTCGACAAAATGGCTGATGCCGTTGTTCTTGCGCGTCTCGTGCCGCGACCCCACCGGGATTTGCAGGGTCAGATAAACTGTACCGGTGCGCGGACGCGGCTTAACCCACACCCGCAAGCCGTTGGGGAGGGCGGCCCGGCTGAAATCAAAAACCCCCTCGCTTGGTGATATCGGTTGGCGGGCGGTAAAACGCGCTAAAAATTTCTTTGCCGCTGGAAATTGAAACAACTGGCGCATGGCGGCGATTATACCGAGGCGGGGAGGAATTGAGAGGAGGCCCACCCGTTAATTGCCCCATCTGCCCCCGCGCCTTGAACCCGCTACGCCGGTTTTAGCCCGGCCCGCACCTGTTCGGCGTGTTCGGCGATGTGCCGCGCCTGCCGCCGGAAGACATCTTCGAGCGTGGTGTGGACGTAGAACATTTGCAGGGGGCGCGCCCACTCGGTCCCTTGCACCGCCTCCAAGGCTTGCCAGGCGCGGGCATGAGCGGCTTCGTAGTTTTTGGCCAACGAGGCTTTGGTTTGCGGGAGCGCCAGCCACCGTGTAGCGAACACCCCCGCGAAGTCATACAACCATTGGGGCATGGCAAACAAGTTGCGCCCGCGTTGGGCCGCGCGCACCTCGTCTGGGACATAGCGCAAACTCAGGACCATGTGGCTCATAACTTCTTTCACCGACCAGGCCGGGTTGGCGCTGGGGCGCTGGAGGTCGGCGTCGGTGAGCGCGGCCAGCAGGGCGTGGAAATTGGCGCGGTTGGTTTCCATTTCGGCGCGCAGAGATTCACGGGGTGAGGCCATTTTCAACTCTCCTGAATATCATATTTGCTTTTACGCACACTCAGATCTTCCTGCAAAGTAATGGTTTGATCTTTCCACACCCGGTAACACTCCACGGCGCGTTGAATTTGCCACTTCATATCGGGCGGCACCAGCAGCTTGAAATCGGGGGCGTGCATATCAGCCACGCTCCACCAACCCACTTGGCTCCCGCGCATATCATCGCCGGGGATGACCGCGCCGCCTTCATAAGCCATGAGCATGGACAGGCTGAACATGAACGGCACGGCGGCGTCGTAGCTAAACGTGGTGGCGTGGAAGATTCCCAGCGGGCGCGCGCGGACTTCGGCCCCGGCTTCTTCGCGCACTTCCCGCAGGGCGGCTTGCAGTAGCGTCTCGTCCGCATCCACCCCGCCATTGATCACTTCCCAGCCGCCCCGGCGTTTGGGGTGCGCCAACATCAGAATTTTTTCATCGGCGTTGATGATGAACACGAGCGCGGCGGCGGGGTAACACGGGAAGGTGCGACCGGAGAGGGTGGTGACGAGGGGTTGGTTGGGCATGGGCGAATAAAAGTGTCAAGTGTCAGGTGATTGATTGGCCGAGTAGGGCTTCAAATACGTCTGCATGGCCTCCGTTAATTCTCCCTGACCGTCGGCCAGCACAAACCAGATTGTGTTCTCAATCCAGAAGCGATAAATAAATTCCTCAAAGCTGGCGGCGCAAAAGCCCGTGCTGTTAATCACCCCTTGGCGGTATTCGTCGGGAATGGGTTCAGCATTGTACAGATACGAAGAAACCACCACCGCCTGCGCGCCGGAGGGGTGGAGGTAGAGATACCAAAGCAGAACGTCTTGTTGGTCGTTGAGAAAGCGCAACAGATAACCGCCTTCCCCGGCGGGCGAGGGACTAAAGGCCTCGGGTAGGTCGAAGTAACAGGCGGTGCAGGACGGCACCCGCTGTTGCAATTCCAAATCCCCCATCAAGCGCAGGAAAGGTTCGGGCAACACGAGGTTCAAGGCCCCGGCGGCTTGTGTAAGTCGTTCCAGTTTTTCGGCTTGTTGGGCGCGCTTTTCGGGCGCGGGGCGGTGAACGGCTAGTTGTTGGTCAGTCGCGCTCGGGAGCGGATTAAGCCAGACCAAAGTGCCATCCCCCGCCGCGGGCGATAGCGGCGGCAGGGATTGATATTCATAAAAACAATACGTCCCATCACACGGGCGATACCGGGGCAAGTCCACGCCCATCCAAACCGGGGCAAAGGGAGTGGGGTTGTTCATTTGAACGCCGCCTTGAACTCTTCCATCGTCATCCCCAACAGAATTTCGTCGTGATACTGGCCGTTGGTGAAGACCGTGCGGCGCAAGCGCCCTTCTTCCACAAAACCCAGCGCGCGGTGAAAGTGCGCCGAAGGCGCATTGAACGAATAGACTTCGACGTTGACCTTTTGATAGCGCAACTCGGTGAAGAAGTAGCGCAACACCAGAGTCACGGCCTCGCGCGCATAGCCTTTGCGCCAATGCGCGCGGCGGATGGCAAGGCCATAGTGGAACACGCCCACACGGGCGTCGCACCCGTGGGTGTTGATGGTCCCCACAAACTCGCCCGCGAGGTTTTCGATGACCCAGCGGAATTCGTGGTTGGCGGGTTGTGGCGCGGCGGCCAAATCCGCCGTCCATTTCTTGGCCCACTCCTGCGAGACCGGGAACGGGATGTAATATGTCCAGCGGCCAAAGTCGGTGTCCTCGTCGCCTTCAAAGAAATAGCGCCAGTCGTCCGGCTCCACCGCGCGGAGCCGGATGAGTGAGCCGTGCCAAATGCTGGTCATGTCGCCTCCGCCTGTTGGCGCGCCCCCAGCGCCTGAATCCAAATACTGATGATGGACGCATACACAATGGTCTTCTGGCCGGTGGCCTGAATGACCATGCCTTGCGGGGTGGTGTAGTCGGGGCCGAGTTCGAGCAACAACATATAGCCCACCAGCAACAGACCGAACAGCACAAACACCCCGCCAAACCGCTTGGGGTAGTGCGGGTCACGAAAAATGGCGATGGCATACATCACTGCCGCCACCGGGAAAGTGCGGAAGGCCCACAGCACAAATTGGATATGCCCATCGAGCCACACGTCCCCCGGCACGAGCGCCACGCCGATGAAACACATCCCCGACACCACGCCGAAGAGCGACCCGAGGCGGCTGAAGCGGTCGCTTGTAGGGTTGTGGCTGAAGAACTGGCGGAAGGCGGCAAAGAAGAGCACCAACCCCGCGCCCGCGAGGGTGAGGGCGACAAAGAAAAGGATCGCCGCCACCCAGTTTGAGCCGCGTGTATAGACGAACCCCAGTTCGCTGAAGAAGTTATTAAAGAACGAGTAACCCCGCGTGGCCGGATCGGTAATCGTGCCACCCGGATAAAACAGCATGGCGATGAAGGTCAGCGCCACAAACAACCCACAGCCCCACGCCGTGACCGTGAAAACTTGCCGCCGCCAAAAAGTAGAAGGCAGTCTCATAATTTCAACTCCATGCACACATCATCGGGGTCACCCACCGGGCACGGGAAGCGCTCGAACCCGAGCCGCTCATAAAACCGGACGGCCCGCGCCTGGCACCGATCAGTTTCGAGTTGCATCACCCGGTAATTTTTTGAGCGGGCAAAGGCGAACAACTGTTGAACGACCTGATAGCCAATCCCCTGCCCGTGATAGCCTGGCAACAGCCAAAGACGCTTCAGTTCACATCTGGCCGGGTCCAACCGGAGCACCGCGCCCGTGCCTACCAATTGGCCTGCGGCCATCACCGCCAAAAACAGCCCGTCATTGTCAAAGTAGCGGGCCTGCACTTCATCCATGTCCCGAAATTCATGCTGTTCATCAAAATGCGCCAGCATCTCAGCCACCGGGCGCTCCCAGTTATACATGGGCTGGGCCACGGTGATAATCAGCCGTTTGGCCGCGGGGATTTGCGCCTGAGTAATGGGGGTGAGCGTAATTGAGGTGGTAGGCATGGGGTCTAAATGTCAGGTGGGTAGGTGCGGGGGTGAAACTTGCGCCTACTTCCCGCGTAGTAACCAGTGTAATCTTAGTCTGTCACCTTACAGACCGTCACCCCCGCGCAGGCGGGAATGACAAGCCAATCTGCGTAAGGTGAATTATTCTGCCGCTAGCCCCGGGCAGAACCATCACTCAACAGGAGCTTTCACTATGACTAACCAAGCACCACGCGCCTTGCGACGTTCCCGCACCAACCGCCTATTCGCCGGGGTCTGCGGCGGGCTGGCCGAATTTTTCGGCATCAGCGCCTTTTGGTTCCGGCTGGGGTTCTTCATCGCCTTTTTGCCGGGCGGGGTACCCGGCCTGGGGCTGTACGTTTTGGCCTGGCTCATCATCCCGTTGGCCGAGCGCTAGGCGCCCGTTCCAGCCACCGGCCCGGTCAGCGCGCCACCGCCCGGGCCGGTGGGGGACGAGCGTTAGAAAATTGCGGTCACCTGATTCCAATAAAAATAGGTAAACATCCCCCCGACCAGAATCAGCAGGCCCAGGCAACCGATGGCGAAAATTTTCAGGGTCAGCCGCAAAACAAACCGCAAGACCGTCCAGCCCACGGCCAGGCCGATGAGGCTTAAGATAAGCCCGGTCCAATTGAAGGGTTCGTCGGCGAAGAGGGGTAAGAATAACATTGGGTGCTCGCAAACTCAGGCGGGGTCAAATTATGGAACCAGCTCCGGCCCTTGATTGACGTAGGTTTCGTAAAACTCCAGCAAGCGGTCACCGTCCCAAACGCTTAAATCCAGTTCATGGCCCCAGGCCAAAGCGATGAAGGAGGATTCAATGCGGGCATTGGGCGACACCACCAGTTTGACACTGTTAAACACCGCGTCCGTGGGGACGGTCTTGAGCCAGGCCGTAAGCTGGTCTTCAATCTCGGGGCAGGTCGCCGCGCATTGATAGAGGAGGACAATGCCGCCATGCTCCAAATTATGCACCCAATATTCCGGCGGGACCGGTTCGCTATAAATGCCCCAGTCGGCCACCTGCCCATAATGCTCGCCCGAAGAGGGCGGGTAATGGTCATACTCACCGTCGGCCCCGGCGGCAATATGTTGGGTGCCTTCATCCGGGACGCTATATTCAAGGGCGCGCGGCACGGTGGGGGTGGGCGCCGCCGTCGCCAGCGGGGCGACGGTAGGCCGCGTGGGCGCTTGCAACGCCCCGCCCAACGTGCAGGCCAGGGTGAGGAGGGGCAGAATAAAAATAAAACGCCGCATAGGTAACTCCAGTTTCAAAAAGTATAGCACGCCTACCCGCCCGGTCTTTCCCGCACGAAGAACACAATCACCCCCAGGGCCATCAAGTTCATCAGCGCCGCTGCCACGCCGGTCCAGATAAAACCAAATTGAAATAGCCCGCCACCGAGCAGGGCCCCCACCATACGCCCGGCCATGTGAAAGGCCGCGTTACTGCTCATGGCGGTGCCCCGCGCCTCGGGCAGGAGTTCGCTGATGAGCGGGATGGACGCGACGATGGAAAATTCAAACGCCATGAAGATGAAAAACAGACCGGCCAGGGCCAGGGGCAGGGAATGCGCGAAGGACGGCAGAAGAAAATAGGCGATGACGCTGACGGCCAACCCGCCGGCGATGGAGCGCCGTTTGCCCCAGCGGTCCACCATGGACATGACCAACCCCTCCCCGGCGAGTTCGGCGACCCCGAGCGCGATAGCCACCGCCAGCGCGAGTGTTTGCAAGGACAAATTGAACGTGCGCTCCAACCACAGCGCATAGACGGTGTTGAGCAACTCATTGGCCGCCGAGGTGAACAAGCCCACGCTCATGGCCGCCAGAATGCGCGGGTTAAGCCAGACCAGCGCCAACTGGTTGGGGCGGGCAGTCGCCGTCGGGGACACCGGAGGCGCGGTGGGCGGAATCAGACGCGCCATGACCACCAGCGCCGCCAGGCCCAGCCCCGCCAGGGGCCAGAACGGAGTCTGCCAGCCCCGCCACGCAATTAAAAATCCGACCACCGGAAACCCGATCAGCGCCGCGCCCGACCAGCCGATCTCGGTGAGGGCGATGACCAGGCCGCGTTGCGAATAGGCGCTCCGGTCACTGAGATAGGCCTGTAACGCCGGGTCGAAGATAAACCGCGCAATCACGATGCCAATGATGGCGATGAAGAACGTAGCATAACTAGGGAACGCCGCCACCAGCCCGAGGCAACCGGTGAACACGCCCAACCCAATGAGCATGGCCGAGCGTTGCCCTAATCGGTCGGGGATGATGCCAAAGAAGGGCGCGGTCATCCCCAGGCCGCCGCGCACCGAGAGAATGAGGGTGATGGCCTCAAGCGGCACGCCCAGCCCGCGACTGAAGGCAGGGAGGAACGGGTAAATCATGCGGTGCGGGATATTGATGATCAGCCGGGTGAGGGTCGCGGCGATCATTTGGTAGCGAAAACGCGGAGGGGGTGGGTGCATAAGAAAAAAGCGCGACGCGCCGGGGGGCGGGTCGCACAGCTAAAGAAACCCACCTTACGCACTGTCATTCCGAGCGAAGCGAGGCGCGTATGCGTCTACAATTAGCGTAGAGCCCCCTCGCTCCGCTCGGGGTGACAATCTAAAAAATATGCTTATCTGCGTAAGGTGAGTAAGGAAACTAATTTTGGTTGATGAGGCTGATGGGGGTTATAAGATCACGTCCAACGGTCAGGTTCAGGCGCGGGGCGAAAAAGTAACGACACGCTCAAATTATCCGCGCCCAGCCCCATCGCCTGCGCCCGGGTTGGGCGCGGCCGCGCCATGACCAACCGCACTTTGATGTGCCGACGCTTTCAATTGGGCAGACAGCGAACTACTTAACAGCGGCTTTTCGCTTCGCCGATTGCGGCATCGTCGCAATGAGCGCACGCAAGACAGTGTTCACCGCCTCGGGGGTCGTGAAAACTTTGGAAACATCGGGGTCAAGCACCACAACCAGACGGTCTGTCTTTCGCGCGGCAAAGCGATTAGGGCGCGCTTTGCGGTAGTCGAAATTATATTCAGGGCGTATGTCGGCAGAAGCGGTCGGGCGGGTTTTAGAAGGCGATGTTTTCTTCATAGTTGTTGCGTTCTTTCTTGGTTGCCAAACGCGCGCTGAAGATACGCACAACGGCCTCGGTGCGTTCAACAAAACAAGTGACACTCCCCAGCCGCTAAAGCGGCGGGGCTTCTTGGGACACGCTCGGCCTAGTGGCCCACGTTTTGTCCCACTGGGCCTGTCCAGCCCAGTTCGTACTTGGTTGTTGGCTACGTTGCATACTTCGACTATTGAACTTCGTATAAAGAATGGTACAACCCGATAGCAAAAACGCCTATATATTCAGGTGATTCGTGAATGGGCTTGTACCATTACTTATGCGAAACTCAACAAGACGAAGTATATTGAGCGCGGCGTTGTGGTCGCGGTCTAACGACAAACCACACGCGCATTGCACCCAACGGTCTGCAAGCGACAGATGCTCGAACATTGCGCCACACTGCGAGCAAGTCTTGGAGGTATAGGCGGGATTGACCAGAAGCAACTCGCGCCCAGCGTATTCTGCTTTGTGCGCGAGATGCAATTTCAGATAACCCCAACCCGCATCCATGATGCTCTTAGACAGGTGACGATTGCGCGCCATGTTCCCGATTTGCAAATCTTCCAGCGCGATGGTGTCGTAGCGTTGAACCAAGCCATGCACCAGTTTATTGAGAAAATCCTTGCGGCGGTTCGTAATCCGCTCGTGTTGGCGTTGCAGGGCCACCACGGCCCTGTGCCGATTGTTCCCGCCCAACTGTCGGCGCGAGACGCGGCGTTGCAAGACGCGGAGATGGGCTTGCTCCGCACGATACCACTGTGGATTTTCAATCGTCTCACCATCACTGGTGGCAATCAAATGATGCACCCCCACATCAATCCCAACGGCTTGCCCAGCCGGTTCAAGTGGTTGCGGCGCAACTTCACACGCAAAGCAGACATACCAGTCGCCCGCCTTGTGAACCAGGCGAATTGTTTTGATTGCGCCTTCAAGGGGGCGATGCCAACGGACGCGCACCCGGCCAATGCCGGAGAGTTTCAAGCGCCGCCCATCCAGTCGAAAGCCGTTGCCACGCTTCGCGTCCTTCAAGCCAAACGAGTCAAAGCGATTACGCCCTTTGAATCTCGGATAACCGGGAGTTTCTCCGGCCTTCACGCGCCGGAAGAAGGCTTGGAAGGCTTTATCCAAGTCCTGTACCACGACTTGCAAAACATGGCTATGGACTTTTTCAGCATACGGGTTGGTGTCCTTCAGGTTTTTCACTTTGCGAAGTTGTGCGTACACGCCCACCGATTCGCGCCGGTCTTCCCAGGCGGTCTTGCGCTCGGCCAAGCAGTCGTTGTACCAACGGCGGCACGTTTCCAGCGTTTGTTCCAACAAACGCCGTTGAGTGCGCGACGGATACAACCGATACTTGAACGTAGTGAGCATCTACAGACCTTTTTGCGCGGCAATGTACCGCTGGATGACTTCGCTCGATACATTGCCCGCCGTCGCCGCGAAATAGGAGCGAGTCCAAAGCGAAGGCAGGCGTTTGAGAAGGGGGTACTTTTCCCGCAATTCGTGCGACGTAAGCCCTTTACACTCTTTCACAATTTCTGCCGCCGAAATCGTCGGCCACGTTTGCACAAACAGATGCACATGGTCGGGCTGAATCGCCAATTCCAGGATTTGCCAGCCTTGTTCTTCGCACTTCTTTTGGATGAGTTTGCGGCAATCGGTGGCAATCGCGCCCGTAAGAACGGCTTTGCGCCGCTTTGGAGTCCAAACCAGATGATAGACAATCAAATGGACACGATGCTCGTCGCGTTGGTATTCAAGAGCCATGTTGATAGTATACATCTTATCAACACAGAAATCAAGCAGTTCTCTGGCTGAAGCCTGCCGAAAACCCGCCTTATCCACTGCCGCTAGAAGCGGCGTGGCTTGCGGCGGGTTTCAATCGGTCAGGAGCAGACGGTTTTCGCTGGAATGCCCGATGATGATTTCGCGATGTTCATCGGCGGAATGGTCGTCGTCATCAAAGATATAGGCCAGTGGGTCGTCGAAGACGGTGCTGGCTTCATCAAAACTGACCCCATGTTTTTCGAGGTTGGATGCGGCTTTGTCTCGATCCTATTCAAATCTCAAACTCATAAGGTCTGCCTGACTCTCAAGATTTAGGTGATAGCCTGCCTTTACAAATGATACACCAAACGATTTCTGTGCGATGAGTCGCCGCGATGACTGCGCCCAGGCTGAGGAAAGCGCCCAACACAGCATAGGCAGAAAGTATTCTCATAAAAGCGCCCCCAGAACGGCTTACTCCTTCGCCTTCTTTAAAATCCCTCGCAACGTTTCCGCCGCTTCGCGCGCGGCGTGCAGGGTCAGCCCCATCTTGCTATTTTTGCCGATGAGCAAGGCCAAGGCGGAGTCGCTGGTGATGGGAAACACGGCGATGGTGCCGTCTTCGCCTTCCAATAAAACCCGTTCCAGTTGCCCCTGCGCCAGACGTTTGAGGGTCTTCTCGGCCTGCTCCACCACCACCGAGGCTAACGCCGCCACATTGTCACCGCCGCGCGGGTCCTGCACATTGCTATCCCAGCCCGGCGGGTAGAGCGCAATGATGAAACCATCCAGGGTAATGACGGCCGAGCCTTGCACGTTGGAGGCGGCGCGATGCAAGTTGGCGAGGGTGCGGCGGAGTTGGTCGGAGCGATATTCAGCAGGCATGGGCGGTAATTTACTCTGAAGGGAAGAAAGAGGCAAACGCCCCTCGGTCCCCCCATTTGTGGCTGGCCACGTTTGGGGTGGCGCAAATGGGGGGAGGCCGAGGGGTAAAAGCTCGTAAATGGACTCAAAATTGGCGCTACCCGCGCACTCCGATAAAGCGCATAAACAAACTCTGTCGGAACACGCGCGGCTCGGTCAATCCGGCGGCGCTCAGCAAAGCCAGATAGTCGTTCACCGCCTGACTGGCGTGGGTGGTCTGACTTGCCAGGGCCAGGGGGTCGGCGCTGAAGGCCGCGCACCCGGCCACGAGCGCGCCCGGCTGGCAAACGCGGGCGGCCTGAGTGAGAAAGCGTTCGGGCGCGGCGGCGCGATAAAGGCCGCTGGGGAGCCAGGCCCCGACCACCGCGGCATCCGCCAGGGGCAGGAGGGCCGCATCGCCCCGCGCAAAGTAGAGGTTGTTCAATCCGGCGGCGTGGGCCTGCCGGCGCATTTCGAGCAACGCATCCCAACGGCCATCCACACAAATGATGCGGGCGTGGGGATACGCGCGGGCCATTTCGATTTCGTAACCGCCGAAGCCGCAAGGTGCCGACAGCACCCACCCGCCCTGCCGCGCCAGCGAAGCCACCGCGCCCGCCAACGCGGCGTTGGCCGGGCGATCATCGCCCAGAAGCAACGCCTGCGCCGGGGCCACGAGTTCGCGCAGTTTGAGATCATCCCCGGTGGCGGGATTGGGCAGGCCGCTCAGGTAGGCCTCATCCGCGAGGGCCGAGTGGGGAATGGGCGCGGCCAAAAAGTCGGGGATGCCATCCAGCACCGGGTAGAGCAAGCCGGTTTCAGCATCCAGCAAGCCATCGCCGTTATACACCATTTGCAACCGGGGGCCACCACCGGGCGCGGCGAGAATTTCCAACAGTTCGGGCGGCAGGTGCGCGTCGAGCGGGCGATAACGTTCGCGCACCCGTTGTTGTTGCCGGAGAACCACATAGGCCGCGGCCCCGGCGGCGACCGCGCCCAGGAGGATGGACGAGGCCGGAATGCCCGCGCGGGAACGCGGCGACCCGGCGGGCGCGGGGGCCGGGGCGGGCACTTGCCCCAACGCTTTTTCCGCGAGCGGCGCGATGCGCTCCACCATTTTATCGGCCGCGGTGGGCGCGCGGGGGGTGGTCGCGCGGCGCTGGAGGAAAACTTCGAGCGCCCGGAGGGCCAGGCGGAGGAGACGGAGGAGGGTTTCTGAGTTCATAAGTGGGGGGCGCGGCGCGCGCTGGCTCTGGCGACCGGAGAGGCCATCGCACAAAGTCAGCCAGCGCGTCACGTGCTATTTTTTCTGCACAGTCAGGTTATCCGAGCCGCGGACAATGGCACAGCCATAGGGCGAGGTGATGGCCGGGTTGGGGAGTTTGTCATTGAGCAGGGCCGTAACGGCCTCGTCCACATACAGGCGGCGCGGGCGGCGGTGCGAGGCCGAGGCATCGTCGAGCGCGCCCATGTAACGCAGGACGCCTTGTTTGTCGGTGATGAAAAACTGGGGCGTGGTTTCCACCCGAAAGAGATTAGCCACTTTTTGATCCAAATCCAACAGGATAGGATAGTGCACATGCCGGATGTCAACCTCGGCGCGGATTTCGGTTTCCGACTCATTGGTGTTGCAGGCGACGCCCACAATCCGCACCCCTTTGCGTTCCCAGAGCACCTGCCGATAGACGAGCACCACGTCGGCCCGGCGGCTCCACGCGCATTCCGCCGACCAGAAGTTGAGGACGATGATATGCCCGCGCAGTTCGGCGAGATTAAGGCGGCCTCCCCCTAGCTTGGGCAGGCTAAAGTCGGGTAGACGGCGAGCGGCTTCTTCAGACATAAGTATTTCCCCAATTCAACTTGATCTCAGGTTTGGACTATGGCAACCATTCCGGCAAATAGCCATTTTCTACCAACTGCCGCGCGCCCGAGCCATCGGCGTTGATGATCCAGATCGCGGCGGGCGCGGCGGGGTCGGTAGCGTTGAAACGCATGTAAACCATCTGTGTGCCGTCGGCGCTCCATTGAAAGGCACTATGATTATAGAACGGTTCGTCCGTCAGCGCGCGGGGCTGGGTGCCATCGGCGCGCATCACCCACAACTGCCGCCCCGGCGTCCACTGGGTATCGGCCAAACCTTTGCGGCCAAACGCCAGCCAGGCACCATCAGGAGAATACACCGGAGAGGCATCTTCCACAACTCCTGCGCCCGAGAGATTTTGAAGTTGATTGGTGGCAATTTCCACCTGTAGCAAGTGGCTGAAAAAACGGTCGGAATGTTCAACCGTGTCGGTGAGCAAATCCACCGGCTCAGGCGGGAAGAAAATCTCGGGGAAGACAATGAACCGCCCATCGGGCGACCAGGTGCCGCTCTCGCCGGAAGTGTCGGGGATGTAGGTAACGCCCCCGGTCGCCAGATCGCGGATGACCAACGCCTGCCGCAGAGTGTCCAGATACCCCAGGCGGCCATCCGGCCCCCAGCGTGGAAAGCGCGCCGGCGCGCCCGCTTCGTTCACCGGGCGCGTCTCGCGGGTGGCGAGATCCAGCACGCGCACTTCCGGGTCGCCGAAAGTCATGCGGCCCGCCGCGTCGGGGACCAGTGACTGCCACTGATAAGCCAGCCGCGCGCCATCCGGGGCAAAGGTCGGGGACAGGCAGGCCGCCTGGGGGCAGGCCAACAGCTCGGTCGCGGTTCCGCCCGCTTCCAGGTCCATCAGCTTTAAGTCCGCGCCACCATCGGCGCGCAGGGCGGCATAGGCCAGGCGGACGCCATCCGGGGCGATCTCAAAATCATACACGCCATGCGGCTCGGCATCCAGGAGTTGCGGTTGAGCGGCGGGGGTGATGGGCAAGACCCACAGGTGCGCCCCCGCACCCGAAATGTAGACGAGGCGCGGGGCGCTGACCGTGAAAGCCCAGGTGTGCTGGTCGAGGAGCGGCAAACCGCTGGCACTCCGCCCGCCCGCGAGGGTGACGGTGACCGGGGTGAACGGCGCCCAGGCGGGGTGCGCGACGATGAGCGTGTTGCCATCCCAAGCGAAGTGCGTTTCCCCGGACGGCTCAAGCCGCACCGCGTTTTCGATGCTGGCGCGGTCCATGAGGCGATTGAAAGTAAGCCGGACAACCGCGCGCGCGGAGACCACGGCCCCCGCCACCGGGGCGCTGGCGATCAGCCGGGGCAGGGAGAGCGTCACCGCCAGGGCCAACCCTGCCAGCAGGCCCGCCCCCACCAGCGCAATGACGAGCGGCAATCGCGAAGCCGGACGTGACATGGGAGGATTATAAAGGGGATTAAAAAATCTACGCCGCCCATGTCGGCGGCGCAGAGGCGGTTATTTAGCAACGTGTTCGGCCGCGCGTTTAACCACGGCCAGCACTTCTTCGGGGATGTACCAGTCCTCCGGCGTATCTTCCTTGGCGACATCGAGCGAACAAAACTCGACTGCCCACAGCACATCCCAGATGGCCCGGGCTTCCTCGGGCGAGGCATATTCCGGCGGCCCACTCCGCTCCAGTTCCTCGTGCAAGTTGCGGAACTCTTTGAGGAATTCCTGAATGGTCAGGGTGCCCTCGGAGGTTTTGAGAATGTACCAACGCAGTTGGTTGACACTGGTCTCGCGGGGGAAAGTCTCGAAACGCGGATCTCCGGCTCGCATGGGACGTATCCTTGAATAATTACAGTTCTTTCAGGTGTTGGGCCACGCGTTTTACTTCCACGAGGATGGACGCCGCGTCATTCCACTCTTCCGGGTATTGCTCCTTGGCCAGGTCGGGCGAATAAAATTCCAGCGCCCACAGCAAATCCCAGATAAGCCGCGCCTCTTCCTTGGAATTATACTTGCTCCGCCCGGCGCTCTCCAGTGACTCGTGAATGGCGCGAAACGCGCCGACCAGTTCGGCAATGGTCAGGGCGCCGCTGGCGACGTTATCAATATACCATCGGAGTTGGGACACTCCGGCCTCTTTGGGGTAAGTCGCGAAGCGGGGATCGGGAGTTGACATGAGCCTAAGTCCTTTGGTTGGTGCCCGATGTAATCGGCACCGGGGCGGATGAGGGTGGCAGCCTGGGAGTGTTCGACCACGGGCGCACCAGCCAATCCGTCACCGGTTGCGATTGAGCATAAAAACCCATCAGGTGGTCAAGACTTGAGGATTGTAACATCCCCACCGGGGGGCGTCAATCGCTTTAGGTTAATTTTGGGCTATTTTTTAGCCAAATTCAAGCACATGGTTGGGGACTGGTATTCACCAGCCTCGGCCAGCGCCCGGCTGGGGCCGGGGTTACAACCCGGCAAAACCGTCCACAATCCGCGCCAGGTGCCGCGCGCCATTCAGGAAATCCTCCAACCGCACAAACTCGTCGGGCGCATGCGCGCGGTTGCTCACCCCATAGCCGATCCCCGCGCTCACCACCGGGATGCCGCCCAGCGGTTTGGCAAACGCATACACCGGGCTACTGCCGCCCGTCGAGGGAATCATCAAATAGGGTTTTTGGTACACCGCCTCACCCGTTTGCGCGGTCAGTTTCACAAACGGGTCATCCCCGGCGGCTTTGGCCGGCCACATCGCGCCGAGCCACGTCAGGGTGACATCGGCAAAACCGCCCGCGTCCAAATGCGCGCGGAGCTTGGCGAAAATATCTTCCGGGTCCTGGTCGGGGACGAGCCGGAAATCCACCTTGGCCGAGGCGCGCGCGGGAATGACAGTCTTCATCCCCTCCCCCTGAAAGCCCGCCGTGAACCCGGCGATGTTGCACGTGGGGTTGAAGACCGCGCGGTTTAAATCTTGGCCGATCAAGCCGCCCACAAAATCCTTCACGCCATACGTCGCGCGCGTCACAGTCTCGGTCTCAGGCATCTCGTCCAACAACTTCAAATCGAGCGCGGAGGGCGGAAGCGCCTGGTCATAAAAGCCGGGGATGCGTATGCGTTCATCGTCGCCCTTGAGCGAGGCCAGCGCGCGGAGCAACCGCCAGGCCGCGTTGGGCAGAATATGCGCGCCGCCGGAGTGCGCGTCGGTCTTCATGGTCTCCACCGCCAACTCGACGTACAAAATGCCGCGCACACCGAGCGCCGTCATGGGCCGCCCCTCAGCCGAGACACCGCCTTCTTCCCACACCGCCCCCTGACACTTGAGCAATTCCAAATGGTCGCGGACGAATTGGGCGATGTGCGGACTCCCGACTTCCTCCTGCCCCTCGATGACAAACGTGATCCCGCACGGGAGCTCGCCCCCGTGGGCCGTGCGCACCGCCTCCACGGCGGCCAACCGCGCGATGATCTCGCCCTTATCGTCGCGCGCGCCCCGCGCGTACAGCGCGCCCTCGCGGACGGTGGGCGTAAACGGCGGCGAGGTCCATGCCTCCAGCGGTTCCGGCGGTTGCACATCATAGTGGTTATAAAACAACAAAGTGCGCTCCGAACGCCCCGCCAGATGCCCCACGATCACTGGGTTGCCGGGCGTCTCAAACTTCTGCGCGCTAAAGCCATGGCGCTCCAAAATTTTCATCACCAGGTCGGCGCATTCGTGCGTGCCCTCGTTCCGCGCCGACACACTGGGTTGGGCGCACAATTCGGCAGTTTCATCAATGTAGCGGTTCAGGTTAGTTTGCAGATAAGAGTCGATAAGAGAGGTGGTCATGGGGAATGCTCAAAAAGCAGGGGCGTTCAATTGAACGCCCCTGCTTTCAATGGTTATTTCGCCGCCTGCGCCAAACGTTCACCATATTGTTTCTGGTAATACGCCTTAAACTCGCCGGATTTGATGGGCCGCCACCACCCTTCGTTGTCGGCGAACCACTTCACCGTGGCTTCCAACGCCTGATCAAAGGTATGGCGCGAAGTCCAGCCCAGCGCTTGGAGTTTACTCACCTCCAACGCATAGCGACGGTCATGCCCGGCGCGGTCAGGGACAAATTTAATGAGACTCTCCGGCTTGCCGAGCAGGGCCAGGATTTTCTTCGCCATGTCAATGTTATGCGTCTCCACCCCGGTGGCCACGTTATACGCCTCGCCGAGTTGCCCTTTATGCAAGACCACATCAATGCCCTCGCAATGGTCGAGCACATATTGGTAATCGCGCTGTTGCATCCCATCGCCGTAGACCGGCAGAGGTTCGTTATCAATGGCGTTGGTGGTGAACAGCGAGACCGCCTTCTCGGGGAACTGATACGGCCCGATGTTGTTTGACCCGCGCGTGATGGTCACTGGCACGCCATAGGTGATGTGATAGGCATAGGTGAAATGTTCGGCGGCCGACTTGCTGGCCGAGTAGGGGCTACGCGGCTCGAACACATCGCCCTCACGACTGCGGTTGGGCGCGGGGATTTGCCCATACACCTCGTCAGTGGAAATCTGGTGAAAGCGCTCCAACTTGAATTCGCGCGCGGCCTCGAGCAGGGTGGTCACGCCCGCCACGTTGTTGGTGAGAAACGGCTCGGCAGATAAGATGGAGCGGTCCACATGGGTCTCGGCGGCGAAATTTACGATGGTGTCAATCGCATGGTCTTTAATGGCCGCATCCACCGCCGCGCGATCGCCAATATCGCCGCGCACAAAAGCATAGCGCGGGTTCCCTTCCGCGGGCTTCAGGTTTTCCAGCCGCCCGGAATAGGCCAGTTTGTCGTAAACCACCAGCCGGTAGTCAGCGTATTTGCCGAGCATGTAATGCACAAAGTTGGAGCCAATAAACCCGGCCCCGCCGGTGACAAGAATATTTTTCAAGGGAGGTTTCCTTTTCTAAATTCTTTTAATCCAACCGCAGTTCCAACTCCAGTTCATCATGGATGGGGATGTCGTTCTCCCCCACCACCGGAATTTGCGGCTTAAGTTTGCGGCTTTCATCCACCGCGCCGGGGTAGACCGCCACCAACCGCCAGCCGCGCTTTTGATAAAACTTGAGCGCCGTGAGATTATCGTTGGTGGTGACGAGCCAAACCCGGCGGCATCCCTGCGCCCGCGCGGCGGCGACAACCTGTTCCAGTAATTGCGTACCGAGACCGCCGCCCGTGTAGTGGGTGATCAGACTCGTCACCTCACACTCCGCGCCCAAAAATTCGTACGTCGCCACACCGATGATGTCCGTCCCGCTATCGGCGAAGATGGCCAGGTTCTCAGCGGGCTGGCTCACCCGCCCCCGGGTCACCATGATTTCGGCCCCCCAATGGTCACGGAGAAACTGGCGCAACCATGGGCGGTCAGCATCGGTGGCCGGGCGGAGGGTGAAATGCATGGTGTGTTACCCCGTAGGGGCGTTCAATTGAACGCCCCTACAAAATATCCACCTGCGAATAATCGCCCAGATTCATCTTGAGCGCGGTGGGCTTGACCGTCGAGCGACCGAGACGCACGTTACGCCCGAGGAGCGAATCCTGAATGCGCGCCGGGACGTGCCGGATTTCAGAATGCTCCAGCACAATGCAATGCTCAATTTCACTGTTCTCGACCACACAATGATGATAAATGCTGGTAAACGGCCCGACGTAGGAATCCCGAATCACCGTATTCTCACCAATGATGGTCGGGCCACGGATGATGCTGTTCTCAATCACCGCACCCTTCTCAATCGTCACCCGCGCGTCCACTTTGGATTTGGCATCCACCGTGCCATCTACATGCGGCGACACTTCCTCCAACACATAGTCATTGGCCGAGAGCATATCGGTGGGCTTGCCGGTGTCAATCCACCAGCCTTTATGGACATAGGGGTGCACCGCATGGCCTTGTTCGATGAGCCACTGAATGGCATCGGTGATTTCGAGTTCGTTGCGGAACGAGGGCTTGATCGAATGCACCGCCTCACGGATGTGGTGATCAAACATATAAATCCCGACCAGCGCGAGATTGGAGGGCGGCTCTTTGGGTTTCTCGACCAACCGTTTGATGGACCCGTCCCCGTTGAGTTCGGCCACCCCGAACTGTTGTGGGTTCTCGACGGCGGTGAGGACGATCTGGCTGTTCCACGCGCTATCGGCGAACTGGTGGATGAGCGGGCTGATGCCGCCTTGAATGACGTTGTCGCCGAGGAACATCACGAAACGGTCATCGCCAATAAACGGGAGCGATTCTTTAACCGCGTGGGCCAGGCCCGCCGGGGCCGACTGCCGAATGTAGGTGATGCTCACGCCCCAGCGTTCGCCGCTGTTCACCGACTCGCGGATTTCGGCCTCGGTGTCGCCGACCACAATGCCAATCTCGTGAATGCCCGCATCGCGGATGGCGCGGATGACGCGGTGCAACACCGGCTCGTTGGCCACCGGGATAAGTTGTTTGGCGCGGGTATAAGTGAGCGGGTACAGGCGCGTGCCTTTGCCGCCGGAGAGAATAAGACCCTTCATGGAAAGCCTTTGAAAAGAGTGAACAGTTATCCGTTATCAGTCAACTGAAAGGCGAGTTACTGATTACTGATTACTGGTTACTGATCGTTTTAATACGCCCCAATACTTACATCCACCGCCACATTCGTCAACACCGCGCCCACCACGCGCACGCCGATTTTTTCGAGCAGGTCTTTGGCGCGTTGGGCGTGGTCGCGTTTGGTTTGGCCCGCGCTCACCACCAGCAAGACGCCATCCAGTTTGGAGGCGAGCAGGGCCGCGTCGGTGACCACGATGAGGGGCGGTGCGTCGAAGAGGACGATATCGGCGTGCGCTTTGAGATTGGCGATGAGCGCTTCCATCCGCCGCGAGCTGAGGATGTCGGCGGGGTTGGGCGGGAGGGGGCCGGTGGGGAGCAGTGACAGCCCCTCGACAGCAGTGGCCGCTAGGGCGGGAGCACTCCCATCCGCGAGGGCCGAGGTCAACCCGGGGGTATCGCTCACCCCGAAGAGTGTGTGCAACTGCGGGCGGCGCAAATCGCAATCCACCAGAATCGTCTTGCGCCCGCCTTGAGCCATCGTCACCGCGAGATTGGCGAGGGTGAGGCTCTTGGCCTCATCGAGGGTGGCGGAGGTGACGAGGAGCGTGGTGAGCGGTTTATCGAGGCCCGAAAAAATGATGTTCGTGCGCAGGGCGCGGAAAGCCTCGGCGGCAGGGGAGCGCGGGTCGCTGAGGGTGACCAGTTGATCGGTGGGCATTAGCGGTTGCCTTTCGTGGCGGGGATGGCCCCCAGCACCGAGAGCGCGAGTACCCGTTCCACATCCTGCGGCGAGCGGATGACACTCGACTCAAGGTATTCGAGGATAAAAATGGCCACGCCCCCGAGCAGGAGGCCCAACACCGCGCCCGCCGGGACATTGACCGCCAACTTGGGGCTGAAAAGTTCGTAGCGCGGCGGGTCGAGGAGAAACGCATCCACCCGGTCTTCCTTGCGGGCGAGGGCGTTCTGGTCGTTGCGCCACTGGATGAACAGGTCGGCCCATTTTAGAGCGACGTCGTTGGCGAGGTCGCCGTTCTCGTTCTTCACATCAATTTGAATCACAAAGCGCGAATCGTCGGAGGCAATGGTCACATCGCCGAGGAGCGATTCGGGGACTCGGTCGAGTTGCAGTTGATCAATGACTTTTTGCGCGTTGGTGCGGGTCTGCATCCAAGTGACATAGGCGCGCAACAGGTTTTTGGCAGTGATGGTCAGACCGTTATCGTTGCGCGCGGGTTGAATGAGGATGTAAGCGGTGGCTTTGTAGACCGGGGTTTGCACCTTGCTAAACACATACGCGCTGGCGGCAGTGAGGACGGCCAGCAAAATCAAAATCCAGCCGCGCCGCCGCAGGATGAAGAGATATTCGGTGAGAGACATGAGGTTACTCCGGGCGGGATTCTACCATGCGGGATATGAGAGGTCGGAGGTGAAATCTCTACCATCTGACTTCTAACTTCTGACCTCTCACCGCTTACTTCTTAGCCCTCGGCACTTCGCCAATCACTGGCAACCCCATGCGCTCCAGTTCATCCTTCTCACGCACAAACGGGTCGAGGTAGTGCGCGGCCAGCGCGAGGGCCAGGCCAACACCGAGGGCCAAAGCAACCTTGAGGGGTAGATCCAACCGCGCGCGGAGGGAGGGCGGCACGGGCGCACTCCCCATGCCGTCGAGCGCGACCACTTGCGCGGGTTGACCGCCAAACTGCGGGAACACATCGCCGTTTTTGGTTTGCAGAACGATGATGACGGCTTCGGCAATGGCAGTGAGTTGCGCCTGGTCGGGATAGGTGATGTAGACGACGATGATGCTCCGCGCGACATCGCTGGCGAGGGAACCGGCCACCGCGCCCGCCGGGAGGGCGTGACCCCGCGCGGTTAACTCGTCGCTCACGGCTTGCGCGAACGCACCCGTCCGGGCCCAATCTTTTAGCCCCGAGGCAATATATTCCGAAGTGAGCCAGCGATAATAGTTGGCATCGAAGTTCGGGCTGTCGGTCACTGGCGCGGGTTGCGCGGCGGTGAAGCGCAAAGCCGTGGTGTACGAGCCTTGTGGCGCTTGGTAAGTGGCGAGGCCATACCCGCCTACGATGAGCGGCGGAAGCACAATGAGCCACCACCAGCGGCGGACGAGGGAGAGGAGGAGACGGAGTTCCATAAGTTTAAGCAACCACGGATTACGCAGATTACACGGATTTTGACGAGATCAATGCTTCACAGGAGCGAATCGCACATGAATAGAGAGGGCGGGATGGATATCAGTATTGGCTATTTATATATTAGGGGAAGCTTGTAATCCCTTGATTATGAATCTGAATCAGATCTGCCCGCAAGCCTTGAATCTCAGAGTAGCCCATGGCTTTGGTATACCAATGATTCCAACCATTTAAGTTTGTTCTTGATTGTGGCCGGCGTGCCCAATCCCCTGAAAAATCATCAAAGAACACGATTGCTCCACTTACTGGGGCTTCATTCACTTCCCCCGCTTCCCTCAGATAAGTATTGAACTGCCAAACCGTTTGGCAAGCTTTCAGCCAGTTCATACGAAACTTAATCTCTATCGCAACTTGCCTATCGTCCACAAGCACTATAACCCCGTCAATAACAAAGTTTTCATAACGAATTATTTTTTTGATGCCCAACTTGCTTTTGTTCTTTAGGAGCAAGTTGAACACTTCCTTTTCATAATTTTTAGCCTTGTTTGCGCCATTGATTGTGTAAGGGAGTTTCACTTCTTCTTTTTTATATTTAAGAGAGCCAAATTGTTCTGGCATAATCTGGCGGGATATAAGAGCAGAAATGGTTTTCATTTTGGATATCCTGGGATATTACGCTATACGAGCTGATGTTTAGTCTGCTGAGGTCTTCTCATCAACAAACCCCGTTAACTTTTCCCGAAAGACTTGCGCATCAAACCGCTCTGCCGAGCGGCGCAACTGGGCCGGGTCAAATTTCATAGTCTGAAACCGCTCCAGTGCGGCGCACAAGGCATCCAGTGTCTGCTCGTAAAACAAAACGCCGTTCACGCCGTCCTGCACAATATCGAGCGCGCCGCCGCCCGCGTAGGCAATCACCGGGCGGCCAGCGGCGAGGGCTTGCACGGGGGTGATGCCAAAATCTTCGAGGCCGGGGAAGATGAAGGCGCGGCACCCCGCCACGAGCGCGGGCAAGTCACCGTCGGGCACGCGGCCCAGAAATTTTACCGTATCCCCGGCGAGCGCCGTCAGCCGCGCGCGGTCGCGGCCATCGCCGCCCACCCGCAGGGGCAGGTTTAATTTCGCGCACGCCGCCACCGCCAAATCCACGCGCTTGTAGGGGATGAGTCGCCCGAGGCTCAGAAAATAATCGCCGACTTCGCCTTGTGGCTGAAAGCGCGCGAGGTCAACGGGCGGGAAGATGATAACCGACTCGCGCCCGTAAAAGCAGGCGATGCGCCGCTGAATCTCCGACGATATGGCGATGAAGTGGTCTACGCCCTGCGCGGCGGCCTTGTCCCAGCGTTTGAGCCACCCGAGCAGGGGGCGCAGTAACAAGCGCGGGAGCGCGCCCAACCCTTCACGCCCGGCGTAATCGTCGAAGTTCCACACATAGCGCGTGGGCGTGAGGCAGTAGCAAATGTGCGTGGCCCCGGCGGGTTTATGCACCCCATGGCAAAAGCCGCTTTTATTGGAGAGGATGAGGTCGTACCCGGCGAGGTTCGTGCGCTCAAAGGCCAACGGGTACAGCGGCAAATACGGCTGGTGATGCCGATGAACTCCCGGCAGTTTATCCATGAACGACACGCGAATGGCCCACTGCCGATAAAGCGCGGGCATGATCTCGGGCGCGTAGATGGAGGTGAAGATGGGCGCGGCGGGATACATCTGCACGAGATGTTCCAGCACATCTTCCGCGCCGCCGATTTGGTTGAGCCAGTCGTGAATGAGGGCGGTTGTGGTCAACGGATGAAAAAGGTTTAGTCGTCTTGCGGCCCCCGGTAGCCGCACTGCCCCACGCGCGGCGAGTTGACGACCGGCAGAAGCATATCATCATGCTCGTGTTCGGCGGCGTGTTCGGCGCATAACCAACCCGCGCCTTCATTGCACTCCACACATACCTCCGTGGCCAAATCCCCGCACTCGACACATTTAATGGCCGGTGGTTGATTGCGCGCGTAAATATCCAGCGCGCGTTTGGGCGTATCCCCGTTCAATTCTGCCAACACGGTCAGCTTCAATTCGGTCGTGGTGCCAAAATCGTACTCGTGCACGAACTTGAGGCCGGGCGTGAAGACTTCGGTCAGACGGGTTTTCCGCATATCTTTGACCGGGCGGCTCGGGCCGAACATCTCCGCCCACATTCCATCAATCCCGCCGGTATCCAACATATATTGCGTGTTGCCAATGGTGAAGGCGCTCATATGGCCGCAACATTCCAGCCAAAGGTCGCGGAGAAAAGCGTCGAGCGTCTCGAGCGTTTCCGCCGCAGAGATTTCGCCGACGAGCCAGTATTCGGGCAGGTAGCGGCCTTCAGCCAGCACCAGATAAGTTGGGTGGAGTTTCTTGGTTTTGAAAGGCGGATGGTCAGCGCGGCATTTGGGCAGATGGCGGGCCATGCCCGTTTTGCTGAACGTCTGGTGACAGATACTGCAGGTGCCTGGGGTAGTGAGTCGGCGAGGCATGGAGGCAACTCCTTTGAATTTGAGACATGCGCCATTATCTGGCCTGATTATAAGCTTAATTGCCCGCCACCCGCGCCACTGGCGCGTAACTCCGACGATGCACGTCACTCACACCCTGCCGCTGGAGCGCCGCCGCATGCGCGGCTGTGCCATAGCCCTTGTGGGCGGCGAAGCCATAGCCGGGGTAACGCGCGTCGAGCGCAACCATGGCCCGGTCGCGGCTGACTTTGGCGATGATGGAGGCGGCGGCAATGGAGAGTGAAATCGAGTCACCATAGTTTAGAAACTGTTGCGGCAAAGGAATTAGCGCTTGGAGATTGACGGCGTCAATGAGCAATGCTTGGGGTTGGGGATGAAGCATGGCCACGGCGCGTTGCATGGCCGCGCGGGTCGCGGGAACCAGCCCGGCGCGATCCACCTCGCCGGGGCCAGCGCCACCCACGCCCACCGCCAGCGCGGTTTTGCAAATCACTGCAAATAGTCGTTCCCGTTGGGGGGCGGTCAATTGCTTGGAATCATTCACCCCCGCGAGGGCGCGCGTCAAACCACGTTGGTCGAGCGGCAAAATCACCGCGGCGGCCACCACCGGCCCGGCCCACGCCCCGCGCCCGGCCTCATCTATCCCGGCAATGAGGGTGTGGCCGACTTTGAGAAATTGTTTTTCGAGACGCAGAGATGGCATAGGAAGAAGGAAGGAACAAGAAGGAAGGAGGAAGAAGTGCCTACTTCCTGCCTCCTTCTTCCTCCTTCCTGTATTTTCCCGCATTCCAATTCCGCCGAATCACCAAGATGTCGCGCAACATCCGCAGGGGGTCAAGCAGGGGTTGCACGCGACTCTCGGAACGGTAATACCAATCAATGGGCACTTCCACAATTTTGTAGCCGTGTTTGCGCGCGATAAAGAGCGCCTCGACATCAAAGCTCATGCCGTTGAATTGCTGGACGCGAAAAACAGCCTCGGCGCACGCGGCGGTGAAACATTTGAACCCGCACTGGGTATCTTCGAAACCGGGGAGCGCAAAAAACTTAACCAGGTTGCTGAAGACGCGCCCCTGAAAGTGGCGGTACGGTGGCTCGTTGTAACGCCGCGCCCCGGGGGCCTCGCGCGACCCGATGGCGACATCGTACCCGCCGAGTTGCGGCGGCAGGAACTTGGACACTTCTTCAATCGGCATGGACAAATCGGCATCGCAGATGAAGCGGTATTCACCGGTGGCTTCCAGCATCCCACGCCGCACGGCCAACCCCTTGCCGCGCCCGGTTTCCTGAAACAGCCGCACGCGCGGGTGGTCGGCGGCAAACGCCTCGGTAACCACGGCGGTGAGATCCTGGCTCCCGTTTTCGACCACGACAATTTCGCTGGCGTAGGCTTGCTTGGACAGATACGCGTTGACCGCCATCAGCGTGGGCGGCAGACGTTTTTCTTCGTTATGGGCAGGGATGATGAGGGAGAGGAACATGACAAGGTGACAAGGTGACAAGGTGACAAGGTGACAAGTTTTTTTCATCTTGTCATCCCGTCACCCAGTCAGGATTGACTCAAGATACTCATCCGAGACAACGCGCGCCGCTTGCACCGCCCGACGTTTGGCCAGCATCCGTGGCAGGGTGAGGAGGCCCGCCA
Source organism: uncultured Anaerolineales bacterium (assembly GCA_964443795.1). GTDB lineage: Bacteria > Chloroflexota > Anaerolineae > Anaerolineales > UBA6663 > DATDRS01. The sequence goes on along the minus strand of CAYUFY010000017.1, from coordinate 6,136 downwards.
GTTGACCACGCAACCGCGCGCGCGCCGCGACTCCGCGCCAGGCCCGGAGCGCTTCCATTGTAATGCGGAATTGCGCCCCCAGAATTTTGCGCCAATGCTGGCGCCACACGCCATCCGGCACATCTTTGGCGAGCAGGTAAATGAAATTGCGCCCGTCGTGAAAACTGGCCGTTACCCCACCACCGCTGGCCGAGAGTTTGTGATACACCACCGCGCGCGGGGCATAGACCGCCTGCCACCCGGCTAGTTGCGCGCGCCAGGCCAGGTCAATATCTTCACATGAAAAGAAAAAATCCTCGTCGAGCAAGCCAATCTGCTGGAGCATGGTCTGCCGATAGGCCGCACTGCCGCCGTTGGCTGAAAACACATAGCCCTCGACGAATTGCCCGGTGTCGGCCTGCCACACCCCCCGGTTGCCGGGCGTGCCATCGGTTCTAAAAATATCGCCCGCCGTGTGCAGGATGTTCCGGCGGTCAAACAGCAACATCTTCGAGGCTACCAGGCCCGCCACGGGGTGGCGGCCAAACGCCGCGCCAACCTCGGCCAGCCAGTCGGGTGCGGCTTCGGTGTCGTTGTTCAACAAGATTTGAATATCGCCCCGCGCGGTGCGGAACCCGGCGTTACACGCGCCCGTGAAGCCGCGATTCCGGTCCAGCCGCACCACACGCACCTCGGGGAAGTCGCGGGCCAACAACGCCAGCGAATCATCTATTGAGGCGTTATCAGCGACAATGATTTCAAAATCCGGGACGGTTTGAGCGCGGAGGCTGGCGAGACAGGCGGGGAGGTGGGGTGCGCCGTTCCAGTTGGGAATGATGATGGAAAAGTGCATGACAAGATGACAAGATGACAAGATGACTTTCACCCCTTCATCTTGTCATCCGGTCAGGCTTTTTGAAGAAAGTCTTTCAAGGCCTCTTCCCACGGCCTCAGGGTAATACCCAGCGCGGCGGCGGTGGTATTGGCCAGCGGAGCGAATTTAGGCGGAGTGGAGGGGCGCGCAAAATCGGCGAGGGCGATGGGTTCGAGGGGAATTTGCCCATGTCCGCTGAGTTCCAAAATGGTTCGGGCGTAGTCGTAGCGAGAGCAGTAACCGGCGTTGGTGAGATGATAGATGCCGTAGCATCCGGTTTCCACCAGTTGGGCGAGGGCCGGGACCAGGTCGCTGACAAAGGTGGGGTTGGCGACTTCGTCGGTGACCACGCGGAGTGAGCCTTGCGCCTGCGCGAGTTGGATGATGCGGTGGACAAAATTACGCCCGCCGGGGGCGGTGAGCCACGCAATGCGGATGATGTAAAACCGTTGGAGCAGATGGCTCACATACCATTCGCCCGCGAGTTTGGATTGGCCATAGGGGTTGAGGGCGCGGGTGGCGTCGAATTCAAAATAGGGTTCGCCTTGTGCGCCGTCGAAGACTTCGTTGGTGCTGATGTAGACCACGGCAGCCCCCACGCGCGCGGCGGCGAGGGCGAGATTTTGCGTGCCGAGGCCGTTGATGCGGTAAGCCAACGCCGGGTCGCGGGCCGCGCCGTCCACGTCGGTCATGGCCGCGCAGTGGATGATGAGTTCTGGTTGGGCGGCATCCACCGCCGGGTCCAGCGATTCCCGGCGGGTGAGGTCCACTTCCGGCAGGTCGAGACCAGTCGCGTGGGGCCAGCGTTCCGCGAGGGCGCGGCCCAGTTGTCCTTTGTGTCCAGTGATGAGAATTCGCATGGGAGAGTCTTTCGCAGACTTCGGAAGTCTCGGAATTATACATGGGTCAGAGACCTCACCCCCGGCCCCTCTCCTTGACCGCGATAAAACTGCGGTCAAGGAGAGGGGAGAAGGTGCCGGGTGTGTTGTACGCCCCCTCTTCTGACGACGCTCTTGGTTTTGGTCGTCAGGAGAGGGGGCGGGGGGTGAGGCAGGCTACAGTATAATCAGCCTATGTATAAGCGTGTATGGTTGGTGGCGTTTATTTTAAGCCTGCTGGGCGCGTGGCTTCGGCCTGTGGCGGCGCAAGGCGGCCAGGCGGTGGTGCTGACGCTCGACGGGCCACTGACGCCCGCCTTCACCACGTATATCGCGCGGGGCGTGGCGCAGGCCGAGCGCGAACAAGCCGCCGTGATTATCTTGCGGCTCAACACTCCCGGCGGCCAGATTGACCACATGGATGACATCGTGGCGATCATCCGCAACGCGCGCGTGCCGGTGGTGGTGTTTGTCGCGCCGCGCGGGGCGCAGGCCGCCAGCGCGGGCACGGTCATCACCCTCGCCGGGCGCGCCTCCGCCATGGCCCCGGAGACCGTCATCGGGGCGGCCAGCCCGGTGGGCGGGCAAGGGGAGGATTTAAATTCCACGCTGGAGTCCAAACTCAAAGAAGATCTGAAAGCCAAAGTCCGCACGCTCGCCGGGGGACGCTCGCCCGAGGCGCTGGCGCTGGCCGAGGCCACGATTGACGACGCCAAAGCGGTGACCGCCCAAGAAGCGCATGCCGCCGGGTTGGTGGATTTCCTCGCCAACGACGTGCCTGACCTATTGCGCCAGCTCGACGGCTTTGTGGTGAATATGGATGGTGCAGAGCAAGTGCTACACACGGCTGGCCTCACCGTGCGCGACGAGCCGCCGAATCTGTTGGAGACTCTGCTCAACATCCTCACCAATCCCAACATTGTTTATTTGCTACTCTCGGCGGGCGGGGCCTTGTGGATGCTGGAACTCTCGGCCCCCGGCGGCTGGGTGGCCGGTTTTCTCGGCACGGTCTGTCTGGCCCTGGCGTTTTACGGCCTGGGCGTTTTGCCCGTCAACTGGTTCGGCATCATTTTTATCATCGCCGCGTTCGTGCTGTTTGTCATTGACGTGCAAGCGCCCACGCATGGCGCGCTCACCACGGCGGGCGCCGGCTCGCTCATCGTCGGCGCGTTGGTACTGTTCAATTCATCCGGCACGCCGGATTATTTTCGCGTGAATGTGCCGCTGGTGATTGCCACCGCGGTGGTGCTGGCCGCCAGTTTAGCGGCCCTGCTCATCTTCGCTTTTCGAGCGCAATCCCGCCCGGCCCTGGGCGGCGTGGAAACTCTGGTCGGTAAAGCAGGCGAGGCGCGGAGCGCCAACTCGGCGCAGATTGCGGGCGAGTTGTGGACCGCCGAAGCCGAGAGCGGTTCCCTGGCCCCGGGCGATAAAGTCGTGGTCATCGCCGTGAAGGGGTTGAAAGTGATTGTGAAGAAGCAATAGTTTGTCGCCAGTTCTAATTGGCAGTTATTTTTTTCAACGGCTAGCGCTGATTTATCGGATTTTGGGGAGCGGTTCAAATCGTTCCATCCGTTTCAGCCGTTGACAAAATTCATTCTGGAGGCCATGTCATGAAAGGTAGTTATCGGTTATTGGTGCAGGCCGGGCCGGGGGTGGGGACCATCCATGAATTGACCAAAGACATCATCACCATCGGGCGCGATCTGCGCAACGATGTGGTGGTGAACGACGCCGAAGTCTCGCGCACGCATACGCGCCTGACCCGCCAGGCCGATGGCTGGCTGGTGGAAGATTTGATGAGCCAGAACAGCACCTATGTGAATGGCCAGCGATTGAGCGCGCCCAAAGTGATCCGCCCCGGCGATTTGCTAGGCCTCGGCGAAACCGTGGCCCTGCGGCTGGATTTCGCGCCCGAGCAGGAAGTGGTAGCCCCGGTGGTGAACCCGCCTGTCTTTCCGCCCCCGCCCACCCTCCCGGCCAGCCAAATCAGCACCGGGCCATTCATCGCCGACGCGCCGAGCGCCGAGCCTAAAAAACGCGGCGTGCTGTTTTATGCGGCCCTGGGGTGCGGCTGTCTCACCCTGCTGGCCTGCGCGGTGCTCATCCCCCTCGCCCTCTTTTTGTGGAACGCGCCCGTGGAATTTTGGCAGAGCCTTGGATTAGGATAGGCCGGTGTCCGCCCCCGACGAAATTGCCTTCACCTTTACTTCTAGGGGGTAATGACTTTCTAGCCCGTATTGCGGGTCAAATCGAGTTCAACGCCCACTAACGGCGACTCGCGGAAAAAATCTGACAGCTTCTTCTGACTGAGAAGCAATTTGCGATAGTCGGCATAGGACAGCACAATCGCCGTTTCAGCGCCGCGGCGGGTAATGACCTGGGGGCCAGTCGCGAGCGCCGCTTCGACGACTTCGCTGAATTTGTTCTTCGCCTCTTGTAGTTGCCAAATGTGGGTCATAGCGCATCTCCTGTCTAGTCTGGCTAGATTATACCGGGCCAGTAGCATCGTCAATGGGAATGCGTACGAAGCTATGTCCACCAAATTGCGACCGCGCGCCCGCACTACGCGTCGGCGGGGTTGGGGGAGGGGTATGTGGAGCGGGTTATACGGTGAGGGGCGAACCTGCGCCCGCCGAGGGGAGGCGCACTCGCGCCGATAGTCGCCGCGGTGTTACGCCGCCAGGGGCAACGGCAGAAACACATCGGGTGGCAGTTGGCGCACGGCCACCCGCCCTTTGGAGCGCATTAATACGATGACCACCGGCTTGTCGCTCTTACGCCGCGCATTCAGCATTTGTAAATTGATCAAACTTAATTCCGGGTCATCGTGCGGGAGGATGACCAGCCGGAAACTATCCGGCAGGCGGTCAAGCAGTTCGGGATGGTCAAACATATATTGATTAAACGCCGTTTGCAAAATCAAGTTGCGCTCAACGATTTCATCCTGAGTCAGTTTTTGTTTTTGGATTCGTTTAGCCATCGTTCGTACCTTTCACAATAGAACTTCCAATTTTGGGCAATATCGCGTTGCGCGTGAGTGAACGCCTGATTGAAATCCATGTTCAACTCGATTTTTAACATGGGCCGCCCGGGGCGCGCAGTGTCTGAGTGGGCGAACCCGTGGCTGGTGTCATAGCGGATAATGACCCGCCGTTCACCGGCATACACCCGTTCCAGTTGCACAGTGAACCGCTCAATCCGCTTGCGTTCACGCCAGAAGCGCACCCGGGCAAATACCCCCTCACCCAATTCCTGCTCGTACTCAACTTCGCGCACGCTGAAGACCTTTTTATAATTGAATTATAGCAATTCTCGTTAAGCTGTAGCTGGGGCGCGTTGCGAAGCGGCCTGGGGATAAGCCTTTACGCAGTGTTCGTAAGTGTTCTGTTCGCGCACAGCGTCATTCTCGTCGGCATGATCATGATAGTACGCCAACACGCTGAAGACCTGGGCCGGGGTAAGATAATTCCAATCCATCACAATATCTTCAATGGACAGGCCAAGTTTGTAGTAATACTCCACGATATGCCAGACGGCAATTCGCGAACCTTCAATAATGGCCTGCCCGCCACAAACACCTTCAATTTTGACGGTGTGCGGGTGGGCTGTTTTTTGAACAGGGGGTTGGATTGTGTTCATGGTCTACCTACTTTCCTCAATCCGATTATAAACCCACGCCAGCATTACGCGGCGGTGGGGTTGGGGGAGGCGTACGTGGAGCGGTTTATCCGCTGAGGGTGGGGCCGGAGATTTTCAAGCGGGGTGATGCAGACTGCTATATCAAGTGAATTATCTTCGCCATAGAGGGCCAACGGTTTGCGTTCGCGGACTAGCCCTACGGGCTGTGGCACTGGGGTGGGCGTGGACTCTGTTTAGGAGCAGAAAAAACGCGAAGCATGCGGCAGAATCCCTAGCGTCCAGTGCCCCCATGAAGAGGGGGATCATCATTTTATACGAGAGCACGGCTGTCCACATATTCGACCTCGTTCTGAGAACGCTTTGTTAGGCGCGATTTGAGTTGCAATCGTTTTTGCATCTACTCTCCTTCCACGCATACTCGGTTGCGTCCGGACTTTTTCGCTTTATAAAGAGCTTGATCTGCATGTTCTAATAACTCTTTCAGTCCCATAGTATCGCCTTCGAAGATGGCTACGCCAAGACTGATGGTAACAGTCAATAAGCCGTGTTCAGTACTGATCGGCTCATGGGAAGTATGGTGACGTAGTCGTTCAGCTGTGACGCGGGCGTCGGCTATTTTTGTTTCGGGCAACAATACTGAAAACTCTTCGCCGCCATAGCGGCCAAAAATATCTACCGTCCGTAACTGCCGGGCACAGCGTGTCGCTACCTCTTCCAGCACTGTGTCGCCGACCGCATGACCGTAGGTATCGTTGAATTTCTTGAA
>CAYUFY010000016.1:0-32065 GCA_964443795.1 uncultured Anaerolineales bacterium | reverse complement strand
GCACCGCAGGGCTTCGGGATGAATCATGGCGACTCCTGAAGCTGAGCGATGACGATCCGATGTAGCTCGAAGGTTTCCGGCAGGCCGTGCAATTGAGCGTTGAGCGGCAGGAGCTGGCCGAGACCCTCCGCCAAAGCGCAAGTCGCCGGGTCGTCGAGGATTGCGTGGCTTACAATCACATCGTCGCCTTGCGCCAGAGCACTCAGCCGCGCCGCGATATTGACGGTCTCTCCAAAATAGTCCAGCCGCCCATTCAGTGTCACGACGATACATGGCCCGGTGTGCAGGCCGACCTTAAGCACCAAACGGTCGTCGCCCTTCAGCCCAAGTTCGGTATTAATCTGTTCCAGCGATTGCATAGCTTTATGGATGCCTTGCACGGCTTCAAGGGGATGAGCAAAGACACCCATAATGCCATCGCCCAGAGTCTTTACCGCTGTGCCATTGTGCCGCGTTACCGCCTCGAAAACAGCCATAAAGTGGCGGCGCACCATCTGATAGGCTGCGATGTCCCCCAACTTATGATAGAGTGCCGTCGAACCGCGCAGGTCGGAGAAAAACAGGGTCAACTGCTTGACGCCGAGAGATTGACCTTCGGGCAGATTTTGATTGGTAATCAATTCGCGGAAGACCGGCGTGTTAATCAAGGCGAGTGAGGAAACGACACCCAGCCGCGCCTCCACTTCGGCTCGGAAAGCTAGCTGGACACGGGTGGTCGGCGAGAGCAAGCGTACATTTTCGGAAACCGAGACGGTCACGGAGACCTCCTCGTCCAAGCGGGCCTCAGGCAGGTGAGCACATCGGTCAACCTGCGACACTTGCCCCAATGATTGGGCGTGGCCCAGAATGCCGCACACCGGGCACGTCACCTGCCAACTCAGGTCAAAGAGTCCTTCTGCTACGCCAGCGATGATTAGGGTGAGTATCGTCCGTTCGTCGAGGCCAACACGCTCAGCCCAGTAACGCGGGTTAGCCTGATAGAGTTCGTGCTCCGCCGCTTGAGAGATAAAGGTAATTAGCGCCGCTAGGGTAGCTGGATGGAAGCCATGCTTTTCGAGGCGGGTGAGATTTTTTAGACCATCCACGGGGAAATTCAAGTTAGAGGCGCGCATTCGTTATCCTCAAAAGAGTCATACTTTTCCAGACGCTATAACAGAGTCAAGCGTTGAAGATTAATATCGGACGCCCAGTCATCCAGTTTGGCCGGTAGCGGGTGCAATTCACCTAATGCTTCCACCAGGGTTTTGACTAAGGGGTCATTCAAAATGGTTTGACTGATGGTCACCTCGTTGTCCTGCACTAGCTCACTCAAGCGCGCGGCTAGATTAACTGTCTCGCCGAAATAATCCAATCGCCCGTTCAGCGACGCGACAATGCCTGACCCCGTGTGCAAGCCGGCCTTGAGGTGTAGGGCCTCACTGCCAGTCAGTCTCACTTGCGTGTTCAACTGGGATAAACTGACCAAAGCGTCGGCGAGGACCTGGAGAGCGTTGGCCGCGTCGGGGAATACCCCCAACACATCATCTCCTCGCGTTCTCACGACCATGCCCTTCTCCCGCGTCGCCGCGTTGAAAATCTCTTGGAAATACTCTGCGACCCAGCGATAGGCCTGGGCATCCCCGTGCTTATGGTAGATCGCCGCCGTGTCCCGTAAACCTAGGCAGAGGACCGTCATTCGCTTAACACCCAACCATTGTCCAACTGGGATGGTCTGCTGATCGCTAAGCTCTTGGAAGGCCGGCAGGATGATAAACGCCAATGCTGGAATTTGGCCATGCTGGACATTAATCCAGTCGCGAAAAACCAGATCGAGGCGTTTGGTGGCTGAGAGACGGCGGAGCGCCTCGGTGACCGAGACGGTCAGGATGATGCCCTCGTCCAAATAAACCTCGAAGCCGTGGTTGCAGTTTTCGCAGTAATGCATTTGGAGGATGCCACCCAACGTATTCGAGGCGCGGTTGTAGAGTTTACACATGGGACAGACGGCTTGCCATGCCAACTCAAACAGTTCTTCCCGGACACCCGCAACAATCAAGGCGAGCAACGTGCGTTCGTCGAGGCCGATTTGCCTCGCCCAGTGACGGGGATTGGCTTGATACAATTCGCGTTCGGCGGCTTGCGCCAGAAAAGTACTCAGCGCGTTAAGCGTCGCCGAGCTAAAGCCGTAGCGGTCGAGCCGCTTAATGGCCTGGCGCACGCGGTGTAGACGAAAAACACTAAGGAAGTTCATGGCCGGTTAACCTCAAGGCACAAGCTCTGGAAACTGAATGGTCGTAATACTGGTAATGGTGATGCCGCTGGTGCCAGAACATACCGTGACTTGCTCTTCAACCTGGATCCGAAGCAGAGACCGAAACAGGACTGAACTGCGGCTGAAACTTTGGTAAAAACAGCCTAGCCCTAATCGGGCGGGCAAGGGCGACAAACTGTCTTTGCCCTGATACCACGCCACCACGTCCCGGTAAGGGGCCAGCACCTGATATTGGTGGGCTACCCGCTAGTGGCCCACCGATGAGTCCGCAAAATTGCGCCCGGATACAGCAAATGGACGGTGGGAAATGTGACGGCACGCTGGAATAGGCTACCAATGAACAAGGCCATTCCGAACATCACCGAGGCCGCTATCCCGAACAGCAACCCGGTCCATGTGCGCCGGCCCAATGAAATGCTCATCGCCTTCTCCAGCTGCGCGGTCTAGGCCTACTCCGCTGGTGTGGGTGCGCCCTCTGGTTGGCCGGGCTTTTCGCTCACATCGCGTAACTGTTGCAGAATGGTCGTGAAGTTGGGCCGTGTGTGGTGGTCGGCCCAGCGCGCGAACCAGCAAATGAAGCCATCCCGATCCACGATGACGGCTAAGGTATCGCCACCTACTTCGAGTTTGTCATAGGTGACGTGCTCCGGGTCGGCCAACACCACGTACTCCAATGGCGAAATGGCGCTGATTAAAAAGGAAGCCAACGTCTCCGGAGCGTCGCGCGTGATGGCAACGACTTCTGCCCCGGCTTGCGCAATCTCACGGCGATACTGCTGAAAGCGATAGAGCTGGCTGACACACTCCGGACACCAGGTCTCATGCAGGAAATACACCAGAGTGCTTCTGGGGCCAAGGTGCGCCTGCACTGAAGACGGCGCGCCAGTCGCGGTCAGCACGCTCAGCTCAGGCAGGCGTTGGCCGAGGGTGAGAAACGTTGACATGGGAGGTCTCTCGCAAAGCTAGAAGCATGGCTTCATAGTCAGGCTCACCGTGGTGATCCGCCCAACGCGCGAGCCAAAGCACCATGCCCTCTCCATCCACGATGGCCGCCAGGGTATCACCGCCCAAGCCTAGTTTCGGGTGGACGCTGTGTTTAGGATCAGCCAGCACCGTGTATTCTAGGGACGGCACAGCGCTCGCCAAAAAAGTCGTGAGCGCGTCTAGGTCATCGCTAGTGATGACGATGACATCCGCATCGGCGGCCAGGATGGCAGGTCGGTAACGCTGGAGCAGATGGAATTGCCCCACGCATTCCGGACACCACGTGCCATGCAGGAAATAAAGCAGGCCGTGTTTCGCGCCCAGCTGCGCTTTGACTGTCGTGGCCGCACCTTCGGTGGTCAGCAAATTCAACTCAGGCAGAGGGTGGCCGATGGATAACTCGCTGGTCATGGTTAGCTAACCTCTTTCAGATATTGGCGGATCATTAGGGCGGCTGTAGCGCCTTCCCCAGCGGCGGAAGCGGCCTGTTTGGTGGAACCGGCCCGCACATCTCCAGCGGCGAACAAGCCCGGCCGGGAGGTCATCAGCGTTTTGTCGGTGTGGACAAAGCCGTAGCGGTCAGTTTCCGTTTTGCTTTTAACCAAATCGCTGTTGGGCGAGAGACCGATGAACACAAACACACCGTCGTAATGCCATTCCTTCACCTCACCCGTGGCGCGATCTTGAACGACGACGGCCTCGAGTTTGTGCTTGCCCTTGAACGCCTTGACGGCGTGATTGATCGTCACCGCCATGTTGGGTTGCTCCGCCACTTTGTCTTGCAAAATCTGGCTGGCCTTCACCTCCGGCAAAAACTCGACGATGTCCACCTGCCTGGCAAACTTGGTCAAGAACAAGCCTTCTTCAAAACCGCTGTTGCCCCCACCAATGACGAGCACCTTTTTGCCCTTGTAGAACGCACCGTCGCACGTCGCGCAAAAGTGAATGTTAATGCCGATTAATGCCTCCTCGCCCGGTACGCCTAGTTTGCGATAGTGCGCGCCCGTGGCGAGCAGGACGGCTTTAGTGCCGTATTCTGAGCCGTCACGGGTGATGACACACCAATACGGCCCATCGGGTGAGAGGTCAGTGACATCCTGCGCTTGAAGGATTTCCACCCCGAAGCGACGCGCCTGCCGAGCCAATCGGTCGGCAAACTCTGCGCCGGCGATGCCCTCATCGAAACCGGGGAAGTTATCTAATGTCTGCGTGATGCCGGCCTGCCCGCCGAGGCCGGCTTTTTCAATCACAAGGGTGTCCATGCCCTCGCGCCCCATGTACAGGGCGGCGGTGAGGCCGGTGGGGCCACCACCGATCACAATGGAGTCATAGAAGGCGCGTTGGGCCTTCGTTTGCAAACCTAACTTTTCAGCCAGTTGGGCGTTCGATGGTTCAACGAGCGTTGAACCATCGGGAAAGACGATGGTCGGAATGATGTGTTTGCCGTCGTTGACTTTTTCGACAAACGCCATCGCCTCAGCGTCTTGTTCAATGTCAATGTTCACATACGGCACACGTTGTTCGCCGAAGAATTTCTTGGCGCGTTTACAATCGGGGCACCAAACGGTGCTGTAGACGATGATCTGATCAAACTTATTCTGCTCCATTGGCTTCTTTCTCAATTGATGCGGATGATGGTATCGTCGGCAAAGAGTGGGCCGATTTCAAGGCCCATACGTTGATAAAGTTCCGGCGGCACGCTAATGTCGGCCAGGTAAAGATCGCCCACGAAGGAGCGGGCTGTCGTTGTCAGCAATCCGGTTTTAGGCAGGGCCAGGGTCAGTGTGGTTGCTGCGCGGATGCACGGGTTGCCCGGCGTGCCGCTGGTCGTGTCGAGGCCGGAAGGCGTATCCAGCGATAGGATTGGGCGATTCGTTGCATTCGCGCGTTCAATCCAGTCGGCTACAGGCCCGCGCGGGTCGCCGGTCAAACCATAGCCAATGAGGGTATCCACGATCAAATCCGCTCGCGCTAGGTCGAAGTCGTCGTTGCGTGCCAATCCCATCGCGCCCAGAATACGCCATTGGTGCGCTGGAATATCCTTCAGCCGCGCTGGGCCGCCGACGAATTTGACATGCACTTCCGCGCCACGATTGTGTAGGTGACGGGCGGCCACCATCCCGCCGCCGCCGTTGTTGCCCGCGCCGCACAGCACCGCAATTTTGCGCCCGGACAAATTCCCATCCAACATCCGCCGCGCGAGTTCGGCTAGGTTGCGCCCGGCGTTTTCCATCATTTGGATCAACCGGATGCCATAGTCTTCAATTATCAGCCGATCCACTTCGACCATCTGAGCCGTGGTGAGAGCCAGTAAGTCTTGAGTCATGGCTTGGACTTCGACTGAAAACTCTGCATCGCTGAAACACTGGACAACGTGGAAACGGTGTAGGGCACGAGAACGGTGAGACCCATTTTGAGCAGTCGTATCAGAGTGAAGTCGCCTCGGAGTATTGCATCGCCATGGTTGATAGTGATTAGAATAGCGCCGACCACCACCGCATAAATAAGCGCGCGCCGCACCACCACCGCCGAAACGCACAGGCTGAGCCACTCACGCATGGGTTGGGTTACCCTCTGGTTTCAGCGTTTGTGGAGAGCGAATTCGCTCCAGCACCTCATCCGGCCACGGTTCCACCAAAACGCTCCCGTCCGGGAAAACCACGGTTGGTACTGAAAGATGGCCCCGCGCGAGTTGGCGTAGTTCGTCGCCGAAGCGCGGCTCGCCGTCCCGCACGTCCCGCCATTCGTAATCAATGTAGCGCTTCTTCAACGCTCTTTCCAGGTTGAGCGCTAAACTGCAAAAGTTGTGCCCATACACAATCAATCGAGCGTTACTATCCCGGTTGTCCATAATTCGTTGCTCCATGGCTGAGTGCCTGACCTGCGGTCACACTTGCACCAGTGAATCATCGCTCCCATACGGGTTGAGGACATAGCCATCAGCGGCCCAATCGTTTTCCCAGCGTGAACCATCCAATAGATAGCGGAAGCGATACGACTGGCCGGGTGTAAGTGAGAGGGTGAGCGTGAAACGGCCATCCTCGCGGCGCTCCAACGGATGAGCGGCCTCATCCCAAGCATTGAACTCACCGCATAAGCAGGCTGTTTGGGCTACAACGTCTACCGGAAGTTCAAAGGTTACTTGGCAGGTGGCATTATCATCGGAATAGGATTTTGTTAGCATGAGAGCCTCTGAGTTTCTAGTCCCTGAAGCATTGCGGGTCATCATGGGCCAGGCCGGGCGAGAAGACATCCCGGCCTGGCAAGACAGGCTGGCCGTGGGCGCGGGTTAGCGGAGAAAGGCCCCGTACACCAGCGCGACAACCAACCCGTGGTCAAACGGTCTTTCTAAAAACGCTTGCTGACTGGCACAAACACGAGCGCAGTGACAATGCCATAAATTACATGGCCCATTAGGCTCATCCATTGGGTCTGGCCGACGACCAACACCATCTGGCTCATGCCGAGGCCAATGGGCATCAAGACCAGCGCGCCCACTACCCACCAAATAACGCCATTCACCATGCCTGCCACAATCGCGGCGACCCAACCTTGCGGCAGACGCGCGGCCACAATGCCATACACGGCACCGATGAAAGCGCTGATGAGCATATGGACGATAAAGCCGACCACCGCGCTATCCTGTTTTACGAGCATCCCCACCATAGGCAACATGCCCATCATGCCCATCAACATCCCGAAGACGATGCCTCCGGCAAGACCGGCAATAGCCCCGGCTTGGATTGAACCTGCGATTCCCGTTTTAGAGCTAAGTGTATTGGCTGACATATTGAAATTCTCTTTTGAGATAAGTAGATGAGTTGTCCGTTCTTGTGTTATAGACGCGACCAGAAGGGAAAGTCTTACTTTGGAGATGGCGACGGACAGGCGCCCAAGAGGCGTCGAGCGAATTGTGTGGTTGTGCGAAAGCCATCCCCCGCATGAAAATCAAAGTGCAATGAGGCTTGCGCCTGCCACTATCACCAGCGATCCGGGCAGACATTGGCCGACATATAGAGGATGGGATTGAAGGAGGCCAGCATCGCCGCGCCCAGCGCCAACGCGACCCACATAATCTTCAACTTGATTTTGGAGATGTCGTTGCGTTGGGCGTTGGCGGACAGGCGGCGGGTTGCGCGAACCCTTTGAAAGCCAGCGCCAGCCCGCCGATGAAGGCGACAGTTGAGATGACCCTGACGAGAATAGTGTTTTGGACGAGCCATGCGCCAAAGGCTGTGCCCGCCGTGAGCGAGATGAGCAACGGCAGGGTGAGGGGCAGGTGACACGGGCAGGTAATGAATGCGACGATGCCCACGACAGAGGCTTTGATTTTTGTCATAGATACCAACTCCTTATCCCGCACAGCAACTCAACTTCGCCACATCTTTCTCCAACGCCAGCGTCGCCAGTTTCAAGCCCTCGGCGTTGGTCAGGTAAGGGAACATCGTCTCGCGCAGTTGGCGCGCGGTGATGCCGAAGCGAATCGCCAGCACCGCCGTCTGGATCATCTCGCCCGCTTCGGGCGCGAGGATGTGTGCGCCCAACAGTTGGTCGGTGGTTGCATTGAGGATGAGTTTAATGAGGCCGCGTGTGTCGCGGGCGGCTAACGCACGGGGCACATGCACCATCGGCAAGTTGCTGACGCGCACTTCGTAGCCCTGCTCACGGGCCTGCGCTTCGGTGAGTCCAGCGCTGGCGATTTGTGGATCGGTGAACGTGATGCGCGGGATATAGGCCACATCGTAAGTGCGCCCGGCGTTCGCCAGCGCGTTCTCGGCGGCCAACTGGCCTGAATATGCCGCCACATACACGAACATATCTCGCCCGGTCACATCGCCCGCCGCATACACAAACGGGTTGTGCGTTTGTAGAGAGTCGTTGGCTAGAATCTCGCCGCGCTGGCCGAGTCTCACCCCGGCTTCTTCCAATCCCAGGCCCGTCGTGTTCGGGCGGCGGCCTGTGGCAACGAGCAACTGCTCGGCCTTGAAGACTACCTCGGCCTCATTCTTCGTTCCGGTCAGAATGTAGCGACCGTCACGCCGTTCCACTTTCGTTGTCTTGAAGTTGGACACAACCCGCAAGCCTTCTTCTTCGAGATGCCCGGCCAGCGCGGCGCTGAGGTCTTCGTCTTCAAACGGCGCGATGCGCGGCAGGACTTCGAGCACCGTCACATAGGTTCCGGCGCGCGCGTACGTTTGCGCCAACTCCAGACCAACGGCGTTCGCGCCGAGCACCATCATGGACTTGGGCAATTCCTTCAAATCAAGCGCAGTGGTGCTGTCGAGGTAAGGCACGTCGCCGAGGCCCGGGATGGGCGGCACCCATGGCCTCGCGCCAGTGGCGATGACAATCTTGCCAGGCGCGTATGTTTTGCCACCTGCCCCGCCCGAATCGGCGGGGACAATCTCCACACCGTTCTGGCCCACCAATCTGGCTCTGCCCCGGATGAGGGTGATTTCAGGATACGCCGCGAGCACATCGGAGTATTTGGCCTGCCGCAGTTCATTCACTAACTCATCCTTGTGGGCAATCACTTCCGGCCAGTTGATCCGGCCCGGCGCGGCATGCACGCCTCGGAAGCGATGTTGCCCGGCGAGGTGATACAACTCCACTGAGCGAATGAGCGTCTTGGACGGCACACAGCCGACGTTGACGCACGTCCCGCCGATGACGCCCGCTTCGATCAGCGCAACCTTGAAGCCAAGTTCCGCGCCCTTAATCGCCGCCGCAAACCCGGCCGACCCGCCGCCGATGACCATCAAATCAAACTGATTGCCACCGCCTACATTTTCCGGAGCCGGGCCGCCAACCGCCTTGCGCGTTTTGACGGTGGCCGTATACCCGGCCTGCTGGACGGCGGTGCCGAGCGCCCTGGCGTCCACATTCGCGCCCACGACGACCGTAGCTCGCCCGGATTGCCAGCCGGGAACGTCGGCGCCCTGCACGCCCGTCACGCTCTTAAGCGCTTTGGTGACGTGAACCGCGCACGAGTCGCAGGTCATCCCGCGCACGTCGAGTTCGACCTGTTCCAATTCAGCCATTGAAAAATTCTCCTCTCTGAATAGTGACGTGCCCGGTGTCGCGGTATGCTTTGAGCAAGTAACACACGCAATGCTCCCCCTGCACATCATCGCGGGGGAGGATGGCCCCTTCACTCTGCAATTGCCGGAGAGAGTCGCGCAGAGTCAACAAATCGGCAATGCGGCGATCAACATCCGTCAGTCGCCGATCAACGGCATCGAGTACGCGTTGGCAGGGGGCCAAGCCCTTATCACGCGCCGCGAGGATTTCGGCAACGTCGTCGAGTGAAAAGCCCAGACTGCGCGCGCTGGCGATGAAGCGCAGACGCTCGGCATCAACAGGCGCGTACTGGCGATAGTTGTTCGCCGCCCGCTTGGGGCGCGGCAGAAGGCCGAGCGACTCGTAATACCGGATGGTTTTGGCCGGAACGCCCGTCTGTTTCGCCAGTTCGTGAATCAGCATCATCATTATTCCTGACTCTACACCTTCCAGTCGCTGGAAGGTCAAGGCCGCAAAAAAAACCTCCCGAACGCCCAGAGGCGTCGAGAGGCCTTGGATACACACAATGATTCATCTGGTGAAGGTGTTACGCGCGAGCACCGGCACCGGATAGTTTACGATGAAGCTGTTGGGATGCGTGTCCGGCATCCCGTCAAACTCTTCCACCTCACCTGCGCTCAGAACGGGCCGTGCGTTCTGCACCGACTTCAATACGCACGGGGTTAAACCGTCTCTGTATTGATATGTTTCATAGTCGCGCTACTCCGTTAGAGCTGAGATAAATAGAGGCTCACTCACTCAGACAACCCGAGGCCGAACTTTCTTACCAACGTAAAAATTGAGCCTCAAACTCGCGCGGTAAGATTTTCGCGGTAACCAGCGTCTAGAGTATGTTGCCCATCATTCCAGTGACCTTATAGCGCATCTGAAAGATGCAATGACTACACCTCCTCCAAAATCTGCTGCAACCAACTTCTTTAGTCAACACTGGCAAAAAATAGTCGGTGCCGCCCTCTGGTTAGTCGCCAGCGTCAGTTATGGGTTGTATGCGCGGGCCAACAACCTTACACCGCTGGCCGCGGTGCAAACCCTCATGGACCACATTGCGGGCACGGCTTATGGCCCGCTGGTCTATATCCTCGCCTACACGCTACGCCCGCTGATATTTTTTCCGTCCATCCTCCTCACCCTGGCGGGCGGCTTTTTGTTCGGCCCGGTGTGGGGCGTGGTGTACACCATCATTGGCAGTAACGCCTCCACGCTCGTGGCCTATCTCGTCGGGCGCTCGTTTGGGCTAAACACCGAGAACTCATCCGGCCTCCTTCAACGCTACACCACGCGCCTGCGCCACAACAGTTTCGAGACGGTGCTGGTCATGCGCTTCATCTTTTTGCCCTACGACCTGGTGAGTTACGTCTGCGGCTTTTTGCGGATTGACTGGCGCGGCTTCCTGCTCGCCACCGCCCTCGGCACCATCCCCGGCACGATTTCGTTTGTGTCCTTTGGCGCGTCCATCGAAGGCGACCTCGCTAACTTCACGCCCCGCCTCGACTGGCAAACATTGGCCGTGGGTGCGGTCATGTTCATCATGAGCCTCGCCCTCTCGCGCTACTTCCGCCGCCGCGAAGCGAAGACTTCGGAAGTTTAGGAGCATCCATGCATCTTCCTCCTCCCACCGACTCTCACAACGCCCGCTGGCTCGCCAACGCGCGCCCCACCGATTGGCGCAACCCCACGTCCAGCGGGCGCTACAATCTGGTGGTGCTGGGCGCGGGTTCGGCTGGATTGGTGTGCGTGGCCGGCACGGCGGGCCTCGGCGGCAAGGTAGCCGTCATCGAAAAACACTTGATGGGCGGCGATTGTCTCAACACTGGGTGTGTGCCTTCCAAATCACTCCTGCGCCCCGCGCACCTCATCTCCGAATTGCGTCGCGCGAGCGAGATGGGCGTGACGTTGCCCAACTATCGCGTGGACTTTGGCGCGGTGATGGAGCGCATGCGGCGTTTGCGCGCCGACATCAGCCACGCTGACTCGGCGCAACGCTTTCAATCGCTCGGCGCGGATGTGTATTTTGGTGACGCGCGCTTCACTGGCCCGGACACAGTGACCGTGGGCGGCCAGACCCTGCGCTTTAGCAAAGCCGTCATCGCCACCGGTTCGCGCGCCGCCGTGCCACCCATCCCCGGCCTGCGCGAGACCAGCTTCCTCACCAATGAAAACATCTTCAACCTCACCGAACTGCCGCGCCGCTTGGTGGTCATTGGTGGCGGGCCAATTGGGTGCGAGATGGCGCAAGCCTTTCAACTCTTTGGCAGTCAAGTGACGGTGGTGGACCTCGCGCCGAGCATTTTGATTCGGGATGATGTGGACGCGGCGCGGGTGGTGCGGGCCGCGCTGGGAAAAGATGGCGTGCAATTTCAACTCAGCGCCAAACCCACGCGTGTTGAGCGCATCAATGGCGAGGTGGTGATTCATTTAGAGAATAAAGACTCGCTCTGTGCCGACGCGGTGTTGGTGGCTACGGGCCGCGCGCCCAACGTGGAAGATTTGGATTTAGAAACGGCGGGCGTGGCCTATACCCCCAAAGGCGTGAGCGTCAACGACTTCATGCAAACCGCCAACCCGCGCATTTATGCGGCGGGCGATGTGGCGTACAAATATCAATTCACCCACACCGCCGACGCCACCGCCCGCATCGCTGTGACTAACGCCCTGTTCTTTGGCCGCCGCCGCGCCAGTGCACTGAACATTCCCTGGGCCACTTACACTGACCCCGAACTCGCCCACGTCGGCCTCACCGAAGCCGAAGCGCAAGCGCGGAACATCGCGGTCACGCCCATCACTTATCACTTCAAAGACAACGACCGCGCCGTCGCCGATGGCGAGACCGAGGGCTTCATCAAAGTGTTGGTCAAACGCGGCACGGATAAAATTGTGGGCGCGACCATCGTGGCCCGCCGCGCCGGGGATATGATTAGCGAAGTGACGTTGGCGATGGCAGGCAACCTGGGCCTGACAAAAATCGCCACCGTCATTCATCCCTACCCCACCCAATCCGAAGGCCTCAAGAAAGTGGCCGATGCCTACAACCGCACGCGCCTCACCCCGCGCGTGAAAGCGTTGTTTGTGAAGTTTTTGGAATGGCGGCGCTAAACCAAACTTAGGAGTGGCTTACCTTACAGAACGTTTTTTGGACGCAGATAACCACAGATAAACGCAGATGAACGCTGATAACCAAAAAGAAAACATACGTTTTCTGCGTTCATCTGTGTCCCAATTTTGAAAGTGTAAAACAATCAGACTTAGGAGATATTCTTATGAATTTTGCGTCTCGCCTCACCCTCGCCCTTGCTCTGCTCCTCACCGCCTGCGCCGCGCCGCCCACCGCCGCGCCCACGGCCATTCCCGCTTCGGGCGAAAGTGCTCCGCCGGGCGCGAATCCCCCGCCGGGCTTTGAAGGCCAAACGTGGGATTCCATCCTCGCCAAGGCGCGCGGGCAAACGGTCAACTTTTACATGTGGGGCGGCAGTGATGTGATTAACGGCTGGGTCACGGGCTTTGTGGCCGAGACGCTGAAAGAAAAATATGGCGTGACCCTCAACATGGTGCCGGTGGCCGACTCGCCCGAATATGTGAACAAAGTGCTGGGCGAAAAACAAGCCGGCCGCGATACCGATGGCGCGGTGGACTTGGTGTGGGTCAACGGCGAGAACTTCCGCACCATGCGGCAGGGTGATTTGCTCTACGGCCCCTTCGCGCAATTTTTGCCCAACGCTCTCTACATCAACGGCGATGACCCCAGCGTGAAAAATGATTTTGGCTACCCGGTGGACGGTTACGAAGCGCCCTACGGCAAAGCGCAGTTCGTGATGATTTACGACAGCGCCAGAGTGCCCGAACCGCCCCAGACCATGGCCGCCTTGTTAGAGTGGACGAAGGCCAATCCCGGCCAGTTCACCTATGCCGCGCCACCCGATTTCACCGGCAGTGCCTTTGTGCGGCATGTGTGTTATCACGCGGCGGGTGGCTATCAAGCCTTGCTCGGCGATTTTCAACCAACTATCTTTGACGAAAAATCGGCGACATGTTGGGAAACGTTGAACGCGCTGGAGCCGAGCCTGTGGCGCGCGGGCGAGACCTATCCCGAAAATCGAACGCGGATGCAAGATTTATTTGCCAACGGCGAAGTGGCGTTTGACATGGCCTACAACCCCACCGAAGCCTCCAGCCTCATCACACAGGGCAGGTACCCGGAGACCGCGCGCACCTTTGTCTTCGATGAGGGCACCATCGCCAACACCCACTACCTCGCCATCCCGTATAATTCGTCACATACGGCGGGCGCGATGGTGGTGGCGAACTTTATGCTCTCGCCCGAAGCGCAGTTGAGCAAGGCCAACCCGCAGGGCTGGGGCGATTTGCCCGTGCTGGACCCGGCGCGGTTGCCCGCCGAGTGGCAGAAAAAATTTGCCGACCTACCGCGCGGCCCCGCCACCCTCGCGCCCGAAGTCCTCGCCGCCGCGCGCCTGCCCGAATTGCAAGCCGCCTGGCTCGAAGCCTTTGAAGCCGGCTGGGAAGAGAACGTGTTGAAGCCGTGACCCGGCCTTACTTATTAATTGCCCCCGCGCTCATCATCATCGGGGTTTTGTTCGTGGGCGGCCTAAGTTTGGCCGTCGCGCAGAGTTTGGGCTATGCGCCCTTCATTGGGCGCGCGGCCTTGAGTCTGGCGGCCTATCAGCACTTATTCACCTCGCCAGAATTTTATCAATCGCTGGCGTACACGCTCTGGCTGAGTCTGGCCAGCACCAGTCTTGCCACCGGGTTGGCGGTGCTGTGCGCGTTGGTGTTGCATCAGCCCCTGCGGGGGCAACGCGTGGCGCTATTTTTGTTTCAGCTCAATCTCCCCATCCCCCATCTCGTGGGCGCATTGGGGATTTTGTTTCTTATGGCACCGACCGGCTGGCTGGCGCGCTGGGCCTATGCCCTCGGTTGGATTCAATCGCCCGCCGATTTTCCCGCGCTGGTGTACGACCCGCTGGGGTGGGGCATTGTGTTGGAATATGTGTGGAAGGGGGTGCCCTTCATTGGCACGGCGGCGTTGGCGGCCTTGCGCGGCGTTGAGGCCGATTACGACCCAGCGGCGCAAACGCTGGGCGCAACATATTGGCAACGCCTGCGCTATGTCACCTTGCCGCTTATCGCGCCCAGCGTCTTGGCCGCCTCGGTGTTGGTGTTGGCCTACACCTTCGGCGCGTACGAAGTGCCATTCCTACTTGGTCAACGTTATCCCTCGGCTTTGCCGGTGCTGGCCTATCGGCAGTATGTGGACACCGACCTTGCCGCGCGCCCCGAAGCCATGGCGTTGAGTGTGTTGATTGCCCTCATCAGCACGGTGTTGATTGCGGTCTATCTCCGTCTCACACAACCAACGCGGTTTTAAGAATTGAGTCGGTTTCTCTTCATGCAAACTTATACGCATCTCCTGATGACCGCCGCGCTCGGCCACGCCCTGCACACCCAAGCTGTGCCGGTGCGAAACCGCGCCTTCCTCCTCGGCTCGTTTTTGCCCGATATGCCATTGTTCCTGTTCAGCATCGGGTTTGCCGTTTACTATCGCTTTATCGAATCCCTGCCGGCCGGTTATCGCTTCTTCGAGTGGTACGATGAAATGTATTTCAATCACCCGCTGTGGATTGCGGGCCACAATTTTTTGCACGCGCCATTTTTGATTTTATTGTATGGAAGTGTAGGTTATTGGGCCGCGCGCCGCGGGCGGGCGTGGGGCTGGTCGTTGGTGTGGTTCGCGTTGGGCTGTGGCCTGCACTCGGTGGTGGACATCGCCACCCACTACAACGATGGCCCGGCCGTTCTCTTTCCCTTTAACTGGCAGTGGCGTATCTACAGCCCCATCAGTTATTGGGATGCTGACCATTACGCCAATATCGTCGCGCCGCTCGAACATTTGCTGGATGTAGCGGTGCTGGGGTATCTGAGCCTTCAATGGTGGCGTACCCGCAAGGCGAAAATGTGATGGGGCGCGTCCTCCTTCACCGGGCCGCCGTTGCCCTCATCATGCTGGGCGTGTTGGCCCCAGTATTGCCTCTGTTGGTGTGGGCGTTGAGCGGGCGCTGGCTCTTCCCCGCGCTGTGGCCCACCGCGTGGAGTGGACGCGCCTGGGCGTATGTGGTCGCGCCTCAAAGCAAAGTGCTAACGGCCTTGGGCAACAGCCTGAGTATTGCGCTGACTGTCACCCTGCTCTCGCTCTTCATTGGCCTGCCCGCTGGGCGCGCGTTGAGTGTGGCGGGGTGGCGCGGGCGCTCGCTGGTCACGTTTCTGTTTCTCGCCCCCACCATCGTGCCGGTCTTCGCGGCGGTGATGGGCATTCAAGTCATCCTCATCCGCCTGGGCTTGGCCGACACCTGGGCGGGCGTGGTGCTGGCGCATTTGATTCCGGTGTTACCCTACATGACGTTGCTCCTCGCCGGAGTCTTCGCCAATTACAACGCCGACTACGAAGCGCAAGCCCGTTCACTAGGGGCGCGCGCCTGGCAAGTGTGGGCGCAGGTGACTCTGCCGCTGATTGCGCCGAGTGTGCTCACCAGCAGTTTGTTCGCCTTCCTCATCTCATGGAGTCAATACTTGCTTACGCTATTGGTCGGCGGCGGGCAAGTGGTGACTCTGCCGGTGTTGCTCTATGCCTTCGCCCAAAGCGGTGACCTGCCGCTCACGGCCGCGCTCAGCCTCGTCTTTATCGCGCCCGCCCTGGCGCTCATCGCCTTTACGGCGCGCGCGTTGTCAAGCCAGGCCGCCCTCGCTGGAATGGGAAAACTATGACGCACATTCATCTCCAGGCCCTCAATAAAATCTATCCTGGTGCCGCCACCTCTGCCGTGCATGGGTTGACGCTGGAGGTAAAGCGTGGCGAACGCGTAGCGCTACTCGGCCCCTCGGGGTGTGGCAAGACCACCGTGCTCAAAATAATTGCGGGGTTGTTGGAACCGTCGAGTGGCGACGTTCAGTTTGATGGTCAATCGGTCTTAAGGGTGTCCGCCGAGCGGCGCAGTACGGTGCTGATGTTTCAAAATCATCTGCTCTTTCCGCATCTTTCGGTGGGCGAGAACGTGGGCTTTGGACTGAAGATGCGGGGCGAGTCGCCCGCTGTGATTCGAGCGCGGGTGGCGGAGATGTTGGAGCGAGTCCAACTCGTCGGATTCGAGCGTCGCTCGCCCCGACAACTGTCTGGCGGCCAGGCCCAGCGGGTGGCGCTGGCCCGCGCGCTCATCCTTCGGCCCAAAGTGTTGTTGCTTGATGAACCGTTCTCCAGCCTCGACGCACACCTGCGCGATGACCTGCGCGCGTTGGTGCTGGACCTGCAACAGCAATTTGGCCTGACGACGATAGTGGTGACGCACGACCAGCAGGAAGCGGTGATGCTGGCCGACCGCGTGGCGGTATTGTTTGATGGGCAGTTACACCAGTATGCGCCCCCGCGTGAGTTGTTCACGCGCCCGGCTAGCCTGCGGCTGGCCCGCTTCTTTGGCAACCCCAACGTGATTCGCGGTCAGCGGCGCGGCGCGGTGGTGGAGACAGACTTTGGCGCGATGTGCATGGGTGAGTCTGTGCCCGAAGGCCCCATGACGCTCACCATCCGCCCGGAGCGAATTGTATTGGCCGCGTCTGGCGAGAACGTACTGCATGGCGAAGTGATACAGAGCCTGTATGTCGGCACGCATCTACGGCTCAAACTGCGGCTGGAGGGAAACACGGTGCTGGAGATGCTCACGGATACGGCCCGCGAGGTGGGCATAGGCGATACAATTTCAGTGTCTCTCCCAGCGGAGGCGTTGTGGCCCATAACGGAAATTTCTCAATAAGGATAGGCGTTACGCAGTTGAATGTGGGGGGGCTTTGCCAGCCCGACGCGTGCGCGGTTGAAAACCGCTCCCACGCTTGCCAACTGCGTAAGTCCTATAAGGATTGTCTCGATGCAACTCGAAGTCATTACTCGCCGACCTTCTCCCCCCACCCCCTCCCGCCCGCCGATTTTGTGTGTGCATGGCGGTTATCATGGGGCATGGTGTTGGGATGAGCATTTCCTGCCCTATTTCGCCCGGCGCGGCTTTGAGGCCCATGCCCTGAGTTTGCGCGGCCATGGCGAGAGCGCCGGACACGACAACATCAACCAATGGCGCATCGCCGATTATGTGGCCGATGTCGCCCAAGTGATTGCCACCTTGCCCGCCCCGCCGGTGCTAATTGGGCATTCGTTGGGCGGCGTGGTGGTGCAGAAATATCTGGAACAGCATTCCGCTCCGGCGGGCGTGTTGCTGGCTTCATCGCCCCTGCAAGGAATGTTTCAAACATCGCTTGCCATGTTCCAGCGGCATCCTGCCCCCATGCTCAAAATGTTCCTGACCTTCAATATGTTACACGCTCGGCCAGTGTTTGAAAACATCTTCTTCACGCCCTCTATGCCGCGAGAACAAGTGCGGGCCTATTTTGCGCGCATGGGCAACGAATCGTTCCGGGCGCTTATGGATATTATGCTCTTCGATAAACCCAACCCGCGCCGCATTACTACCCCGATGCTGGTCATTGGAGGCGCATATGACTCATCCATTCCGGTTGTCGTCAACACCGCCTTAGCGGAGGCCTACCGCACCTCCCTCGAAACTTTTCCGGTGGCCCATGACATGATGCTGGAAGCCAACTGGCAACTGGTGGCCGAGCGCATTGTGGGATGGTTGCTACGCTAAATCATCCCGCCTGACACAGGTACTCTATGAGTGAACAAAATTTTCAAGTCCGCGAGGTCTTCAACCCCCGCGTGGTGAACCAACTCGCCGCCGATTTGAAACGCGCCTGGCGTGGCTTCGATGCCAAGGGCTTTAGCCACACGGTCAACGCCCAGTTACCGGCGCTCAGTTTTAGCGAGCGCGCGGCCCTCATCCGCGATAGCCTGGGAACGTATTTGCCCCAAGATTATCCGCGCGCGTTGGAGATTATTCTAAAGGCGCTCCCGCCCGCCCTGACCAGCGATGAACTGGAAGGCTATGATGGCTTTATCGTCATGCCGCTCAACGATTATGTGGCGAAGTATGGGCTGGGGCATTACGACCTTTCGATGCAGGCGTTGTATGCCATGACCCAACGCTTCTCGGCGGAGGGCGCGATTCGGGCCTTCATCTTGAGCGAGCCGGAGAAGACGTTGAAGATTCTAGAGCGGTGGGCGGAGGATGCGAACCCCCATGTGCGGCGGCTGGTGTCCGAAGGCACGCGCCCACGTTTGCCGTGGACGATGCAGTTAAAGCCCTTCATCGCTGACCCGCGCCCGGTGTTGGCCTTGCTCGAAAAATTAAAAACCGACCCCGTGCTGATGGTGCGCCGTTCGGTGGCGAACAACCTGAACGACATCGTCAAAGACAACCCCGACCTAGTGGTGAAAACGTTGCAACGCTGGAGCAAGATTGAGAACGACGGCACGCAATGGCTCATCCGCCACGCCGCGCGGACGTTGGTGAAGCAAGGAAACAAAGATGTGCTGGCGGTGTTGGGGTTCGAGGCCAAGCCAGAAGTGTCCATCACCAACTTGCGCCTCGCCCCCGCCAAAGTGAAGATGGGCGGGGAGATGACGTTCTCGTTTGAGATTCGGTCACAGGCCAAGCGCGCACAGAATTTGGTGATTGATTACGTCATTCATCATGTCAAAGCGAGTGGCACGCGCACGCCCAAAGTGTTCAAGCTAACGCAGAAGGACTTGGGCGCAGGCGAGTCCGCGCCCATTTCAAAGCGCCATTCCTTCCGCCCCATTAGCACGCGGGTGTATTACGCCGGAGCGCATCGGCTGGAGATTCAGGTCAATGGTGCGGTGCTGGCCGGGGTGGAGTTTGGGTTGGGCTGAAGGGCGATCACTGGATATTTCTCAGCACGTCCAGCAACATATCCACCGCAGGCCTATCCGTTGGGTCGTGGCTGGGGTGGAGGAAGCGCAACACGCCCTGTTTGTCCACAATAAAATCGCCGCCAAGTTGGGAGGTGTCGTCGCCGTGCACCGCGTGCGCCTGGCGCCCGGCCAGCCACGCACGGAAGTAATACCACCGCGTCTGCAAATTGCGCGAGCGCAGAAATGAGCGCTCCAAGCCATAGGCGTTATAAACCGCGCGCTCATGGTCAAGCAAAACTTCAAATGAGTGACAGGCTTCGGCCATCCATTGCTGAACAGCGGGGAGCGTGCCAAAGGAAATGATGAAGACGCGGGTGTTGAGTTGGGTTAACTCCGAGTGGCGTGCGCACAACTGTGCGGCATGGTCGCGGCAGGGCAGTCAACCCAAGTGGCGCAGAAACACGAGTAAGGCGTGTTGACCGCTCTGGGTCACAGCTTGCAAGTCAACCGTTGCGCCACCGACGGTGGGTAGGACAAACGCTGGGGCGGATTGCCCGATTTTTAATTGAGTCATCGCAATACCTTAATCGCCCAAGCCAGACGCTGGCCGGTGGTGAAGACCACCATCGCCGCGAAGCTTGCAAAAATCCACTCCATGGCCTCGGGCCAAATCAAAAACGCACAATAAGCGAGATAGGTCTCCACCGCGCCCACCAAACCGGCGGGCATGACGACGGTGGTGAGGTTGGGTGGCGCGGCCACATCGTGCACTTGTTGCGCGCCGCGCTTTTCCAAAATGGCGGCGAGATACATCCACGATGCGCCGTTGACGTAGAACGCGCCTAGCATGAGGGCCAATGTGAGATAGCGCGCGGGCGTGGGCGCACTGACCACGAGGGCGATGGGCACGGCGGCATAAATGGCGAAGTCCAGCACAATGTCGAGGTAGCCGCCAAGGTCGCTTTGTTCGTCCTTCATCCGCGCCAACAAACCATCGAAGGCATCGAGCAAACGGTTGAGCGACCAGAAGCCAAGCGCCCACAGGTTTTCGCCCAATGCGGCCAACACTACGGCAACCAGGCCCAACGCAAACGCGACCAGCGTCAGCGCCAGCGGCGACACGCCGGTCATCCGCCGCAGGAACGGCTCGCCCCAACGGTCTTTGGCGCGGCGCAATCTATCGTCGAACATCGGTGGGCTTGGTCTGTTGCGCGAGGCGCGCCCGCGTGCGGCGTTGGCGCTCAATCGCCGGGCGCGAGTAACGCAATTGGTCGCGGAGCGCGCGCTGAATCAAATGCGTGAGCGGCACACCGCCAAAGAAATGCTCGCGGTAA
The DNA here is from genome assembly GCA_964443795.1 of uncultured Anaerolineales bacterium. GTDB lineage: Bacteria > Chloroflexota > Anaerolineae > Anaerolineales > UBA6663 > DATDRS01. The sequence continues at coordinate 11,592 of CAYUFY010000016.1, read as the reverse complement.
ATGCCTTCGCCCAAAAAGCCATCGGTACGGCGGAGCAGGCGAATCCGCAGTTTGTTATCCGGCAGATGGTTCTTGCCTTTGAGCAATTCTTGAAACACGATGGGCAACCACGGGAAGGTTTTGAATTGGGCTTTGATTTCGGCCACCGCGCGGTCTACGTCGGCTTCGTCGTCCGGGCTCACGGTATCTATCACTGCATCAATTTTTTCTTGAATGGCGAAGAAGGGTGCAAAGCCACCACCCGCCAGCCGATGCGGGCGCATATAGGCCAGATATTCTTCGCGCGTTTGGGAGCGGAAGCGATTGGTGATGAGCCGCAGGTATTCGAGATACGCGCCCAACAGCCACAGCACCGAGTACACGCTCCACAGTTTGTAATGGCTCCATGCCTTGAACGAACTCGCCACCAGTCGGTCGTGCATATTCACATAGTTGAGCGTCATCGTCTCCAGCGGCGCAAAGGCCTGGGCTGAGTAATCGCCCGTGTGTTTGGCCTTGAGCAACAAATCGGCCATAAGAAAAATGCTGGCGTGCGTGACGTACAAGCCTTTGGAATAGAGCGGGTCAATGAACCCCGCCGCGTGCGCCAACAACGCAAAGCGGTCGCCGACGATGTGATGGGCCGAGTATTGCAAGCGGTCAATCCGCATCCAATCGCGCACGGGCCGCGCCTCCTTGAGTTGCGCGTGCAAATCGGGGAAGCGTTGGATGAAATCGTAGAACTCCTCGGCGGGGCTGAGGTCATTGCGTTGGGGATACAAGCGCGGGTCGAGTTGCAGGCCCACACTGCACAGCGGGTTGGTGGCTTCGGGGTGATTGTTGAAGGGGATAATCCACAGCCAACCGCCCTTGAAGATGTGATGCAACGTGCCTTCGGAGAGTGGGTAGGGATGGCCGAACTGTTCTTTGGGGAGCGAGACGTTGTTGAAGCACGGCACATCCACCATGTGGGTGAAGATGGTGCGCGAGTGGGCGAGGCAATCGCGGTGCCGCCAGTTTTGCTTGTTCGCCAACAGCGATTTCATACCGCCCGCGTCAATGACATATTCGGCCTGATACGTTTGGCCTTTGGCGGTAATGACCTCCACGCCTTCGGGGGTGATGGCAATGTCTTGAATCAACGTGTTTTGCAGAACCGTCGCGCCGTAGGAGATGGCGACGGAGGTGAGGAAGTAATCGGAGTCCTGGCGCTGGATGTGAATCTCGTGCCCATAGGGCAGGCGCGGGATGACGGCTTGCAAACTGCGCTCCGGCATCGCCTTTTGCCCTGGGGTGTGATGGACAAAACTAAAGTGGCGCTTGACCCCGTGTGAGGTGCCAATGTAAGGGTAAAAGTTCTCCGAACTGTAATACGCCAGTTCCGGCACATCATAAAATTCGGCCAGCGCGCGCATGGCTTCGGAGGTTTCTAAAATCATAGACTCGCCGATGGTGAAGCGCGGGTGCGTGCCGCCCTCGAACACAATCACCTTGAGGCCGTTGCGGGCCAGCACCGCCGCCAGCGTGGAGCCGCCAATGCCAGAGCCGATGATGGCCACGTCGTATTTTTGCGTCATAGAGAGCCTCTGCGTAATGGGTTATTGGTGATTGGCGTGGCGACGACGACTTCGGAGGTGATATTGCCGACGCGGACGGAAGAGTGGTGGGCGATGCGCCAATGCGCGGGGGCGAGATAGTTGAGCAGACGAATCGGGCGGCAACCGCCGAAGCGCGCGGGCCACAGGGCGTGGATGCGCGCCCAGCCCCAGCTTGCCAATCGCGCCCAACCGCGCTCGCCATGGGTCAGGCTCACCAGACACAATTTTCCATCGGCCTGCAACACACGGTGGGCTTCTCGAGTGCTCGCGGCAATGTCTGAGGGTGAGAGCAAATCCAAGACGTAGGTGGAAAGGAAGCGGTCAACGGAATGGTCGGGCAGAGGGAAGCGCAACGCACCCTCGGTGAGCGTCACTTGCGCGCGGTCGCCAAATTCCGCCAGCCGTTCTCGCGTCAGGCCCACCATCGTGTCGCTCACCTCCACACTCCAATAGCGGGCCGTGGCTGGCAAAGATTGAGTCAATAATCGGTGCGCCAAACGCCCAGTGCCACAGCCCAATTCAAAAACATTGGCCGCCTTGGAAAAATCGGCGTGACGCAGAAGAACCTCTACCGGCGGGTCTTCATACCAGCCTTGCAAATCTTGCTGTGCGCCAAAGCGGTTGTAGTAGGCGCGGGCCTCCGCATAATTTAGCATACGGTCTAAATTGATTGTTCTTTGCTACTGGGGTAAATTCGATACCCACCCGACAACTCAACCAGTGTGCCGGGGACAGTCGCAGTTTCCAGTAAATCCAACGCCGCTTGAATGACTCGCGCCTGGGTTTCACGATCACCCGGCGCTCCCAGAGTCCGCCCGAGCGGGTGTGGGGTAATCACCAGTCGGGGCACCCGCATGGCCATAAGCCGTTCCTGAAAGGCGCGGATGCCAATCACCACGGTCGGAATGCCGCCCGCTTCCATCAAACGCGCAACGTGTCCCACGGACACATGACACACGGGTCAAACTGGCACCAAGAGAAGCGCCTCCACCTTTTGCTCCTGAAAAAGCCGCACCCATTCCGGCCCGGTTTGGTCGCGCAGGCGCAGTTGCGAACTGGCCCCCACAAATGAATACGCATTGGGTAGCAAGGCACCAATTCGACCGGCGGCTTGCAATTCGCGCAGGCGGTCGAGCGGCAGGTTCACATTAGGGTCAGCCAGCGAAGCGCGCACATCATAGCCTCCATGCCGGACGCGCAATTTTTCAGGCGGGGTGTCCATGGGGATAATGGACAACTGGGGCTCGGCTTTTAAGAACTCAGTGATGCGCGCCTCGGCCTCGCGTTGGGACATATTTTCCACGCCGAAGGGCTGGGGGTCATGCCCTTCCACAAAATGCCCACTGGAGGCCATCAACCCGAGTTGCAGTTGAGCGAGCGGCGCGCGCAGACGGACGAACGGAGTGTCCTCGTAAACGAAACGCCCGCCCCCCGCGTAGGCTTTGGCTTGGGCGGCAACAATTGCCTCAACAACGTGTGTAAAGTCACCCGTGTTGAGCGCCTCGCCCATTTTCCAGAGGAGTTCTTGAAAAAAGCGACTGGCTTCCTCATCCGATACGTCGGCGAGAAATTTGAAATTCATGTCAGAGCGCGAACCATAGTAAAACGAGCGTTTGAATTCTTCAAAAGTTTCTGGAGAGGGTGTCATGCTTTCGCCTGCTGATAAAGGAATTCGCCATTTAATTAGAAGTAGCAGCGTGATACACGTTAGACGTGGTCAAGCAACTTTTTCTTACGCTTGACTTTAGCCAGACCGTAATCAGGGTAATCCATAGCTACGTTATAATGCCCAAACCATGGCAACTCTGCAACGCACGAATGATCAATGGCTCACGGAACTCCGCCTGGAGGGGCCGCACCGCGAAGTGGCCCTCGCCGACCTCCGCGCCAATATCCTCTATAACCTGCCCTATGCTCTGCGGAATTGGCTCGCGCCAGACCATCCGCACTTTGCCGCGTTGGCGGAAGAGGTGGCGCAAGAGACGCTCCTGCGGGTGTTGGAGCATTTAGATTCATTCGAGGGTCGGAGCCAGTTCACCACCTGGACGTACAAGATTGCCGTGCGGGTGGCGCTCACCGAATTGCGCCGCCGCCGCTGGAAAGACGTTTCGCTTGAAGGTCTGACGGATAACACGGAGGGTGGAGACACGCCCCGAATGATAGCCGATACCACACCGGGGCCAGAAACGGTGATGGAGCAGACGGATTTGTTGGCGCGCGTGCAACAGATGATGCGCGAAGAGCTGACCGACAAACAAATGCGGGCAATGATGGCGGTCGCCATCCAGGAGATGCCCTTAGAAGAGGTGGCCCGCCGTTTGGGCACGGAGCGCAACGCGCTTTATAAGTTACTCCACGATGCGCGCTTGCGCTTGAAACGGCGACTGGCGCGCGAGGGCTTGACCCCCGGCGAACTGTTAGCCGTCTTTGAGCGGGCGTAAGAAGTGCGGCACGCGGCGCGTCTAAGGAAAGAAAGCGACTCCATATGCAACACTGGTTGAATACCCTCAAACGCTGGTTATGGCCGGGCAAACAGGCACCCCTGATGCCATTGCCGCCCCACGTCTTGCAGAAGGTCGCCCAACAAATTGAAATGACTCAGGCAGTGGAATACTCCTGCGACGAGGTGCACCGCCTGCTTGACCAATTTGTCGAAGCCGTTTTGCGCGGGGAGGATGCCGCTCACCTCATGCCGCTGGTTCAAAGCCATTTGGAGATGTGCCCGGACTGTCGCGAAGAGTTTGAAGCGCTCATGCGAATTTTGCGCGCCTCGCCAGCCCCGCCCGCATAGAAATTGGCCTTACCGGGTAGTGTGGAAGCAGGGCCGGGATAATTCGGCAGAGATTGGTAGCGAATCCCGGAACGCTCTAGGGTTCGCTGAACCTGTCTGGGAAAGGCCGTTTGACTCAGAGAATTTCAAGATGAGATTACAAGTCAGTGATCGAGCGCCTGACCTCACGTTGACCACACCGGACGGACAACCAGTCTCTCTGGCAGGTGCCGCCTGGTGCAATAGGCACACGGCCTTGCTCGTCTTCCTGCGCCACCTAGGCTGACTGCCCTGCCGCGAGCATGTGGCGCAGTTGCGCCACCATATGGCCGAACTGGAAGCGATGCAAACCCGCGTCGTCGTGGTTTCCTTTGGCTCAACGGTGGGAGCGCAGACCTGGCTGAACGAGACCGATACGCCGTTCATGTTCTTGTTGGACCCTGACCGCGTAGCCTATCGCGCTTATGGCCTGGAACACTCATTAGCCCGCGCGTGGGGATTGAGGGCCTGGCTCCGTTACGCACAATTGTTGCTTGCGGGTCGCAAGTGGCGTGGTATTCAGGGTGACAGCGGCCAGTTAGGCGGCGACTTCATCGTGGACCCGGATGGCATAATCCGGTTGGCTTACCGTAGCCACGACCCGACTGACCGCCCGCCTATAAGCCGGTTGCTTACAGTGCTGTCTAACTGTTCAACGACCAATCGTAGGGCTGATAGCGAACGGTAGGATTCCCGTGCAATAAGTATTCGCGGTCCACCTCGTTGGTCAGATAGGGGGCGATGAATTCGAGCAGTGGGCGCTTATCGCCCAACCCGAGAGGGTGCCCCCCGAAGTCCGGCGCGTACCACCGAAAAATCTGCGACAACCAGACTTTACCCGCCGCGCGATTTATTTCGACCTCTCCATTATTGATGAATGTCCGTGCCACCAGGTCGAGTTGCTGGTCAATATGCGCCGCGTCGTATACGGCAATGGGCGGGCAGGAGCGCGCCGCGCATACCAGCGCGAAGTGGACGTGCGGGTCGAGCCGCTCAAGGCTGTATCGGCGGCGGGGATCACGCAACCCGAAATGAGGACCGGGGATGGCCGGGTGCGCGGCGTTTGCGCGCAGGAGACCGTACTCGATGTCAAACGCGCCATAGCGTTGCCCCCCGATATGATACGCCGCCCGCCAGAAAAATCCCGGCGATTCGTTGACGGAGCGTTTCACTTCAAACTGAATCACCGCATCCACAATGAGCGCGTTGTACAGATTAATCCAGAAGGCGAGACGCTCTGCCTGACTGTCGAGCGCCGCCGGGTCGAAGGATTGCAAGCGGCGGGCGCATTGGCAATACTCGGCATACGCCGGGCTGATGCACAAACGAGCATAATCCACGCGACCATGGGCGGTGTCGTAGGCTTCCGCCTTGAGCGTGTTGACGATGCGCCGCAGATCCGCTGCCACCAGCTGCGAAGCCATCGTTCCGCCCGGTTCCGATCCGGAGTTCAGAACGAAGTCTGGGGGAATGCCATAGCGCATTAGGATCAGACGATGAATGAGTCGCATACTTTATGGACGCCGCGGGTGGCGAAGATCTTACCAGGGCCGACGTAAGAATCTGGCCGATCGGCGCGTCTATGAAATGGCGAGTCTTTCGCCTGACACTCACTGGCTGGCTGTATAAATGTGTGACGACCTGAGGTATCTACCCAGCAAATGCTTTGGCTACTGCGAGACTTAAGACGTTGGTGGGCGTTCACGCTGGCGATACTGCTCTTGGGCGCGGGCTGGACGTGGTACTTCCGCGTCCCGGCTACGGTTGCCAGCGTCGGGCAAATCCCCAGCCCGCGCGAGGGCTTCCCCGCCCCCGACTTCACTCTGGATGCGCTAGGCGGTGAAGCGGCAACGCTCTCGGCTTATCGTGGCAAAGTCGTGGTCTTGAATCTGTGGGCCAGTTGGTGCGGCCCGTGCCGCGCCGAAATGCCAGCCCTCCAGAAAGTCTATGTGGCCAACCGTGAGCGTGGCCTCGAAGTGCTGGCTGTCAATTCCACGTTTCAAGATAGCGAAACGGACGCGCGCGCGTTTGTGCAGGAGTTAGGGCTGGCCTTTCCAATCTTGCTGGATCGCGATGGGGCGGTGAGCCAGCGGTATCTGTTGCGCGCTTTGCCAAGCACGTTTTTCATTGACCGTCAGGGCGTGATCCGCTCGGTCATCGTCGGCGGGCCGATGAGCGAGGCCGTAGTTCAAACGAAAATCGAAGCCCTGTTGCAGGAGGGGCCTTGATGTTCCCGATGAAATATTGGAGCCAGGAGATAACGCCATGAACACGACAACGAGGTGGTTGATGGTCGCCGTTTTGTTCCTGTCTGCTTGTGCGCCTGCCAGTGTCAATAAAACCACGCCCACCGGGGTGGCAACCGCCGTCAAAACCAATCCCAGTTCCATTCCCACGTCAACGCCGGCCCCCGCCCTCGCGCCCACCCTGTTGCCGAATGAGTCGCCTCCCTCGGGTGCCCCATTCGAGTTCAAGACCGATTTCAGTAAGCACTCCGTACCCTATAGCGAAATCCTTTCCGGCGGTCCACCCAAAGACGGCATCCCGGCGATTGATCACCCGAAGTTTGTGAGCGTGACCGAAGCTGACGAGTGGCTAGATGATGTGGAACCCGTCATCTTCCTGCAAATTGGCGACGACGCGCGGGCCTATCCCATCCAGATTTTCATGTGGCATGAAATTGTGAACGACACAGTAGGTGATCTGCCGGTGGTCATTACCTTCTGCCCATTGTGCAACACCGCCATCGCCTTTGAGCGAACAATGAATGGAGAAGTTTTGGACTTTGGCACGACGGGGCGCCTGCGTTACAGCAACCTCATCATGTACGACCGCCAGACCGAGACCTGGTGGCAACAGGCCACTGGCGAGGCCATCGCCGGAGAACTGACCGACATGCAACTCGTGTTCCGTCCGGCCTCCATCATCGCCTGGGCCGATTTTAGGGCGACCTATCCCAACGGCCAAGTGCTCTCACGCGAGACCGGCTTCCGGCGGGCCTATGGCGAGAACCCTTATGTGGGCTACGATGATGTGAACAACCCGCCGTTCCTCTATCGTGGCCCGGAAACGCCCGGTGTTCTGCCGCCTGTCGCGCGTGTGTTGACGATTGACCTTAACGGCGAAGCGGTGGCCTATCCTTATGATGTTCTAAAAGAAGAGCTGGTCGTCAACGACAGGGTGGGTGGGACGGCAGTGGTGGTGCTCTGGGCGGCGGGCACCGCCTCGGCTTTAGATGTGGGAAGTGTAGCCGGGGGCCGGGATGTGGGCGCGGCCAATGCGTTCGCACGTGAACTGGAGGGCCAGACGCTCACTTTTGCTTTCGATGGTTCACGCGTCACAGATATAGAGACCGGCAGTGAGTGGAATGTGTTGGGGCAGGCGGTGAGGGGGCCACTGGCCGGAAAACAATTGATGCCGGTGGTCGCCATCAATCACTTCTGGTTTTCGTGGGCGGCCTTCAAGCCAGAGACGCACCTCTATCAACCCTGAGGCTCGATGGCGAAAGACATCCCGAAAAAGCAACCCCAGGCAATCCCCGAAAGGCATCACTCACCGGGGCCAAGCACCATAGGCGAGGGAATTGGAAAGCCCAACTGCCCACGGATGAAGTTAATCAGCCCGCCAGGCATTTTTGACGGTTAACATCGGACACCTCCACCGAAGGTGGTTCAAGACTGCCCGCGCTTCGGCAATCTCGTCGGTTTGAGGCGGAGCCTCCTTAGGCAGTTACAAAAGGAAAACATTGATGGAAAATCACCACAAACGGATTCGAGAGATGTTAGTAACAGAGCATGATTGCGCCGGATACGGTCCTGACCATATTTGCGTCAAAGTCGTGGCGTTTGCTGAAATGCCTTCGCGCTTCGGCGATTTTCATGTCGTCGCATTTTCAGATACGCAGGATGGCAAGGAACATGCCGCCTTTGTGAAAGGGATGCCGTTTAATCACGAAGATGTGCCGGTGCGTTTACACTCCGAATGTCTGACTGGCGATGCCATTGGTTCCCTGCGCTGTGATTGCCGCGACCAATTAGAGTCCGCGCTGAAAATGATTGGCGAAATGGACGAGGGCATTGTTCTCTATCTGCGGCAAGAGGGGCGCGGTATCGGCTTGACAAATAAGATTCGCGCGTACGAGTTACAGGATACAGGGCTTGACACAGTGCAGGCAAACGAAGCGCTGGGCTTCCGCGATGACGAGCGCGATTACAGCATTGCCGCGCACATGCTCGACTCAATGCAAATCAAGTCTGTCCGCTTAATCACCAACAACCCGCGCAAAATTGACGGGCTCAAAACATTCGGCATCCATGTGACCGATCGGATTCCACTGGTAATTCCGCCCAACCCATACAATGCTTTTTATCTTGAAACCAAAGCAGTCAAGTCAGGACATTTGATTGACGCGCAGGGTAACAAACATTTACTGGAACAAACCGACCGACCGATTATCGAAGGGATGTCGGACAAACAAATTCTGGATTTGAATGAATAGGAAGAACATGATATGAACCTGGTTAACTATGACGCGGTTGCGCCTAATTACAACGCCCGTTACGCGCAAAACCCGCTGATTGGAATTGCCCGCGAATTGCAGGCGCTGACTGCGCAAAGCGGCGTACGCGATGTGCTTGAAGTCGGCTGTGGTACTGGAAGGTGGGTCAACGAACTTCACCCGCTTGTCCGGCGCGTTGTGGGTCTTGATTTTTCGTATGGAATGTTGCAGCAAGCCCAAACGCAATCGCCAGAACTGTCGCTGGTGAATGGCGATGCCAACCACTTGCCCTTTCCCGATGCCAGTTTCGATCTGGTTCTTTCGGTGAATGCTTTACAGCATTATGCCGATCAACGCGCGTTTATTACTGAAGCGCGGCGTCTGTTGCGGGATGGCGGCGCGTTGGCGATTGTGAATTTAGATCCGCACATCGGGCGCGACCGCTGGTATCTCTATGATTATTTTGAGGGAGTGTATGCCGCGGACCTACAGCGTTTTCCTTCCAGCAGCACCCTGCTCGATTGGATGCTTGCCGAAGGTTTTGTGCGCGCAGAGTGGCGCGTGGCTGAACACATTCAACAAGAGTTTGTAGGGCGCGCGGTTTTGGATAATCCCTTCACCCAAAAAAACGGCTCATCTCAGCTCGCCTTGTTAAGTGACGCCGTTTATGATGCCGGACTCAATCGAATCCAGAATGCTATTTCCGACATGAATGGCACGCAACCCATCTTTATTACCGACCAATGGCTTGCCATTTTGACAGGCTGGACTCACGATGAGTCCGACACGAAGAAAATAAGTAACTGCACAGGCTTGCACCGCAAACAATCTGGCATATAGTAGCATCTGACAGGTCTTTCGCTCAAATTCTGAGGGGTTTCCAAGATTTGGGAAACCAGCGTTGATACAGATTGGCCGGACAAGCTAAATCATGCAAGATGGTGTGTTGCAATTTCGACAACGGGGGCAGATAGAAGATCTGCGCCCCTTGTCGCACCACGGTCAGGCTCACCGTTTTGAAGGTCTGCAGCAACCGTTCCATAGTGGGTTGGGTGGTGCCGCGCGTTGGCTGGCCGGGTACAAGCCGACCAGTTCCCGTTCGTCCTGGGCCAGCGTGCGCCGGACTTGATATTCGGCCAGGCCAGCACGCGCGCGGCCAAGGTGAGCAAGCGGGTCAAGCCGAGGGCATGGTCGTCGCGGTGGCTCCACAACGGGGGCCACCGACAGGGGGCGGCCTTTCAAACGCGCACAGTTGCGTTCGGCCAACCATTGCTCGCGATAGGCCAAGACGGCGGGGCCCAACGGCAACTGGCGCGCGGGGGCATTGGTCACATAGACTCGCCAGCCCAAACGCGGCTCCAGCACGCGCCGCTGGGCGCGGTTTTCTTTCACCGTGACGAGGTAGCGGTGCTGGGCTTCGACCCGGGCCGGCGCGCCCCGATACGCCCGGATCGTGCGGCGTTCGGTGTCGCGGCGCAGGGTGACGGTCACCAACCCGGTCACGGCATACCGCTTCAAAATGGCCTCGGCCGCCGCCTGCAACGACGCTTCTTCAGTGAACTGCCGCTGGCCCGGCCGCGCGGCAGGGTCAAAGCGCGGAGTTCCGTTTCGGCTTGGGCCAAGCGTTGATGCAGACTCCGCACCGCCGCCTGGGCATAGGCCGTTGAGCGCACGATCAGCACACGCTCGTTCCAAGCCTGCGGCCCCGTTTCGGTGTCAGCGGTCAGCCGCGGGGGTGTTCAAACGCTTCCCCCAGACGCGTTTTCCGGCGGCATCCCGAACCGGATGCAGGCTCACTTTGCCGCGCACCGCGTCGTCTACCCAGAGCCTCAACTGGTCGGGCAGGTCGTCCACTTGTGCCAGGGGCATCCGATAGAAATTCTCCGTCTGGGCCACATAGGCGCGTGTCGCCAGCGCCCCCATTTTGCAGTCGCCGATGTACAGCAACCCCGTTGGGGGCAAGGTGGCCCGCAACCGCGTAATCATCGGCACATACAACCCGTTATCGGCGGTGTTCCCCGCCACGACATCCGCCCAGACCAATACGCCCAACGGATTCAGCGCCGCCAACATGACCTTCAACTGGCGCAAATCCGGACGATGACCGGAAAGCGCGGGCGACCCAAACAGACCCCCGCCCACAATTTGCTCAAACGCCTGAAAACGCATTGAGCGGCGATTCTCGCCTTCTTGCATGACTTCACGGTGCCGTTCGATAATAATCAAGCCGAACGCGACCTGCGCATGCTGAAGGTCAAGCAAAAAGTCTCTGGGTGTTTTCGGAGCCCGGCCGGGGCTGATTATTTCTGCCGCATTCGCGGTTATATCTCGACGTTGCGGAAGCAAGAGTGTTCAATCCTCGATAGGCTGACTAGCGTTTTCACGGGCCAGCCTTATATGCCGCGCTTAGACGGCTAGGCAGTTACGATTAGTCCCTGTTGATGGTGGTTAAGGCATGGGCGGCAAACAGGCAAAACGCCAAATGGCGGGTGGGGATTCGTTCCTATAAAGAAAGGGAGAGCCACCACCCACAAGGGAATTCAAGTACAGCAGGAATCAGTTGGACTTGGTGGCCAAGATCAGCGCGTTGACTGGAGCGGTAGCGGGTTGAACTTCTGCGGCCAAACTTTGGCCGGAGAAGTCAGCTTATCCGGCGAAACTTGCCCCAAACCGCCCCGCGCAAGCCCCTTTTGACCCGATTAGCGCCC
>CAYUFY010000015.1:0-32582 GCA_964443795.1 uncultured Anaerolineales bacterium | reverse complement strand
GGGGGGGGGGGGGGGGGGGGGGGGGGGGGGGGGGGGGGGGGGGGGGGGGGAGGAGGGGGGGGGGGGGGGGGGGGGGGGGGGGGGGGGGGTTAACCGCCGGGGCGCAGGCAACTAACAATAGCACAATCAGACTGGACAACCAACGGGGCATGAGATATCTCCTGTGAGAAATTAAGTATCACGAGAGTACCTGTAACGGTATCTAAAAGTTCACGCCGCCATCCCCGCGCGCAACCAACTGACGATTTTTTTCAGCGCGTCATACGCTTCCAGCCGCGCGGCCTCGGTGGCGGCGGTTTCGGCGCGCTCAATGTGCTGTTCCATTTGGTGCAGAACCAGCGGCCCCATCGCCAACAGCGCCTCGGCGTTGGAGACGGCGTACTTCACCAGCACATACCGCGCCAGGCACGGCACCGGCACACCCGTGGCCGCGCTCAACCCCTCCAGGGTGGGGAGCGGGTCGAGCACCGTGTACTGCGCCACCTCGGCTTTGAAGTTGGCGTGGCGGTCGGTGGGTTCCCAAGTGTCGGTGTAGGGCTGTAATTCCATGTGTCTGTCTCCCAAGCCAATTATACCGACCCGGCAAACAGCTGGCTTGGATTTGCGCGTGTGACGATATGCAAGTATATAAGTATTGTCACTGCTTGTTGTTCGTCACGCCCGCCGGCCTGCTGCCCATCACCGAGTATTTGCCCCACAACCACCCCGGCCGGGGCCGCCGCGCGCGAACAGGCAAGACAAACGAGATCATCATAAGCGAGGCGCATAATGTCCAAAACTTTTCTAGCCACAACGGGTCAGGGGTTGGCGCGCGCGCTTGAAACCGACGGCCAATGGTCAGTGCAATTTTCCAAGCCGGATACGGAAGTGCTGTGCCTCGCCGCCGACCCGCAGACGGCCAACGGCGTTTATGCGGGAACGCGCGGGGATGGGGTGCAATGCTCGCGGGATGGCGGTCAAACGTGGGGCGTGGCGGGACTCGCGGGCCATGTCGTCAAAGCGCTGGCGGTCAGCCCCATCATCCCGGGGCTCCTCTACGCCGGGACCAAACCGCCCGCGCTCTTCGTCTCGCGCGATAGCGGCCAAACCTGGGACGAACTCACGGCTTTTCAAAAAATCCGCGCGTGGTGGTGGCGCTCCCCCGCCGAAGCCGACCTCGGCGCGTACATTCAAGCGATTGCGCTCTCACCCACTGACCCGAACAATATCGTGATTGGCATTGAAGCCGGGGCGGTCTTGCGGACGACGGATGGCGGCGCGACGTGGGCGGGCCACCGCCCCGGCGCTCTGCGCGATTGCCACACCCTCACATTTCACGCGGCCAATGGTGATTGGGTTTACGAAGCGGGCGGCACCGGGGCCGGGGCTTCGTTCAGTCGCGATGCGGGCCGCACTTGGACGCAACCCCGCGCGGGTTTGGACCGCCCCTACGGTTGGGCGTGCGCCGCCGACCCCGCGCGCCCCGACGTGTGGTATATCTCCGCCTCGCCGATACGCGCCAGTTGGTCTCAGCCCATCCCCGCCGCGCATGTGGATGGGAAAGCCAATGCGTACATCTTCCGTTCGCTCAACGGTGGCGCGTGGGAGAAACTTGACGGCGGTCTGCCGCAACCGCTCACGCACATGGCCTACGCCCTGCTCACTGACCCCGCCGCGCCCGGCCACCTTTACGCGGGTCTCAGCAACGGTGAGGTGTGGCACTCCACCAATTACGGCGACGCGTGGACGCAGTTGTCGTTTAACTTGCAAAGCATCCATCGTACACTCGTCATGTTTTAATTTTGGATTTACTTCCCACCGAATAATCCATGCCTACCTTCACCCTCCCCTTCGCTTCACCTCACGCCACCCTCGCCCGCGCCGGCGGCAAAGGCCTGAACCTCGCCGCGCTCACCCAAGCCGGGTTCCCGGTGCCAGCGGGGTTCATCGTCACCACCGAGGCCTACCGCGCCTTTGTCAGCGCGAATCAAATCCAAGCGCGCATTCTCGCCCTCGCGCGGACGCTTATTCCTGACGACCCGTTGGCTCTCGAGGCCGCCTCCACCGAAATCGCCACGCTTTTTGGCGCGGGCCATATTCCCGCCGACCTCGCAGATTCCATCTCGACAGCCTATCTTGAACTCGCCGCTTCCCCCCCGCTCCCCCGCTCCCCTGCCGCTTTCCCTGTCGCCGTGCGCTCCTCCGCCACCGCCGAAGACCTGCCCGGCCTGTCGTTTGCGGGCCAGCAAGATACCTATCTCAATATCATCGGCCTTGAAGCGGTGCTGGACGCGGTGAAACGCTGTTGGGCCAGTCTGTGGACGGCGCGCGCCCTCGGCTACCGCGCCCGCAACCAAATCGCGCCCGACGACGTGACGCTGGCGGTGGTGGTGCAACCGATGATTCTTTCCGAGGCCTCCGGCGTGCTCTTCACCGCCAACCCCCTCACCGGGCGGCGCGATGAAATGGTCATAGACGCGAGCTTCGGCTTGGGCGAGGCCATTGTGCAGGGCATCGTCGAGCCGGATCATTACGCCATTGATGCCACACGCTGGACCATCACCACGCGCAAACTGGGGGCCAAGGCCCTGGCCATTCTGCCGCGCGCCGAGGGCGGCGTGGATGAAGTGAAACGCGCCGCCGCCACCGAACAAGCCTTGCCCGACGCGCAGATTATCGCCCTCGCCCAACTCGCCGGGCGGGTGGCCGCGCACTATGGCGCGCCGCAGGATATTGAATGGGCGTGGGCCGACGGGCAACTCTATCTCCTGCAATCGCGGCCCATCACGTCTCTGTATCCCGTGCCGGAGGTGCCCATCCCGGCGGGCGCGGTGGGCGTGTTCTTCAGCGTGGCTTCCATTCAAGGAGTCAACGAGCCGCTCACCCCGGTGGGGCGCGAGGCGTTGCGGTTGTTGGTCGGCAGTCTGCTCCCCCGGGTCTTTCACCTCAACGTGGATTTGCGACACGCGCTGGTGGAGGCCGGTGAGCGGTTGTATCTCAACTTCACGGCCATTGCGGGCCATCCGACTCTGCGGCACGGGATGTTGGTGGCGCTGGCGCGCGCTGACCCAGCCGCGCGGCAAATCATTCTGCGGCTCATCGCCGAGGGGCGCTTGCCCCTAACCGCCGGGCCGCATCCGCCGCCCCTCTTTTTCCTGCCGGTCATGCCGCGCGTGGTGCCGGGCATCATCGCCGCGCAAATTGCGCCGGCCGCCACGCTCAAGCGCCGCCTGGCCATCTCCGAGAATTATTATCAACGCGCCCGCGCCGAGGCCGAGGCCGCCCGCGCGCGGGGCGCGTCCCTCGCCGACCGGCTGGCGCTGATGGAAAACACGTTGGCGCGCGGCTTTGAAAATCTTTTCTTACCGCTCATTCCAGCCATTTTGCCAGCCATTGCGTTTGTGTCGGTGGTGGACCGCTGGCTGGTGGCCTGGAGCGGCACGCCCCCCGGCGCGGGGTTGCTCCTCCTGCGCGGCCTGGTGGGGAACGTGACCACCGAGATGAATCTCAAACTGTGGGCCACCGCGCAAGCCCTCCGCGCCGACGCGCCCAGCCGCTCGATTTTTCAATCGCAGTCCATCCCGGACCTCATCGCCGCGTATCAGCGCCACGCGCTCCCCGCCGCCGCGCAAAGCGCCATCGAAAAATTTTTGGAGGAGTATGGGATGCGCGCCGTGGCCGAGATTGATCTGGCCCGCCCGCGCTGGCGTGACGACCCGGCCTCGGTTTTTCAGACGCTCCAATCGTATCTTGAGCTCACCGACCCAGAGGCCGCGCCCGACGCGGTCTTCCGCCGGGGCGCGGAAGAAGCCGAGCGCTTCGCGGCGGCGGCCATTGCGCGGGCGCGGGGTGGCCCGTGGGGCGCGGTCCGCGCGGGCTTGCTCCGGTTTTTCATCGGGCGGATTCGCGCGCTGGCCGGGGCGCGGGAGACCCCCAAGTTCTATATCATCAAAGTCTTCGATGCTTTTCGCGCGTTGTTGTTGGATAGCGCGCATCAACTGGTCGCGGACAATCAACTCACCCACGCCGACGATATTTTCTTCGTCCCGCTCGATGTCCTGAAACGTTTTGCCAATGGCGAAACCGTGAACTTGAAGGACGTGGCCGCCGCGCACCGTGCCGAATATGAACGCGAGTTGGGGCGGCGGCAAATCCCGCGTCTCTTGCTCAGTACCGGCGAGGCTTTTTACGGGGGCTTGACGGACGCGACCGCCGGGCCGAATGATTTGGTGGGCGAGGCGGTCTCGCCGGGCGTGGTGGAGGGCATGGTGCGGGTGGTGCTCGACCCGCGCGGCACGCGCCTGAACCCCGGCGAGATTTTGGTGTGCCCGGCCACTGACCCCGGCTGGACGCCGCTCTTCCTCGCGGCGGGCGGGCTGGTGATGGAGATTGGCGGGATGGTGACGCACGGCTCGGTGGTGGCGCGCGAATACGGCATCCCGGCGGTGGTGGGCGTGGAGGCTTGCACCACGCGCCTGCACACCGGCCAGCGGGTGCGCGTGGATGGGAGCACCGGGCGGGTGACGATTCTGTAAAACTTTGTGCTTTCCCCTCACTGCCGCTAAACTGGCCGGGTGAATAGTTATCTCCCCCTCCTCCGGCTCCGGCCCAAGTTTCGCTATCTCTGGCTGGCGCAAGTCATCAGCCTCACCGGCGATTGGTTCAACACCATCGCCTCGGTCATCATTGTCAACCGTTATTCCGCCTCGGGGCTGGCGGTGGGCGGGCTGTTCATGGCCCGCGCCTTGCCGCCGTTCCTGTTGGGGCCAATCGCCGGGGTGGTGGCCGACCGCTTTGATCGCAAGCAAGTCCTCATCCTCAGTGACTTGTTGCGCGCCGGGATTGTGCTGTGCTTTTTGTTCGTTGACCGCCCCGAGCGCTTGTGGTTGCTCTATCTCCTGACCGTCTTGCAATTTAGCGTGTCCACATTTTTCGAGCCGGCCCGCGCCGCGCTCGTGCCCGCATTGGTGGAGACCAGTGAACTACTCGCGGCCAACACGCTATCGAGCATCACCTGGTCGGCCATGCTCACGTTGGGCGGGGCCATTGGCGGGCTAACCGCTTCACTGTTCGGCGTCAATGTTTCGCTCGTGGTGGATGCGCTCAGTTTTATGGCCTCGGCGTTTTGTGTGTTCAATATCGCTGGCACATATCGCTCTACCGAACCGCACACCCAAGCCAACGGTTGGCAAAATTTTGTGGAGGGCTTGCGCTATGTGCGCGGACATTTGGATGTGGGGTTGGTGACGCTCGTTAAAGCGTTGGGGCAGGTCGGCAGTTTCGACATCATCGCCGCGCTGTATGCCGCCCAAATTTTCCGCATAGGCGAGGAAGGCGCGACCACGCTCGGGTTAATGTTCACCGCCTTTGGGGTGGGCGCGGTGCTGGGGCCGCTCCTCGCCAATCGCCTCGGTGACGGGAGCGCGCGCTGGTTACGGCGGGCCATCCTCGGTGGGTTTGTCTGTATGCCGCTCGCGTGGCTCATCGTCGGCGTGGCCCCGACTTTGCCGATTGTCTTAGTGGGCTGTGTCCTGCGCGGCGTGGGGGGCGCCATCAATTGGACGTATAGCGAGGTGCTGTTGCAAATGACCGTGCCCGACCATTTGTTGGGCCGCGTGTTCGCGTTTGATTTTGCGGTTTTTACGCTGGCGGTCTCGGTCTCGCTCTGGCTCACCGGCTTCATCACTGACCAGTTTGGACTCGCGCCCCGCGCCATCGTCCTGCTCCTCGCGGCGGGGAGCGTGATCCCGCTGGGGGTGTGGGGCGCGGCCCTGCGGGTGCAGGCTGACCGCGCGGCCCCCGTGCCCCCGCTGGGGGATTAGTCGCCCACGCTCGCCCGGGCCGCCCGCAGGTTCGCGCGCGGGGCGGTGGTCGGCACCACACAGCCTGTCCCCAAAATAAACCGACGACCGCCAGTCTGCTCCAACGCGGCGCGGGCTTCGGCGCGCACCTGCTCGGGCGTGCCGCGCACCATGGTCTCCCACTGGCGCAGGCCGCCACACACTGCCCCGGAAAATTGTTTCTGCCCTCCCGCCAAATCAGGCGGGGTTTCCAAGTCGTGCCAATTAATCACTTGGGCCGGATAGCGGGCGGCCAAATCGAAGAACACCGCTTCGCCATGCAAATGAATAACATTTAGCCACAAGTCTTGCACACGATCCAAAATCTGTTTATCGTACGGTTCGCCGAACTCGCGATATTCAGCGCGCGAAAAGTTGCTCACACTGGCAAATTGCATGGCGTAGAAGATGCCATCCACCCCCTCCCGTTTGGCCGCTTCAATGTAGCGCAAGACCGTTTCGGTGATGACCCCGAGGGCGTATTTCACCTCGTCCGGGTAAAGCCGCACATGCGCGGCGAGGTGGTCTGGCCCGACCAGTTTGCGCGCCTGCGCGATGGGGCTGAAGATGGTCTGGATAAAGGGCGTGTCGGCCGCCAGCCCCGCGCGGATGAGCGTTAACACGCGGAGACTGTCGCCCAGCGCCCCGGCGCGCGGGTCGAGCGGTTGCAGGGCCAGCCAGTCCTCCGCGCGGGTCACGGGAAAATGCGTGGCTTGCCGAGTCCCTTCGGGCTCGCCGCGCCACTCGTCCCGGAAGCCCCAGCCCTTGGTGGCGTAGCCGCTCTCGGGGGTTACTTTCACAAAATCCCAGTCGAATAATTTTTGCCATTCCAACACAGCGGCGGCGAGGTCGCCGGGGCGTTGGTCATCCACCGGGAAGTGGCGCCACAGCGCGACGGGTGGACGATCAACGGTCTGGTCAGTGAGAGCGGCTTGGAGGCGGGCGCGTTTGTTCATGGGCGGTAGGGGGCAGAGATTGGGTTAGAGGTCGGATTCAACTTTCAAGGCCATCTGAGTATAATCCAATTTGGTTCGGCATGGGTTGTCCGCCGAACCCCCGCGCCCACCTCTAGCCATTTTGCGCTTTCATCGGCATGCATTCTATTTTTGCTTTTCGCCTCCGCTCACCTTGGTTGCGCCAATTTGGTTTGTTATTCCTCACGCTCAGCCTGGGGTTGCTGGGGACGGCGGTGGCCTTTGGGGTGGCGCGCAACCTGGACACGGCGCGCCTGCGGGCAGAATTTGAGCGCGAGGCCAATAATTATCAGGCCAGCGCACAAACGCAACTCGCTGACCAAATTGAACTCTCGCAATTCATTAACGACTTCCACACGGTCTTCCCCAATCTCAACCGCGCGCAGTTTCGCGCCCTGGTGTCCGTCCATCTAACGCGCCATGGCGGCGTGCATCTTCTGGGGTGGGTGCCGCGCGTGGCGGCGGCTGACCGGGCCGGGTATGAAGCCGCCGCCCAAGCCGTAGAGTCGGCCAGTTTTCGCTTCACGCAACACAGTCCCAGCGGACGGGTTGAGGCCGCCAGTGAGCGCCCGGAGTATTACCCGCTTTATTTTGCCGAGCCGCTGGTGGGCAACGAATACCCACTCGGCCTGGACCTAAGCTCCGACCCTACTCTGTGGGCCATGCTGGAGCAGGCGCGGGATACAGGCGCGCCCGCCGCGACTCTGCACACTGGCTTGCTCCAAAACTTATCCGAGGAACCCGTTTTGGTGATTGTCCGGCCAGTGTATGGTTCGAGCACACTCGCCGCCACGCCCGAGCAACGGCGCGCTAACTTGGTCGGCTTTGCGTTGGTGGCCTCGCACCTGAGCGGAATCTTTCAAACTGAACAAACGACTTTGGATAATTTGGGACTGGCTGTGCGCCTGTATGCTGGCCCGCAGGTTGATCCGGCGCGCCTTGCGTATGCCTCCAGTCCGGCCCCGGCCGTGTTGCGCGCGAACTACCCCTTGCCGATGGCCGGTTATCCGCTCACCCTGGAAATCTCCGCCGAACAACGCTATGTGACCACGCACGGTTCCGCGAGTCCCTGGGGCGTGCTGGGCGTGGGGCTGGGGTTCACCGCGCTCCTCAGCCTAATGGTCGCCAGTCTTTCAAACCGCAACGCCATTATTCAGCAAGCCGTCACCGAGCGCACGCGCGAGTTGCTGGACAGCAACCAGCGGCTGTCCACGGAAATTGCCGAGCGTAAGCAGGCCGAGGCCGCACTCAAAGAAAGCGAACGCCGGTATCAAGTGCTCTTCACCGAGGCCCAAGTCCAAGCGCGCAATCTCATGTTGCTCGACGAAGTGCGCCAGGCCTTGGCCCGCGAACTCGACTTGCCGGTTTTGCTCCGCACCGTGGTCGAAGCGATTCCGCGCACGTTTGGCTATACCCAAGTCAGTTTGTATTTGCTCGATGGCGAGATGATGCGCCTGCAACATCAAGTCGGCTACTCGCACGTCATCGCCGAATTTCATATTTCGCAAGGCGTCTCGGGGCGGGTGATCCGTAGCGGCCAGCCGATTTTTGTGGAGGATGTCCAAGGCGATCAGGCCTTCCTCGGGGCGATTGAAGGCGTTGTCTCGGAAGTGTGCGTGCCGTTGTTTGACCAGGGGCGCGCGGTGGGCATTCTCAATGTCGAAAGCACGCAGGGCGTGCGGCTCACCGAAGCCGATTTGAAATTAATGATGGCGGTGGGCCAGCAAGTCAATCTTGCGTTAGCGCGCGCGCGGCTATATGCCGAGTTGGCGCACGAACGCGATCTGCTTCAAGCCCTGCTCGACAATATCCCCGACACCATTTATTTCAAAGATATCGCCTCCCGTTTTACACGTATCAACCGGGCGCAAACCAAAGTGCTGGGGGTGGCCACTGTGGCTGAGGCGCTCGGTAAGACCGATCTGGACTTCCAACCGCGTGAGCTGGCCGAAAGCATGCTGGCCGACGAGCGCCAGTTGTTTGAAACCGGGGAGGCGCTGATTGACCACGAAGAATTTATCCCCGCGCCCGATGGCACGCCCCACTGGTTCTCGGCGACCAAAACCGCCCTCAAAGACAGCGCTGGCCGCATCATCGGCCTGGTGGGCATCTCGCGCGATATCACTCAGCGCAAGCAAGCCGAGAAGGAACTGGCCCATTACGCCGCACAAAATGCCACCCTCTACCACGCCAGTCAGGCGGTTGCGGCCGGGCTCGACCTGGATCAGGTTTGCATTGCCATTCATCAGGCCGTCCGCCAACTCATGCCGCTGGATGTCATTGTCATCACTTTATTGGATGAGCCGGCCCAGGAAGTGGAAGTCGTTTATTTGGTGGATAACGCCGGGCGCGCCCAACCCCTGCGCTTTCCCGCCGACCGAGGCCTGAGCGGGCGCATCCTCACCACTGGCCAGGCCCTGCGGGTGGACGACATCACCGCCACCGATCTCCGCCCGGTGCATGTGGGCGATACCGAAACCGCGCGCTCGGTGCTGGCCGTCCCCCTCCGGCACGGGGACAAAACTTTCGGGATGCTCTCGACCCAATGCTATCGCGTGGCGGCTTATACCCCGGACGATATGCATACCCTGCTCATGCTAACCAACCAGGCCTCCAGCGCCATCCTTAACGCGCGCCTCTTTGCGGAGACGCGCCGCATGGCCGAGCGGCAGACCATGCTCTATGAAATCCTGCGCGGCGTGGGCGGACAACTTGACCCGGAGGCCATTGTGCACACCGCCGCCAATACCATCGCCCGCTTCGCGCGCTGGGCCAGTGTGGGGATTTCTATGCCCAATCCCGATGGGCAAACTTGGACCTCACGCATCGCCGTCGGGCGGCTGGTGCGCACGTTTGGCACCCCGCGCCCGTTGACCATGGGCGTCATCGGGCGCACTTATCGCACCGGCGCCATGCAGGTGGTACCAGATGTACGCCTGGATCCGGATTTCTTTTCCGGGGGCGCCCCCACCGTCCGGAGCCAATTGGCCGTCCCCATCAAATGGGGCGACCGGGTGTTGGGCGTCCTCAATTTGGAAAGCGAAGAACTCAACGATTTTAACGCCGACGATATTTCGCTCGCGAGTTCCTTTGCCGATGCCATCGCGCTGGCGTTGGAAAACGCGCGTCTCTATGCCGAAGCGCAACAAGAGCTGGCCGAGCGCAAACTGATCACCGCCGAACTCCTGGCGCGCGAGCGTTACCTGACTCTGCTCAACGATATCACCCGCGCCGCCATTGAGCTGGATGATTTCCAGGCCATGTTGCAAAAACTGGCCGAGCAGTTAGGCCAACTCATCAACGCCGACGGGTGTTACATCACCCTCTGGGACGAGGCGCTGGGGCGCACGCTCCCGGCGGCGGCCTCGGGGCCGGTGCGGGATACATATCACACGCTGGCCCCGTTGCCGGGTGAACCGACCCTCACAGCCACGGTGCTCCGTGAGGGTCGGTCGCTGGCGGTGGAGGATGTCTTCAACTCACCGTACCTCAGCCCGCGCATCGCCGCCCAGTTCCCGGCGCGCTCCACCCTGGGAGTGCCGCTGATCACGGGTGAGCGCAAGTTGGGCGCGGTGCTCATCAGCTTCAATCAACCCCATCATTTCACCGCCGAGGAAATTACCTACAGCGAGCAGGCCGCCGGGCAAATTGCGCTGGCGATTGCCAAAACCCAATTGCATCAGTCGGTGGCCGATGCGCGTGGGCGGCTGGAGGCGCTCATTAAAGCCAGCCGGGATGGGTTGGCGCTCATCAGCATGGATCAAAAAATCCTGGTGTGCAATGCGGCGGTGCTGGATATGTTGCGGCTCCCCGGCCCGCCGGAGACCTGGCTTAACCGCCCGCTCGGCGACATCCTGCGCGCGCTCCGGCCCAGCCAACCGCACGTGGCCCACGTCTTGCTGACTGAAACCCGGCGCGTCCGCAATGGCAATCACGCGCCGGGCGAGGGCGAATATGAAATCGCCCCGCGACATATCCAATGGTCCAACCTCCCCGTCGTGGCGGGCGACCAGCCGTTGGGCCGCCTGCTGGTTTTTCGGGATGTCACGGAGGAGCGCCTGCTCGCCCAAATGCGCCAGGATCTCACGCACACCATGGTGCATGACCTGCGCAACCCCGTTAGCGGCATTAACATCTCCTTGCGGATGTTGAATGAGGATGTCGCCGAGCCGCTATCCAAATCTCAAAAGGAAATCGTCAATATCGCCTTGCATGGCACCGAACGCTTGCTGGAATTGGTGAACGCGATTTTGGATGTGAGCCGCCTGGAGAGCGGGCAAATGCCGATCGAGCGGCGCTGGGCGGCGCTGGCCGATATTGTGGCGGAGGTGATGGAAATTGAATCCGCCCTGGCCGCCACCAAACAACTTCAGCTTGAAACCAATCTCCCGGACAACCTCCCGCCCCTGTGGGCCGACCCGGGCCTGATGCGGCGAGTCTTGCAAAACCTGGTGGGCAACGCCATCAAGTTCACCCCCAAAACCGGTGCGGTGCGCCTCGCCGCCGCGCTCATTCCGGGGCAACCCACGCTCCAGGTGCGCGTCAGCGACACGGGGCCGGGCATCCCGCTTGAATTGCAAAGTATTTTGTTCCAGAAGTTTGTCACCGGGCGGCTGATCGGGCGCGGGAGCGGCCTGGGGCTGGCCTTCTGCCGCCTCGCCGTGGAGGCGCATGGGGGGAAGATCTGGGTCGAGAGTGAATTGGGCAAAGGCTCCGATTTTATTTTCACCCTGCCCATCTCGGGCCAGGGGCAGGCGCTGGTGGGCAATTGACATACGGGAGAATTAAAAACTCACCTTACGCACTGTCATTTCGAGCGAAGCGAGACGTTTTGCGTCTACAATTAGCGTAGAGACTCCTCGCTATCGCTCGGAGTGACAGTCAAAAAACACGCCCAACTGCGTAAGGTGAGTTAAAAACAGCACCCCGGCCTGTCAGTTATTGAACAGGCCGGGGCGCACTTTGGCGGGCAGGCGGCGAACAGTTTATTCCAGGGTGGCCGCCTGAAAGTCGGACTGGAATTCGGTCTGGGTTTCAGGCGGGGCTGGAGGTTTCGCGGGGGGCGGCGGCGGGGGAGCGGCGGCCTTGGCGGCTTTCTGCGCCCGTTGGAGTTGCCAGAGAATGAAGCGTTGGCGCAGGGCCATGGCGCGGGCGATGTTCCACAACACGCGCGTGCCCAGCGAGGAGTCATCTTCGGTGAGGGCCAGCAAGCGGTCGCGGTCCAGGTGTAGCACGGTCGCGCCTTCGGGGCCGGCGCGCAGGTCGGCGGAGCGCAGACCCCCGTCGAGCATGGCCAGTTCGCCGGTAATCTGGCCGGGGGTCAGGGAAGCCACATAGCGCAGATTCTTCGCCGATTGCCCCGGGGTGGCGTCGGGGTCCGTCCACACTTCCACCGTCCCATTTTGCACAATGTACATCTCAGTGCCGGGGGCTTCGACTTTCACAATCGTCTCGCCGGGCTTGAAGATTTTTTGATGAAATTGCGCGGCGAGGCGGATGCGCTGAGTTTGATTGAGACTATTGCCTACGTCGGAGTTACCCAAAAACTGGGCCACTTCCTGGGTGACGGCGATATCATCGTCGCTCGCCTGGGCGACTTCGGTGGTGAGGTTCGGCAGACCGAGAAACGCGGCGATATAGCGGCGCGTGATGTCGGGGGTTTCGAACTGCGGCCAATGCCCGGCCTTGGGGATAATGCGTAAGTCAGCGGAGTGCCATTCATCGGCGAGCACGCCGGAGTCGCGGAGGGGCACCGTGTTGTCTTCGGCGCCCCACAACACCAGCGCGGGTGGCTCGATCTTGCCCAATTGCCCCATGAGGTTATTTTCGCGCATGGCGAAGTAACATTCGGCGCGGGTGCGGCCCTGCCCTCTGCGGCGGGCGTCCGAACGCACGCGCTGGTAGTCGTTCTCGGTAATGCCGGTGCGGAAGGAGAATGACACCGGGCGCATGAGGTAATCGGTGATGCGGAGCACCACGTCTTCGATTAACCCCGTGCCCATGAGCGGCACCAGAATGCGCTCCAGCCCGATGTTGTACATGAAGCGCGGGATGGAATAAGCGAGGTTAATGGTGTTCGAGAGATTGCCGCTGATGGTGGGGCAGATGAGCACCATGCGCTCGACCAACACCGGGTAACGCATGGCCAGCGTGGCGATGGTCATGCCCCCCATGGAATGCCCCACCAAGACCACCGGGCCGTCGCTCACCTGCTCAATGAGTTTGGCGATGAGGTCGGCGTAATCAGGGATGGTGACGCGCTTGTCGAGGGGGGGCGAATCGCCATAACCGGGCAAGTCAATCGCCAGGCAGTTGAACCGCTGAGCGAGGAGCGAAATCAGCGGCTTCAGGGCATACCACGAGGACGACCAGCCGTGAATGAGAATGCACGTCTGGCGCTTGGGGTTACCCTGCTGAACCGCGTGAATTTTTTGACCGTCAACTTCAAAAATGGGCATCTTCCATATCCTGCCGTCAGAGCCGTATTATATGCGAGTATCCATATTCTGGACAATTATGGCAAAAAAGGCGATTAGTTTTCAGTATGTCTTCTGTTAGGATTGGGTTGGTGGGTTATAAAAGCCACAACCCGCTTTCGGGGTGAAAACGGGTTGTGGGGCTGGTTCAGTGCATGTCCGCGCCTTTTTCGAGCGGGGGCATCACCGCCAGAAAATCGCGCATAAAGCGCTCACGATAATGTTCGAGCAAGTGCTCCACGCGCGCGGCGTCGGGTGAAGCCACAATCACCCCGGCGTGATATTTCTTATGCAAGCGCCATTTAACTTCGGGGTCGTTATAGCCCGAGAGGTCGGGCCATTCCTGTTTGGACAGGCAATTGATGACGCCGGAATATGACTGCTGGGTGGCGGGCAGGTGATAGTTTTCGCCACGCAATTTGGCGATTTCGATGCTGGCCCACTCGGCCCATAAGTTGATATGGGTGGCGAATTCCACGGCCTCGGCGATGTTGGCCCCGCCCACGCGGGAGGCGCATTCGAGGAAATACCAGCGCCCGTCGGCGTGCGCTTTGATGTACTCGGCGTGACTCGCGCCCCAGGGCAACCCCAGCGCCCGGAGCAGTTGCGCGTTGAACGGCAGGAGCGCGCGCGAGTTTTCCCCCGCGCGGTCGAGGGTGCGCGTGACAAACACCCCGCCGCCCTGATACACGCTCATGGGCGGCACGCGATACTGGCTGGCCACCGAGAATAGCACTTCATCCTCCCACACCAACGAGTCCACATGAAAGACATCGCCGGGGATGAATTGTTCGAGCACGAAGAACGATTGCTGGTCACCCAGTTGGTCGAGGAGGGGCCACAGGTCGTCGACGCGCTCGATTTTCTTGATGCCCATGGATGAGGCTTCGGAGCGGGGCTTGAGCACCCACGGGGCCGGGACGCGCGCCATAAACTCGCGCAGACGGTCATAATTGAACACGCCAGTGAACTCCGGGACCAGAATCCCGCCCGCCCGCGCGGTTTGGCGCATGGCCAGTTTGTCGCGGAAATGCCGGGCGTGCGATTCCTTGAGGCCGGGCAACCGCATGTGGTCGCGGAGCAGGCCCGCCGTTTCCACGTCAAAATCGTCGAGGGCCACGACCTGGTCAATCGCGTGGGCGCGCGCGAGATAGCTGACCGCGTGAACAATGTCCGGGCGTTTGGTCAGGTCGGGCATGAAGAAAATCTCGTCCAGGCTGTCGCGCGGCCAATCGTCATCTTTATGCGACTCTTTGGCGACCACCAGCACTTTACAACCCAGTTGCTTGGCGCGGCGGATGAAGGCCGAACCTTTGAAGTAGGAGGCGAGGCAGAGGATGGTGTGGGGCATGGAGGCTCCTAGTGAGGTGAGTAAGTATGTGGGTGTGTAAGTGGGTATCTGACGGCCATGACCTATTTATGCACATACGCACTTGCACACCTACACACTTATAAAACGCCTTCTTCGGTTTCTCGAATCAACTGATCCACGACGGCTTTCAAATCGCCGGTGCGTTCAAAGGTGGCAATTTGGCGGTCGGCGCTGGTGCCGTGTTCGAGAATGTGGAAGGCATATTCCACTTCCTGGCGGCTCCCCAGTTCATCCACGACATCATCAATGAACCAGGTGATGAGTTCCTTGCACAATTCCCGCGCGGGCAGTTCAATCTGCTTGCCGAAGTCAATCATGTTGCCGCTCAGCCCGTAGCGCACGGCGCGCCACTTGTTTTCTTCGATCCAGCCTTCCGGGTAAATGCGGAAGGTCATGTTGTCGCGCCGCAGTTTCCAAATTTTAGCGATGATGGCCTGATAGATGGCCGCGATGCAAATGGCTTCGTCCACGCGGGTGCAGACATCACAGATGCGAATTTCGAGCGTGGGGAATTTCCAGTTGGGGCGGATGTCCCACCAAATCTTGGTGCCGTCGGGGATGCAGTTGGTCTTGGCGAGCACATCCACGGTTTCGAGAATGTCGTTCCAGGAGCGGAACTCGCGCGGGATGCCGGTGCGGGGGAAGTTGCGGAAGATGATGCTCCGGTAGCTCTTGAGGCCGGTGTTGCGCCCCATCCAAAACGGCGAACTGGTGGAAAGGCACAGCAGATGGGGGAGCATGTAGCGCGCCACATTCATCGCGTCCACCATAAACTCGCGGTCTTCGATGCCAATGTGGATATGCGTGCCGAAGATGAGCAGTTGCTGGGCCAGGTCGGCCATGTCCTGCCGCACGCCGATGTAGCGCTCAAAGGGCGTGATGGCTTGCTCCGTCCATAACGAGAAGGGGTGCGTGCCGGCGGCGGCGATTTTCAACCCGTTGCGGCCAGCCAGTTCCATCACCCCGCGGCGTAACTTGACCAGTTCGGCGCGGGCCTCGGATGGCGTCTGGCAAACATTGGTGCCGACCTCGACAATGGATTGGTGCAGTTCCGCCTTGACTTGCTCCGCCAGCGTGACTTTGCCATCTTCCAGCAGTTGTGTGATATAGGCGCGCAGTTCGCGCGTTTGCGGGTCAATGATTTGATACTCTTCTTCGATGCCAATGGTGAGGGATGGTTTTTCCATGAGCGTCTCCCGATCAAAGTCCAGCGCTAAATTTTACGGGTCGGCTTCACGCCGACTGTGGGAATTTTATTCCCGTTCTTCAATCACAAAGGTCGGCACGGTGGAACCGCCGCCAGCGGTGACATTCAGCAGGGCCGCAGTCGAGAGCCGGGTGAGGCAACAGGACATATAGTCGCCGTACCAAATGTACGGATTGGTGTCGAGCATACGGTCAAAGATTTTCACGTTGCCTTCGACAAAGCTGGGGTAGGGTTCACTGGGCAGTGGCACCCGTTTTTGAACAATATACGGCTCGGCGACTGCGGTCTTGAGGGCTTCAGCCCATTCGGTTTGACTGGCTTCCCATCCCAGGACAATGCCCTTGCCGCCGTATTCGTCATTGGGTTTGAGGACGAAATCCTCCTTGTGGTCGCTGAGGAACGGGAGCAAGTCCACGCTTTGGGACTGGTACAATGTGCGGCGGTCGGCGACCGTGCGGGTCCAGGGAATATGCGTCTGGATCGTGCGTAACTCGGCGGGGCTGAATAACGCCGCGTTGGCCTCATCGCTCAGCACGGCGAGGCTGGCCTTCTTGTGCAGGATTTTGCATCGGAAGGGATTGACCATGCACACGGCGCCATCGCGGACGGCGCGCACCACGGCATGATCCAGGCCACAACGTTCGACCAGTTCGCTGATGAGCACGCGTTTGTAGATGAGGTTGACCGGCGTGATGCCGTCGGCCAGCAGTTGCCCGTCGCGGTACTCGAACTCGCGCGGGTCGGCGATGAGGCAGTCCACGCCCTGGGCGCGGAAATAATCCTGAAAGATGAGGAATTCGCTGTAGGTCGGGACTTCGCGCCAGTCGAGGATGACGATGCGCGGTTTTTCGCGCCCGCCCCAGCGGTGGTAGGCGTCGAGGAGCGCGTGGAGGACGTGGTGTCGGCCGGGGAGCGGGCGGACTTCGTAGCGTTTTTCAAATTCGCGCATGACGGGCAGGCCGAGGAAGACTTCGGAGAGCACATCGTTGTAGCCGGGCGCGGCGGGGGTCTCGGCGTTGTACTCCGTCATATATAAATCGTCGCCGACAAAGAACGTGTCCATGCGCGCGGTGGGGCTGGCGGCCGGGAAACGCGGGTCGGCCTGGATGAGTTGCTCTTCCCAATCGGCCAGCATGAATTGTTTGCGAAAATTCGCGTCGGCCATGGCCGCCGTGTGGGCCTTGGCGAAGGCGGGCATGATGGCGCGAATGGCGCGTTGGAGCAGGTGATATTGGTCGGTGGTGAGAAAGCGGGGGCGCAAAACGGTGCACAACGGGCGCTCACCGAAGAACAATTCGCGGCGGTGCAATTGGTCGTTGAGTTGCGCCTGACTCGCGCGGGAGGTTTCGGGGTCGAGGAGGGAGTGGTAGTGGGCGATGGCGGAGTTTAAGTCGGTCATGCAGATTCTCCCGGGAACACGTGAAACCACAGATTTCTGTAATGGTCAACGGATAGTTGAACAATCTCGCTTTTGCTGCCCGGCCACATTTGAGCGTGTTTCGTAGGCAACCCTCAAGCAAGGTAGTGTTCGGCTAACTCCTGACCAATACAGAAACCACAGATTTCACAGATTACACGGATTTTTTACAGGCCGAAAAAAACCGCGTAATCCGCGTAAGCTATGGTTGCTTACCCCCCAAACACCTTATTCCACCGCATCTCCCCGCCTTGCGGCGGGCGCTCGTTGGCCAGGCGGATGCACATGTCGGCCATCTTCTCCACGCACCAGCGATGGTAGTCGAGGCCGGTGGAGTTGATGTCCATATCGGGCGCCGGGTTCATAAAGTCAATGGCGTACGGCACGCCGTCGCGGATGGCCCATTCGATGGTGTTCATGTCATAGCCGAGGGCGCGCACAATCTTGCGCGAGTCTTCCACCACGCGCTCGTGCATTGGGGGCGCGAGGTCAGGCGGCAGATACTTGCGTGTGTCGGGGTCATAGCGCATCACTTTGATGTCGGTCTGGCCGAGACACATGCACCGCAAGTAAGCATCGGCATCCCACTTGATGAATTCCTGCAAGACCATGGTGAGTAGACCGCTATCGTTATAGGCCTGCCATAGGTCGTCGTAATTTTTGACAACATGCACTTGCTTCCAGCCGCCGCCGTGCGCGTCCTTGAGGATGACCGGGAACCCGCCGAGGTAGGCGATGTGTTCCTCCCACGGGATGGGGTAGGCCAGATTGCGGAGGCTCTCATTGTGGATGATGCCGGGGATGTACTCTTTGTTGGGCAACACCACGGTCTTGGGGCTGGCCACGCCCAGTTTGGTAATGAGCGAAGCGCCGAAGTATTTATCATCCGCCGTCCACATAAACGGGTTGTTAACCACATAAGTGCCCTGCAACATCGCGCCTTTGAGATAGGAGCGATAGTAGGGGACTTCGTGCGAGATGCGGTCTACGATGACCGCATAGGGGTTCGGCTCGTCCATGCGCGTGCCGCCGAGTTTGGCATATTCCGCGGTCACGCCCACATTGCGTTTATTGACTTCCTCGATAAAGGCTGGGGGCCAGGACCATTCGCGACCAACGATGACGCCGATTTTTAACATAGAAAACTCCTTATCTGGAAAATCAGGATGAGCGTTAAGCGGCTAACGGCAAAATTTTCTGGGCGGGAAGATAAGCCAAAACTATATCCGCCATCGGGATCCCTTGCTCGGCCAACTCGTCGGCGATGCTGGCTTCAAGTCCATCATATTCAATCTGGACTTTATTGGCCGCCAGGACAATATAAACAACATTCCCGCGCACACGCCGCCCACGGTCCCAGCCAACTTGCATGAGGGCATATCGGTCACGTTGTTCGTCAAATACGACTTCCAGACGAATATCGCCATGCGAAGGGCGAATAGCGGCATAACGCAGGAGGGTTTGTTGAATTATCTGACGATAGGAATCCATTGGCGCACCTCGGCTTGCTCAGAATCTACCACGACCACACGCAATGGCAAATCTGAAATGACTAATTCTCCCAACGGCTCACTGAAGACCTCATCGTAAATGACATCGGTGACAGCTAAATAGACCGTGCGGGTTGGGTCAATCCGTTTGAGCAACAGGCTGTAGAGCACATATTGCCCAATGGCCTGTTCCAGTTCAGCAATCAGTGACTTACCCCGCAGTTCCTTGATTTCCACGGCAATTTCATGTTCGCGGCGACGCGCACCAATGAGTTGCGTCTTACTCGCCCCCAAATCTACAAATAGAAAGCGTTCACCATAAGAGATGATAAATGGGTCAGCGGTTATTTCCCATCCATCTTTAATGAGCGCGGCGCGGACTAACGCATGAATCGAATCTTTTTGCGGCATCGCTAACCGGGGCGGCCTATGGCCCTGGGCAGTTTAGAACTTCGCCGACAAATAATATTTGAGCATCGCCCGCCAGGTGGGCCAGTCGTGGGGCATATCGAAGCCCCACAGGTCGAGTTCGTTGGGGATGCCCTTATCCCACAGGGCCTGCGACATCCGGCGGGAGCCATCGGGCATTTCATAATTGCCCTGCCCGCTGAGGATGTGGATGTGCCGTTTTTGGCGCAACAATCCCAGGAAATTCTCATCGCTCAGGCGCGGGAGGTAGGCAAAGATGTCGTTAAAATACACGTCGTCATTGTAATAGCCGTTCGTGAAACTCTGAATGTCGAAGTTGCCGCTCATGGCGATGGTGCCGTCGAACAGGTCGGGGCGGCGCAAAAGCTGGTTCATGCAGTGATACCCGCCGAGGCTGGCGCCCGAGGTGATGATGCCGAGGCGACTTTGACAACTGTTCCAAATATAAGGCACGACTTCTTCGGTGATGTAGCCGTTGTATTGTTGCTGGCGCACCGCGCGGTCGTGGGGGTGGAGGTTTTTGTTCATCCACGCCTCGCGGTTGATGCTGTTGATGGAGAAGACTTTGACCTTGCCGCCATTGATCTCATCTTGAATGGCGTCAATGAGTTGAAAGCGCTCGTATTCCAGATAATCGGCGGCGGCGGTGGGGAAGAGCAGGAGCGGGAAACCGTAGTGGCCGTAGGTGACGATTTCCATATGTTTGTTCAAGCGGGGGCTATACCAGCCATCTATGAAACGTTGCATGGGGACTCCGAGGCGTGTTAGCGTGGGGCGTTGAGTGCAAATTGATCAGTGAACAGTGGTTCGCGGCAACTGCTGACTGATTACTGGTCACTGATTACTGGTCACTGATTACTGTTTTTTTATCCACAAACGTCTGTGCAAATTCCAAGAACCGATACACATCGGCGAAGGTGCTGACGAGGCCCACCGAGACGCGCACCGCGCCGGTGCTTTTGTCGTCGATACAGCGGCGGAATTCATCAATGGTCAGGCGGTTCTCGGCTTTAATAAAGCACGAGGTCAGTTCCTCCGCCGAGATGCCCAGCGCCAGTTCGCCGCCGCCCGGGTTGCAGAAACAGCCGGTGCGGAGCGAGATGTTCACCTGATTCGCCAGATGCTCGACGAGCCGATGATCCACAAAATGCCCGTCGGCGCCATAAAAATTGAGCGCGATGGTGCCCCCCCGCGCCGGCGTATCCACCGGGCCATAAATGTGCAGAATCGGTGTGCCGTTGGCATGCCGGAGCACCGTGAGTTCGCGCAATAGCCAGGCCGTGAGGCAGGCCACATGGGTATGAATCACCTCAATGCCGAGGCGGTCAATGTGTTGGAGGCCAATGGTGACGGCGGGCAAGGTGAGGTAGTTGAGCGTGCCATCCTCAAAGCCCTCGGCGCCAGCGTGCAAATAGTAGCGATTGCCCTGCACCGAGGCCACCTCCACCGTCCCCCCCGCAAACCAGGGGCGATGCAGTTTGCGCAAAGTGGTTTGGCGCGCCACCAAGGCCCCGACGCCCGTAGGATAGCCGAAAATCTTGTAGAAAGATAGCGAAACGAAATCCGGCTTCCAGCGCCCAAGATCGAGGCGGTTCGTCGGGGCAAAGGCCGCCGCGTCGAGCAAAACATCCCACCCCCGGGCCTGGGCGCGCTCAATCCAATCCAGTGAATGTTGCACGCCCGAGAAGTTCGATTGGGCCGGGTAAGCGAACAGATGCGGCGCGTCCGCGCGGGCAGAGTCTAAAAAGTCCGCGAGTTTGGCCTCATCCAGGCGCATATCGGGCGGCAAGACCGGGGCGTAGGTCACGGTGGCGCCCCGGGCGCGGGCAAACTCGCGGATGCCATTGACCGAATTGTGATTGTCAAAGGTGAGCAGATAGTGACTGTCCGGCCCAAACGGATAGGACTCCCCGACCAATTTCAGCGCCCCGCTGGCGTTCTGCGTAAAGATGACCACGTACTCGGCGGGGTCCGCGTTAAAGTAGCGCAGGACGCTGGCCCGCGCGTCTTCGACCAGATGCGTCATGGCTTGCGAGGTCGGGTTGGACGAGTGCGGGTTGCCGAACGTGTTGTGGGTCAGCAAATCCAGGTGGGCGCGGATTTGCGATTCGGCATACAGCCCGCCGCCGGTGTAATCAAGATAAATGTGTCCGGCTTGGTCGAGCCGCGCGTAATCACTTTTGCGTAAGTCGTCGAGTGGTCGTGTGGTCGCGTAGTCGGGATAGTCAGCGAGGAATTGGGCTTCGGCGGCGGCGAACATATTAGGGGGCGGGGTCAGGGGATAGGAGATGGAGGTAGAAATTGGAGATTAGTGTCTGACTACTGGTGACTGACTACTGTTTACTGCCTCTACTCAACACTAACAACGAATTATAGCCCCCATAGCCATCCTCTGCATGATGATGGTTTTCGGCGTCGTGCACCCAGCGCGAGTCGTCTACCAGAAATTTGTAGGGGTAAATATCGGCGGGCAGGCGCGGAATGGTGATGGTCCACAACCCCAGCGCCGGGCCATGCAGTTGATAGTGTTGCGGTTGCCAGTGGTTGAACCCACCAATCAGCGCCACGCTCCGCGCCGCCGGGTCGTGATAATAAAAGGTGATGGATTTGCGCGTGACGCGTGGCGAGACCGGGAGTGCCTCGAACGGGCCGCCGGGGGCGCGCACCGCGCGGGCCACCGCCGCCCCGGCGTTCACCACGCCCGCACCTTGTTGCTCAAACGGCACGCCCGGCACTGGCTCGGCGGTCTGGATCAAAATCTCCTTCACTTGCGCGGGTGTCAGGCTGGGGTTGGCCTCCAACATCTGCGCCACCACCCCGGCCACAATGGGCGCGGCCATCGAGGTGCCATCCACATGCTGGTAGTGCGGATGAATAAACTTGTGGGCGTTCAGGCGCTCGCGGATGGTCTGCCGAATTTCAGCCAGCGGGTGGCGCAGGGTGTCCTTCTTGAAATGTTTTTGCGCGTAGGGGGTTTTGAGAAACTTGTTCAGCTCGGCATCCGGGGTGCGCTCCAACTGCCACAAAAACAGCGCCTCATTATGCACCCAGGTCTTGGGC
Organism: uncultured Anaerolineales bacterium; assembly: GCA_964443795.1. GTDB lineage: Bacteria > Chloroflexota > Anaerolineae > Anaerolineales > UBA6663 > DATDRS01. The sequence continues at coordinate 10,338 of CAYUFY010000015.1, read as the reverse complement.
AACATAGGCGCGGCCAGCCAAATGGCCGGCGCCAGCACTTCGGGCTTGTTGACATGATACACGCCCGTGCCCCAATTCGACCGCCACATCCGCCGCCACTGCGGGTCGAGGTTGTTCAAATCGTCCACACCGCCCACCGCAATGGCCGACGGCGCGCTGGCCGGGGGCAAGACCTGCGGCTGACCGCTGTTGCCAATGGCCGTGACCACCACCAGCCCGGCGGCCACCGCCTTTTCCACGATCTCGTCCAGCTCGGTCAGTTTGCCATTGGCGAGATGATCGCCACCGATGGAGATGTTGACGACCCGGATGTTAAACCGCTCCCGCTGGGCGATGACCCAGTTCAACGCGCGGCCAATGTCCTTCTCGCGGATGCCGCGCCCGCGCGGGTTGCCGGTTTTCACCAGCACCAGACTCGCCTGGGGCGCGAGGCCCCGGTAAAACTTATCCGACGCGAACCCATTGCCCGCGCTGAGGGTGGTGGTCATCAGCCCATGCCAACTGGTGACATGCGGCTTCTTGAAGTTTTCCTTCTCGATCACGGTTTTGCCGGTGGCATCGGCATAGCACACCACCCGGTTCACCGGCTTGGTCAGGTCGGGGTGCGGGTAAAAGCCCGAGTCGAGAAAAGCCACCACCACGCCCCGGCCGGTATAGGTCAGATTTGCCTTCACCCGCAAGGGCGTCGGGTGAATGTGCTCCGTCACGCGGCCATTGACCGGGAAGGGCAAGGGCAGGGCCGTGTGCACCTCGGCTTCACCATGTTGGAGCAGTTCACGCTGAAGCGCCATGAAGATGCAGGTGGGGCACACCGGGGCGGTATGCTCCCAGGCCGGGCGCACGGTGTGCAGGGCCTGCCGCGCGCGCTCATCCAGATTGCGTTGAAAAGGAATCAGCGCGGGCGCAATGGCCCGGCCACAAAACTGGCACAGATAAGCCGCCGAAACGGGCAAGGCCGCGCCTCGGTGGGAGGGGGAGTAAAAATTGTTCACGCGGTAGAAGGGGTTGGAAAATGGCTGGACTATGGGCGATTGTAATGGGAGGGAGGAGGCGCGTCAAATCCGGGCGGTTGCGGGCTCATACTCCCCACCAACTTGCACGGCGACGCGCTGGGCAAGTTGGCCAGACTTCCACCCTCTATGTTCCGCCCCCGCCATCCATGCGATAATGCTCATCTGCCCATGCCTCAACCTAGCGCATCTCCCACCCCCATGACCTGGCAAACCGGTTTGCGGTTGTTGTTGTCCTTTTTCTTCAGCATGCCGCTGGCCATGGGGTATGGTTTGTTCTTGCGCGCATTGGCTGGGGAGGTGCCGGGCCTCCAATTCCCACAGGCATGGGAGAGCCTGATGACCACGCTCTCGGCGGCGTTTTTGTGTTTTGGCCCGCTGGCCATGGGCGCCCTCACGGTCGGTCTCGCCCCGCGCGAGTTTCGTGACAATTGGGTGTACGCCCTGGCGGCCCCGGCCGTTAACTGCGCTCTGTGGGTGTTCATTGTGATGATGATGAATTGGGAGGTGGCCATTTGCATCCTCATGGCCCTCCCGCTGGTGTTCCCTGCCGCGATTATCGGTGGGGTGGTCATCTGGGCCATTGCGCGGGGCTTGCGGTCCGCGTTGCAAGTCAATGTGTTGTTGGCCGTCTTCATGCTCCTGCCATACTTGATTGCGCCATTGGAACGCAAATTACCCCCGCCACCGGATTCGTTGCACACGGTCGAGACCAGCATTGTCATGCAAGCCACACCGCAAACCGTATGGGCAACGCTGATCCGTGTCCCCGAGATTCAACCTGCCGAGCGTGATTTCCGGCTCTTCCACTTTTTAGGGATGCCCTGGCCTGTGGCGGCTGACTTGGCCGATGAAGGCTTGGGGGCGGTGCGCTATGCCCAATACGAAAATGGCTTGCGGCTCGTCGAACCCATCACCGACTGGCAACCTTATCAGGTTTTTAGTTTTGATATTAACGTGCTGGAACCCGAGCGGTTATCCGCGCCCTACAACCAAATCGGCGGCCCCATGTTTGAACCGCTCCGTGCGGCGTTCTTCATCGAACCATTGGCCGAGAACCAAGTGCGCGTGCGGCTGGTCAGTGTGCATCGGCTGACCACGCCGTTCAACACTTATGGCAGTTGGTGGACGAAGTTCTTCATGGCCGATTTGCAAAACCATATCTTGCACATCCTCAAGGAACGAGCTGAAAAACCGTAGAGAGTGTCCTTAAGAAAAAAACGGCTGACTGGTTCAAGTCAGCCGTTTTTTAATTGAGCGATGAATATTTACCCCGCAAGCTGGGGACGAAACTTGTAGCCGTACACCAACATCCCTCGATCTCCATCTTCTCGTAATTTACGTGTCACCATTTCCACCTTTTGGCCAATCGCCACCTTGTTGTTATCCACATCAGTGAGTTGGGCGGTGACGAGCGGGCCTTCTTCCAGTTTCACAATCGCTACGGTGTAGGGGGTGTTGGCCTCGTAGCCTTCAGGGGCGTCATACACCGTGGTGTACGAATATACCTCGCCCTTGCCCGAGAAGGCATAGGGGGTCTTGGCCTCGCCCGCGCAGTTCGGGCAGACATCGCGCGGGGGGAAGATCTTCACCTCGCAATGCGGGCAGACTTCTCCGACCAAAGCATACCGTTGTTGTTGTAAGCGCCAGTGGCGTGAGATTTCCATAAAAATAGCTCCTTGGTTGTACGAGTGTAAATCTATCGGTTTAGCACTCTCAGGAACTATCGGGCTGGGGTTGGTTGGGGAAAAACCGATAATAAAAGCGATATAAAAGACCAGAATACTTGAATTTGCCCCTCAGAAGTGCTAGATTGATTGGCACATCACCCACATTGGGTGGAGTAATTTGGAGGGTTATATGTCTCAGGAATCGAGCTTCGGACGTTATGTCCGCCAGCGCCGCCGTGAGTTGGATTTAACCCAGGATGAGCTGGCTCGTCGGGTGGGTTGCGCCGCCATCACCATCCGCAAGATCGAGGCGGATGCCGCCCGCCCCTCGGTGCAGATTGCCGAGCGGCTGGCCATGGCGTTGGGCATCCCGCTGGATGACCGGGCGGAGTTCGTGCGCCGGGCGCGCGAGGCCCACCCCGAACCCCCGCCAACTTACGCGACCCCCTCCCCGGCCCTGGCGGAAATCGGCGCGGAGGATTTGAGCGGGCGCGCCATTCGCGGCTACGCGCTCGGGGAACGCATCGGCGCGGGGGGCTTCGGGGCGGTGTACCGGGCCACACAACCGCTCGTCGAGCGCGAGGTCGCGGTCAAAATCATCCTCCCGGCCTTCGCCAATCATCCCGACTTCATCCGCCGCTTTGAGGCCGAGGCGCAATTGGTGGCGCGGCTCGAACATCCGCACATCGTCCCGCTCTATGATTATTGGCGCGAGCCGGGCGTGGCGTTTTTGGTCATGCGCTTATTGCGCGGCGGCAGTGTGCAAGCCTTGCTCACCAATGGGGCCTTGCCGCTCACCACCATCACCCGTCTGCTCGAACAAATCTGCGTCGCGTTGCACTCGGCGCACCGCATCGGGGTCATCCACCGCGACCTGAAGCCCGGCAACATTTTGCTGGACGAAGACCATAACGCCTACCTCGCCGATTTTGGCATCGCCAAAAATTTGGGCAACCCCAATCTCGAAGACCAAACGCAGGCTAACGCGCTCATCGGCTCGCCGCATTACATCTCGCCTGAACAAATCCGCTCGCTGGGCGTGCGTCCGCAAACGGATATTTATTGCCTGGGAGTGATGTTGTACGAAATGCTCACGGGCGTCCTGCCGTTCAGCGGCCCCACGCCGTTTGATTTACTGCAACAACACATGGCCGCGCCCCTGCCCTCACTGGCGGCGCACCACCCCGGCCTGCCCGCCGCGCTGGATGCGGTGATTGGCCGCGCCGCCGCCAAAGACCCCGCCGACCGCTACCCCGACGCGCTGGCCCTGCTCGACGATTTTCGCCACGCCCTCGAGGGGCGCTCAACCCAAACCATTGTGCTCCCCATCCCCGACGACGTGGACACCCGCGTAGTCGTCAACCCGTTCAAGGGTCTGCGCGCTTTCGGCGAAGCCGACACCGACGATTTCTTCGGGCGCGAGACGCTCATCCAACAACTTTTGGCGCGCTTGAGCGAAGGCGGCGAACTGGCGCGATTTCTGGCCGTCATCGGCCCCAGTGGGAGCGGCAAGTCGTCGGTCGTGGGGGCCGGGCTGATCCCGGCCCTCCGCCGCGGCGGCCTGCTCGGCTCGGAGAACTGGTTCTATGTGGATTTGATGCCCGGCCCGCATCCGTTTGAGGAACTGGAAGCCGCGCTCCTGCGGGTGGCCGTGAACCCGCCGGTCGCGCTCCTCGCGCAACTCACGGAAAACGAGCGCGGCCTCACCCGCGCGGTGAACCGCATCCTCCCGGCCGATGAGGCCATCGAACTGGTGTTGGTGATTGACCAGTTCGAGGAACTCTTCACGCTGGTGAGTGACGAGGCCGAACGCGCATTACTGTTGAGCAGTTTGGTGGCGGCGGTGTTGGATGAGCGCAGTCGGGTGCGGGTGGTCATCACCCTGCGCGCCGATTTTGTGGACCGCCCCCTGCGCTACGTGGATTTTGGCGAACTCCTGCAACGGCGCAATGAACTGGTTCTGCCGCTCACGCCCGACGAATTGGAACGCGCCATCCTGGGCCCGACCCGGCGGGTGGGCCTGCGGCTGGAGGCGGGCCTGGTGGCCACGATGACCCGCGAAGTGGGCGACCAACCCGGCGCTCTGCCGCTCTTGCAATATGCGCTCACCGAGTTGTTTGAGAAGCGCGAGGGCAACACGCTCACCAAAGCGGCCTATGCCGAAATCGGCGGGGCGTTGGGCGCGCTGGGCCGCCGCGCCGAAGAAGTGTATGCAGGTTTGAACGCTGACGCGCAAGCCAGCGCCCGGCAATTGTTCCTGCGCCTGGTGACGCTGGGCGAGGGGGTGGAGGATACGCGGCGGAGAGTGTTGCGGGCGGAATTAGAGTCGCTTGGCGCGAGGCTCTCCCTCACCCCCGGCCCCTCCCCCGCTGGGGGAGGGGAGTCGACTCCCTCTCCCCAACGGGGAGAGGGCCGGGGTGAGGGCCGGGGTGAGGGGGGAATCTCTCCGGTCATTGAAGCCTTCGGCAAACACCGCCTGCTCACTTTTGACCGCGACCTGGCCACACGCGGGCCGACGGTGGAAGTGGCGCACGAGGCGTTATTGCGCGAATGGCCGCGTTTGCGCGAGTGGCTGACCGAAAGCCGCGCCGATGTGCGCCTGCAACGCCAACTGGCGCAAGCGGCGCTGGACTGGCAGGGCGCCAACCAAGACGCGAGTTTTTTGCTCATTGGCGCGCGGCTGGAGCAGTTTGAAGCGTGGGCGGCAAGCACCAGTTTGGCCTTGACTCAGGATGAGCACGCCTTCCTTGCCGCGAGTTTGGCCGAGCGTGACCGGCGCGAGGCCGCCGAGCGTGACCGCCAACAACGCGAACTGGAAGCGGTGCGCAAACTGGCCGAGACCGAACGCGCCCGCGCCGACGAGCAAGTGCAATATGTGGCCCGTGTTCGCACCCGCAACCGCCTGGTTGCGGCGGCGGGTGTGGTGGCGCTGATGCTGGCGGTGGTGGCCGGGGTGTTTGGTTGGCAGGCGAATCAAAATGAAGCGCGGGCGGTGGAGCAAGCCAACCTGTCAGCCTCACGCGAGTTGGCGGCGGCTTCGATTAATAACATTGGCGTTGACCCAGACCTCAGCATTTTGTTGGCGTTGCAAGCAGTGGATAAATCTCGAACCAAAGAGGCCGAAGAAGCATTGCATCGCACGGTCGCTTCGGCGCACCCCCATCGCGTTCTCAAGGGTCATACCAGCACGGTGAGCGATGTGGCTTATAGTCCCAATGGCATGCGCTTGGCGACCTCCAGCCTAGATGGGACGGCCAAAGTTTGGGATACGGCGACGGGCCAGGAACTGTTGACGCTGACACCGGGCGAGGGTGGGGCTTCGCATGGCGACCACTCCGGCGGAGGGGGCAATCAACTTTATACCGTTGCCTTTAGCCCCAATGGGCAACAAGTAGTAGCGGCTGGCCAAGATGGAGTCGTGACTATTTGGGATGCGGTGACTGGTAATGAATTGCTCACGTTGGAGGAAGTCAGCGCAACACAAACCGTCACGCCTACGACAGTTATCGCTATCTCAGCCATTGACTTTAGCCCCGATGGGCAACGCTTGGCAACATCCAGCGAGAATGGAGTGGTGCGAGTATGGGATTTGGCGACCGCTCAGGTCTTGCTCAGGCTCTTCATTCCCCTTGCGAAACCATCTGATTTAAGCGTTATTCTTAACGGTGTGGCCTTCAGCCCCGATGGTCACCGCTTAGCAACTATTGGTCCCAATAACACGGCTCAAATACGGGATGCCGAGACTGGCGAGGTTGTGCTCATCCTAGATGGTCATAAGCAGGTAGTTCTTGACCTCAGTTTCAGTGCTGATGGAAAACATCTGGCTACGGCCAGTTACGATACAACAGCAAAAATATGGAATACCGAAACGGGCGAGGAGGTGTTGACGTTATCAGGTCACACTAGTTGGGTCAATGATGTGGCATTTAGCTTAGGTGGAACGCATCTAGCGACTGCTGGTGAGGATGGAACGGCTAAAGTCTGGGATGCCACAACCGGCGGGGAACTATTCACTCTTAAGGGTCAGGTTAGCAAAATCAAAGCCGTGACTTTTAATCCCGATGGGTCACGGGTTGCCACTGCCGGTGATGACACAACAGCGAGAATTTGGGAGGCCGCGCCTAGTCGAGAATTAGTAACTCTAGTGGGCCACACCGCGCCAGTCATTGGTGTTGTCTTTAGCCCAAATGGAGAGCGGTTGTTGACTAGTGGTGATGACAACACAGTAAGAATGTGGAATACAACTTCGGGTCAAAATTTATTCACCCGAGGCGCAGACGAATTTTCTGAGGGCGTTGTCTTCAGTCCAGATGGGGGACGTTTTGCTACGGGCAACTACGATGATGTAGCAAGAATTTGGGACACAGATACGGGACAATTGCTACTCAGCTTACGCGGTCATACAGGCGATATTGGTCAAGTTAAATTCAGCCCAGATGGAACACAATTAGCTACGAGTGGGGACACGACGGTCAAATTTTGGAATGTTGCAACTGGTCAAGAGTTGTTTACTCTTCTACATCCGGCTGACACACATTGTCTCAGCTTCAGCCCGGATGGGAGGCGGTTGGTTTCAGGAGGTAATGGCCCAGTAGCCATTGTTTGGGATATTGCCTCCAGACAGGAAGTATTTAGATTTCCTGTCCAAACAGGTCTTCTCTACAACGCGGACTTCAGCCCAGATGGCACGCGCCTGGTCATAGCCGATGGTTCTAAAACGGCAAAAATACGCGATGCGGCGACGGGCGAATTGCTCATGGAGCTATCCGGTCATGCAGGCGCAGTCTTGCTCGCTAAATTCAGTCCTGATGGGAACCATATCGCTACTGCCAGCGCTGATACGACTGCAAAACTTTGGGATGCAATAAGTGGACGGGAACTACTAACCTTGTATGGCCATACCGCCTCACTCTGGCAAGTGGCTTTCTCGCCTGATGGGGCCCGGTTGGCCACTACCAGCAATGACCATACTACTCGCATCTATACCCTGCGGCTTGAAGAATTAATCGCCCTCGCCCAATCGCGCGTCACGCGGGGGTTGACGGTGGAGGAGTGCAGGCAGTACTTGCATGTGGATAAGTGCCCGTGAGTTGGCAACGGATGGGTAGCGGATTAGCGGATGGGCCGCACACCATCCGCTAATCCGCTTTTATCCGTTGCTAACCCAAGCGCGCGTCACGCGAGCGTTGACGGCGGAGGAGTGCCAGCGGTATTTGCATGTGGAAGCGTGTCCGTGAAAGTGAGCAACGGATGGGTAACGGATGGGTAACGGATGTAGCGGATAGGCCGCACACCATCCGCTAATCCGCTTTTATCCGTTGCTAACCCAAGCGCGCGTCACGCGAGCGTTGACGGCGGAGTGCCAACAGTATTTGCAGCTGGAGCATTGCCCGTGAAGACGAGGGCGCATCAACATCAGGAGCGACAAGATGAAATGCCTCAACCCCGATTGCCGACAAGACCTCAAGGATGAGGTCAAAGCCTGCCCCTATTGCCGCACGCCCACCAACCTTGTTCGCCAGCGCTGTGCCAACTGCGATGGAGCAGGCACACAAGCCGATATCGTTGCCAAGCCGTGTGCTGTGTGCCGGGGGACGGGGCAAATCTATGTAGACCCGCCCGGGCAAGCCTGCCCGGAGTGTGGCGGGAGCGGGAACAATGGTCACATCCTTTCCAGCGTATGTGCAAAGTGTCAGGGCACTGGTTGGGCGAAACCTTATTTCATTGCAAAACATTAACTCCCGCTTGTCAGAGTCATTAGCGGTGGCTCACTGTTTGGCCTGAACTGATACCCTTAAAGGAGAACCCTATGCCCCCCATCAAATTTTTCACACCCACCTTTAGAAGAAATCTCTTGTTGCTAACGCTGGGCCTCATGTTGGTGCCCTGCGGGGGTAGCCCCACCCCCACGGGCAAGGCGCAGGGGCAAGGCTCGTACCTGCTGGGGCCGGGCCTGCCGACCGTCTTCACGTTTGACCGAAACTCAATGAGTTGCTCCGTGTCGTGGGGCACGCTGGCTGGGGTGGGGCCGGGGCCTTATAGCGATGCTCACTATAAATTGGAGAATGTCAATTTCGGCATGATTGTCTATAGCGTCGAGGTCAAATCCTTCACCGTCAATAACAACGAAGTGACCATGACCGGGCGGGCGCGTTCCATCACCACGGTCAACGACAAGATTGTGGAAAATGCAATGTATGACTTTATGGTTCACGCGGTGGATGGCGGCTCGCCAGTCAATGACCGCGTGAGCATGACCCTCACCGGGCCGGGGTTGATGTTTGATGAGCACACCTTCGAGCCACCCGCCGAGGTGCCTTTGGGTTTGACCAATGGCGATATTGTGATAACCCCATGACCACTCGCCAACTACTCTTCATCCCGCTCCTGCTGGCGGTGGCCATGCAAACCGGCCACTACGTTGAGCATATCGCGCAGGTGATTCAAATCTATTGGCAATACGTCGCGCCCGCCAACGCGCATGGGCTATTGGGCGAGGTCTTCGACTTTGAGTGGGTTCATTTTGCCTACAACCTCAGCCTGGAAGTCATGCTGATTGGGTTGTGGCTGGCATATCGTTCCACTCGGCCCGCGCCCTCCACCCCGGCCCAGGTGGGTCTGCGGTTGCTCGCGGGGTTGGCCCTGTTTCAGGGCTACCACTCGATTGAGCATATCAGCAAACTCTACCAATATCTGTTTGTGCCACTCTATCAATCGGGGATGCCGCCCACCCCGGGCCTCTTGCCGCTCGTCACTGGCTGGCGGATTTTTGTGGTGCACTTCTGGCTGAACACAATTGTGTGGGTCGGGATGGCGCTGGCCGTGTGGTATTTGCGCCCCAGCCCGGCGGTGCCTCCCCGCGCCCGCAGCGACTTGCGCCCAACTTATCCCTGACCAGCCATCTCACCTGCCGCACCGATGCCCATTCCCCACCCGGGTAGCGGAGTGCCAGTAATATTTGCATCTGGAGCATTGCCCGTGAGTTGGCAACGGATGGCTTCGCTAAAGGATGTAACGGATAGGCTCGATTGGGCAAGGCACCCATCCGCTACATCCGCTTTTATCTGTTGCCAACCCAATCCCGCCTCACCCGCACGTTGACGGCGGAGGAGTGCCAGCAGTATTTGCATCTGGAGCATTGCCCGTGAGTTGGCAACGGATGGCTTCGCTAAAGGATGTAACGGATAGGCTCGATGGCTCTACCAGATTGGATGTGAAAAGCGACATTATGTTGTTCTGCCGCGTCGTGGATTCAGCGTCAAAAAACGAAACCCGAAAGTTTTATATTCAACTTTCACATCCTATCTGGTAGAGCCGGCTCGATTAGGCAAGGCGCACATCCGTTACATGCGAAGCGGTTAGGCGAAGCCATCCGTTGCCCGCCGGATTTGTATGAGGGCAGTGCCATAAAACTGATTATTGACTTTCACTTCGCCGAGGCCTAGAATAAAGTCAAACCACAGTCGAAATACTGCCCGTATGGGTGGGTGTGCCCTTTGTGGCCTAGGCTGCTCCCCCCTCTGCATTGGCTCTTTGGAGTAAATGTATGGGGGTTTTTTATAGATTTTGCGCTGTGAAAACCCGCCGCTTCCAGCGGCGGGATGCTACGCGAACAGCGCCGCCGCAGGCGAACCCAGCTTGCATCTTACAATTTTAAT
>CAYUFY010000014.1:0-32593 GCA_964443795.1 uncultured Anaerolineales bacterium | reverse complement strand
TTGAGCCGCCGGGCTTTATCCTTAAGCCCCGCCAGTTCAAAATCGCGCAGGATAAAATTGATGATCACCCGATCCGTCCCACCCCGCATTTCGTACGCATGGATGAACCCCTCGCGGCCTTCGGTGGTCTCGGGGTTCATGTTATCGCGCGGCAGGGCGGCCAGCAGTTGCGCCCCCAAACCGAGCGCGTTGACCATGCCACGTTTCTTGCCCTCGCCGGGGTGCGTGGAGACGCCCTCAATCGTCACCACCGCCTTATCGGCGGAGAAGGTCTCCCACACCACCTCACCGGGGCTTTCGCCATCGAGGGTGTAGGCCACATTCGCGCCCAAGTCATGTAAATCCAATTTATGCACCCCCAGCCCTATTTCTTCGTCGGGGTTGAAACAGACGCGGATAGGGCCGTGCGGGATTTCGGGATGTTTGAGCAGATAGGCGACGAGGGTCATCACAATCGCCACCCCCGCCTTATCGTCTGCGCCCAGCAGGGTTTTGCCGCTGGCCGTAACGATGTCCTTGCCCTTCACGGCGTGCAGTTCCGGAAAAATCTCCGGGGCCAGCACTTGCTTCGGGTCATCGGGCAGGCGCAGGCGTTTGCCGTTCCATTGGCGATGAACAATGGGCTGGACATTCTGCCCCGGAAAAGCAGACGCGGTATCCACATGGGCGAGGAACGCCACCGTGGGGACCCGGCGTTTGGGCGTGGTGGCCGGGATGGTCGCCATCACATAGCCATACTCGGTCAGGCGCACATCGTGCGCGCCCAGTTCTTTAAGTTCATGTTCCAGCATCCGCAACAACACCCATTGGCCGGGCGTGCTGGGCGTGGTTGACGCGCCTTCCTGACTTTGAGTGTCTACACGGACGTAACGGAGAAAGCGGGAGAGGAGGGTATCGGGCATTGGAAGGAGTGAAGATCGGAGATTGGCAATTGGTAATTCGTAATTGGTAATTGGGCTATTGGGTCAGTGGGTCATTCAGACACCTGACACTTGGCACTCGCCTACCGCGCAATGTGCCTTTGTTTGATGAACGCCATCGGGTCCACGTAATCCTTTTGCACCGCGGCGAGGTTATCGCCGGGCCAGTGGCCGGGGGCGGTTTTCAGAATCGTCGTGGGGGAGATATCGAAGTGCAGATGATAGTTGTTGGGCGCGTACTCGCCAATGGTGCCGATCTTCTGGCCGCGTTGCACTGTCCACCCGGCTTGCACGGTCAGGCTCCCGAGATGGGCGTAGCGCGCATAAACCACGCGATTCTCATTGGGGATCGGATGCTCAATGATGATGACGTTCTTCCAGCCGGTAGTGGGCATGGCCGCGTAAGTCACCGTGCCATCGGCGGCGGCGAACACGGGCGCGTCCTTGTCGGCGTATACCCCGCCATCGAGATTCAAATCCGCGCCCGTGTGGATGGCGTAACCGCTCCCGAGCAGATACCGCGACCCAAAGGGGTTGGCATCGAACCAGCGCCCGACCCAGATGCCATAACTGCCAATGCGTGTGCCGGTGGCGAATTTGCCGGCCCGCTCGGCCTCGGTGCCAATGGGCGCATCAAAACCGACGACCACCGTCGCCGCAGGCCGCCAGCGAATGGCCCCGAAAGTAATTTCAAATTTTTTGGTCGGGGTGGTCTGCGGATCAATGAAGGTGACATCGGCTACATTGACCCGGCCAGCGTCGGGGAAGCGCGGATCGAGATCAAACTGGCTGACGCCCGCCGTCTTAAGTTGTATCCACTGGTCGTTATACGGCGATTGGTCGAACACCACCGTGGTCTCGCGGCGCTGACCGTTGGGATAATCAATAATGATGTAATGCACATCGCGGGCGTAGGCGTGCACGCGCGGGATGAAGGCTTCGATGACGTACTGGCCTTTGGCCGTGAGGCGCGGCGCGTAGCCCACGCTGATGGTCTGCGCGTTATAAGCCGCCGCACGATAGGCATAGGGACGGCCATTCACATCCACATCAATCGCCCACCCCTGGCTGAGTTGATTTTTGTCGCCGTAATAATTGATGGCGAATTCGCCGGTGCGTTCGTTATTGGGATCGAGAATGACGGTGGTGGGTTGCCCCGGGCCGGGCACCGGTGGGGGGGGCGCGACCACCCCGCCGGGCGGCGGCGGAACCGGCGGGGGAGCCGTCCCGATGATGGGGGGCGGGTTCGGAATCCCAATCGGTTTAATGCCCGCGGTCAGTTCGCTCATATTCATCCCGCCGTCGCTGGTGGCCAAGCCAATGCCATAGCGATAAAACGTGAGTCCGGTGGCGCGGTGGGTGTTGATGGCCACTTGCGCCGCGTGCGTGGCCTCGGCGGGCGGGTACGGCGTGGCGAACCCATCGGGCGTGTAGGCTTGCAACATGGGGTGAACGGGCTTGCCCCAATTGCCGATGGCGGCATAACAACTGGCCAGCGCCTGTTCGGCGGTTTGGCCGAAGTGGTAGTGATAGACCATGGGGTGCAGGCTGTCAATTTCGGGGAACCACACGCTCTGCACCCACAGTTGTTGCGGGTAAGTGCCGCGTGCATCAAAGACCAGCCCCAGATGAAAGTCCGGCCCCACTTGTTGCCGCAACCGGATGGCCAGCGTTTGCGCCGCGTTCTGGTCGCCGACAAAATAGGCTGAGCCGACCTCGAGATCGAGCAACATGGATTTGATGCCGCCCTGCAAACAGATTTGCGCGATGAAATCGGCCTCCTGCGCGGGCGACAACCCGCGCACCACACACCACGCATGGCACTCCAGCCCGCGCGCGGTGAGGCCCGCCGACCAGCGTTGCACATCCGCAATGGAATTAATGGCGAGATTGGCTTTGGTGGAATCGTAGGCCCCCTGCCAGATAGTGCCGTTGTTGGTTTTGATCAGCACGACATTGACATTAGGCGCGGCGGCGCGGATATCAGTGCCGAGTTGGTCAATGGTGGTTTCCGACACCGACCGGGGTGTCCAGTACAGCATGGCGAGACGGCCGTCGAAGAGATGAGCGTTAGGCATAATAGTCGGGTGGTCAGATGGTCCAGTAGTCGGATGGTCGAGAATCAGAAGGCGAATAATAAATGCCTGATGACTATAGGCAGAAGTATAGGCGGAGGTCGAACAGAGGGCAAATGAGAATTTGGGCTTTCTCCTCTTCTTGCATATAATCTCGGTATGAGCCGTGTTAGCGCCTTATACCGTTTACAGGAAGTTGATTTGCAACTCGACCAGCGTCACGGGCGCGTGAGCGCCCTTGACGCCGAACTGGCCAACAACCAGATTGTCCGCGCGTTACACCAACGCGCTCTGGATATGGAAACCCAGGTCAAAACCGCGCGCGTCAACCAGCGCACCTTTGAATATGATATTCAAGCCCTCAACGCCAAAATCGGCGAGCTGGAAAAACAACTCTACGGCGGCGGGGTAAGCAACACCAAGGAACTCCAAGACCTGCAAAAAGACGTTGAAGCCCAGCGCCGCCATCGCGCCACGCTCGAAGAAAAACAATTCGACGCGCTGATGCAGGTGGAGACCGCCGAAATAGACCTGGCCAAAACGCTCGACGACCTGACGCGCGCCGAAGCCGAAACCGCCACCCACCACGCGCACCTGACCGAAGAACGCGAGCAGTTGGCCGCCCAAATCGCGCGGCTGGAAGAAGACCGCGAGGTGGCCGAGGTGTCGGTGCCGCGCGCCGACCGGGAACTCTACACGCAGATCCGGCAGGCCAAAAAGGGCCTCGCGGTGACCCGCCTCGCCGAGGGCGTGTGCGCCACCTGTGGCGTCGAACCGACCTCCTCCCAAATGCAAACCGTGCGGCAAGGGTTGGAACTAATGCAATGCCCGAACTGCGAAAGAATTCTGTACGCTGAGTAAAGCCTATGCGTCTCCCTGACATTGATCTATTTTCCTTCTGGCTCGGTTTCGGTTCGGCAGGCCTCATTGTCTTTGTCCTGTTCCTGTTCCGCAAACAAATGAGCCAGGCCCGCGAAATGGTGTTGGAGCGCGTCACCGGGATGCGCGAGACCTTCACCGCCGGGGCGGAGAAACGCTTCCGCGAAGATATCTTGCGCTATGCGCAGACCGCGCACCTCGCCGGGACTATCTTCGCCCTCAACGAAATCCTGCTTCCCCCGCGCCTCCTCAAGCCAGAGCGCACCATTGACCCCTCCCTGCCCCCGTCTGATGACGATGTGACCGTCATCATCCCCATCATCGCCGAATGGCCCGATCTCGCGGCGGCTTATCACGCGCCCAGCCTGAGCGTGGAGGAAGTTTTCGCCACCGACGCGCGCGTGTTGGTCTTCGGCGGGCACGGCGCGGGCAAGTCCACCCTGCTCGCGCACCTGGCCACCCGCGCCGCCCAAGACGACGAAAAACTTTTCCCCGGGGGCATCACCCCCATCTTCGTCCACGCCGCCGATTTCGACTTCACCCAAAAAGACGACCCGGCCTCCCCGCTCATCGCCGCCGCCCTCACGCGGGCCTCCCTGCTCACCGCCACCCAACTGCCCGACCATCTCAAAAAGCGGCTCAAAAATTTCAAGTGTCTCATCCTCATTGACGGTCTGGATGAAGTGCCCACCTCCGTGATTAACCAGCTCGCGCTCTGGCTGGATGAGTTCCAGAAAAAATACCCCAACCATCGCTATGTGGTCGCCGCCGGGGTGGCCGGCTATGGGCCGCTCACCGCGCTCAGCTTCGTGCCCATCATGCTGGCCCCGTGGGGCGCGGATGACTACCGGGCCCTCATAAAAAAATGGACGGCCGCCTGGGATGCGCTGATACGGACGCGCAAAAAATCCAACGTCCCTACCCTCATCGAACCGGTTATCCTACAGGGCTGGCTCCACCTCAACAATCACGGGCGCACCATCTACGAGATCACGCTCCGCGTCTGGGCCGCCGTCGCCGGGGATGCGCGCGGCAATCGCCCGATTGACTGGCTCGAAGCCTACCTCCGCCGCTTCAATCTCAAATCCAGCGGGCCAGCCGCGCTCGGCCAAATCGCCGCGGCCATGCTCAGTCAGGAAACACCCGCGTTGTCGCGCAAAGACATGGTAGCCATTTGCGACACCGCCCTCAAAACCGCCGAGGGCAAAGTGGAAGTGGACACTGATGATTTCGTTGACGACCTCATCAACCGGCGGCTATTAGTGAAGCACGGCAAAGACCTACTGAGCTTCTCGCATCCCCTCACCCTGGCGTTCTTCACCGCTAAGAATCTCGTGGCCCAGCCGGATATGGCCGTGGGGACATCGCCCATCTGGGCCCGCGCCTTGTACTTTTTCTCGGGCTTGGGTGACCTGACCCCGGTGGTGGTCAACGCCCTCAAGCAAACAGCGGATGTGGTGCAAACCGAAATGCTGACCTGCGCCCTGTGGTTGCGTGACACCCCCGCCACGGCCCGGTGGAAACCCGAGATCTTCAAACGGTTGGCGCGCCTGATGATGGACCCCAACCAACCGGAAAATCTGCGCCTGCGCGCCCTCGCCGGGTTTGTGGCCTCCAACGACCCGGCGGTAATCAACATGTTCAAACAATCGCTCGGCAGTCCCGACCCGTTCAATCGGCGGCTGGCCGCGCTGGGTTTGGGCGCCGTCGGCGATTCCAGTTTGGTACCCCAACTCATCGCGCTCTACGCCGATCCATTTTTGGATGTGCGCTGGGCGGCGGCCCTGGCCCTGGCCAACATCGGCACCGACGCGGCCCTCGATGGTCTGGCGCAAGGCCTGCTCAACGGCGACGATGCGGTCAAACAAGCCAGCGCTCAGGCGTTGGCGCGCAACCTAGAAGAAGGGCAGAGCCTGCTTAAAGAAGCCATCAAACACACCGACATCGGCGTGCGCCGCGCGGCGGTCTATGGCCTGGCCGACATCAAAGACGCCTGGGCCATCCAATTGCTCGAACAAGCCCAGTCCGATGAGCAGTGGTTTGTCCGCAACGCCGCCACCGAAATTGTTGAGCGCGCCAAAAACCCCGAAGGCCTCACCCTCCTACCCTATGCCCCGCCGGAATCACAAGGCTGGCTCATTGGCTGGGCGGCGGGCAAAGGCACAGGCGTGCCGCCGGGCAAAGGCGCGCTGGATATTCTTAATCGCGCGCTCAAAGAAGGCGATGAGCCGGTGCGGATGGCCGCCGCGCAATCACTCAGCCGCCTGGGCGACCCGGTGGCCGCGCGCGAGTTGTATAACAGCCTGCGCGATCCGTCGGCCCTCGTGCGGGATGCCGCTTTCCGCGCGCTGGCGCACATCGGCACACTGACCGGCCAGCGCATGGCCGCGCCCCCCAGCGGGCAACCGTCGCCCAATTAAGCGGTCGCCCGCACCCCCACCACTTTAAACTTACCCTCCCGCCAATACCGGCGCGGGAGGGTGAGTTTTTATATCACCACCTTACGCACCATCATGCCCGCGTGCTTTTAGCGGGCACCCAAACCTAAACCCCATCAAGGATAAGCTACGCCCATGAAATGGTTCGAAGGTGATCTCCAAGTTAATGCCCGCCGCCTGCATTATTACCGCACCGGCGGCGAGCACCCCCCACTGGTGATGGTGCATGGCTTTACCGACAACGCCCTGTATTGGACCCGAACGGTGGAGGCGTTGGCCCCCGCGTGGGATGTGGTGATGTACGATGCCCGTGGTCATGGCCAGTCGGAGCGCGCGCAGGGACACTTTACCGAGGCTGATCGCATAGGCGATTTGGTCGGCGTGGTGGAAGCCTTGCGTCTCGAAAAGCCCGCGCTCATCGGGCATTCCATGGGCGCGGCGACCATTGCCCAGATGGCGGCCCAATACCCGGACATGCCCCGTTGCATCGTGCTGGAAGACCCGGCCTGGTATGAGTTACCGACGGATGAAACCTCCGACCAAGTAGCGCAACGCCGGGCCAATCGGCAGACCTATATTGCCGACTGGCGCGCCGGGGTCCAGCGCCTTCAGGCCGGAACCATTGAGTCGGGGTTAGCCCAAATCCGCAAACATTCGCCTAACTGGTCGGACTTCGACCAGAATTTATCCTTGCAGGCGCGCCGCCAGGTGGAACTCGACCTCTTCGGGGCCTATCCGATGGAGGAGTCGCCCTGGCGGTCAGTCGTCCCCCAGATCCGTTGCCCGATCCTATTGTTGTTGGGCGACAACCGGCAACGCAATGCCATCATCACCGTCGAGCAGGCGGAAGAAGTAGCGCGACTCTGGCGGCAGGGACGCGGGGTGCAAATTCCAGGGGCCGGCCACAGCATCCGGTACGATCAATTCGCGCGCTATCTCGAAGCAGTACAGGCCTTCTTAAGCGAAATGGGGCATTAGGGCGCAAGCCTGTTGGTCGGGGGTAACTCACCCATCTGTCGAATGCGTGCCCACCCGGGTCAGCCCATTACCGAGCAACCGAATCGGAATGGACGGGCTAACGAAGCTTCCCCATCAGCGCCCAAACTGAATTCCAACCCAACTGGCAGTTGGCAAGCATTTTGCAACCATTTCTATATTGCAACTTTGGCACATCGGAGGATAATTAGGGCAATCGTACCCTGAGCTAAAGCCTCCAGTCTGCGCCCTGGCTTGCCTATGCCTTCATTAAACTATAAGATCTTATATATTGAAGACAACCCGGAGAATCGCACGCTGGTGCGGCGGGTGTTGGAAGTTGAGGGGTATATCGTTATTTTGGCGATCAATGCCAAAGATGGTTTAGCCCAGGCCGCCGCGAACCCGCCGGATTTGATCCTGATGGATATCAATATGCCGGAAATGGATGGTTACACCACCACCGCGCGGATTAAAGCCCTGCCCGGGCTGGAAAAAATCAAGGTCATCGCCCTGACCGCCAATGTCATGAAGGGCGATAAAGAAAAAACCCTGGCCGCCGGGTGTGATGGTTATATTCAAAAACCGATTGATGTTGATCAACTCCCGCGCCAGATCGCACGGTATCTGGAAAGTTGATGCGCCTGTGGGCGCATGCCTATTTGTGTAGTGAGAAAAACTTATGGCTGACACCCCGCCCGCTCGTGAGCCGGTTCAACCCAAGGACGCCACAGTGCTTATTGTGGAAGATAATGTATCCAACTTCGTGCTGATGGCGCGCATGTTGGCCTATATGGGTGTCCCGCGTTGTGAATGGAAAACCTCCGGTTGGCAGGTCGTGGAATTCGCTGACACCCTCCCTAAAATTGATCTTATTCTCATGGACATTCGTTTGCCCTATGAGGATGGCTACGCGGCCCTGACCAAAGTCCGCGCCGCGCGCCGGCTCAAGGATACGATTATCGTGGCGGTCACCGCAGAGGCCAGCCAAGAACAGTTGGCCAAAGCCCGGTCGGCGGGCTTCGATGGGTTTTTAGCCAAACCGCTTGACCCCGACCGTTTCCCCGACCAAATTCGCCGCCTGCTCCGAGGTGAACCAGTGTGGGAACGTTAATCCGGTTCTCTGGACAAGCCACCCTGGATTACAACCCTCCGTTGGCCGCCACCGGCCACCACCCTCCCCAATCTCTCAAGCTTCGCCTCCAATCGGCAACCCGCCGGGAAAGCTTTAGTAAACAATTATTGTCGGGCTGAGGCCGGTCGGCCTCGGCAGGTATTCGTGTTTTTAGGTGGGGTGTCATCGGTCATTGCCAAAGGAATTTTCCGTGCGTAACCCATGGACGAGCAACATCTTTCAATCCAATCGTGAGCCTGTGCGCGCCGAACGCGCGCGGGGTGGCCTGGCCCGTTATTTGCTCATCGTGTTGCTTCCGTTGGTCCTTGGCCCCCTCATCACCGTCGCCCTGCTCCTCTACCGTCAATCGCAAGGTGATATCACCGCGCAAGTGCTCGCCCAGCTCACGTCGCTCTCCAGTCTAAAAGAAAATCAAATTGACGAGTGGACGAGCAATCGCGGGGCCGAGATGAACTTCCTCGCGGCGGCGCCCGATGTGCTGGTTGCCACCCAGACTTTAATCCAGCCAACCGCCACGCCCGCCGACATCCGCGCGGCTCAGGTGACCTTGCAAACCCGGTTCAACGCTTATATCAACGATGAGAACAACGCCAACTTCATCGCCATCCTGTTGGCCAACGCCGAAACCGGCGAAGTGGTGCTGGCCACCGATAACGGCCAGGCCATCCTTGGGCAGAATTTTATTGACGAGGATTATTTCCGAACAGCCCGCAGCGCATCGGTGACTTTTGCCCCGTTGGAATATGACCCCCGCTTGAGCGCGACCAGCATTGTGCTGGTCGCCGCCGCGCCCATCGTGGATACTCGGTTGGGGGTCATCGGTGTCTTGCTGGGCCTGATCCCCAATGACCGGTTGTTGGATATCGTTCAGCCCAGTCCGGGGTTGGGGGTCACGGGGCGCTCCTTTATTGTGACCAGTGATGGTTTTATTCTTGGCAATCCGGTCACTCCAGGCCAGCCTCGCGCGGCCAGTGATGGCATAGTGCGGGCCTTAGTTCATCATGAGGATGGCAACGGTCAGTACCCCAGCGAGGGTCAAACCGTGGTTGGTGTATACAATTGGCTTGATCGCCATACCATCGCTTTGTTGGTTGAACAAAGTGTCAGTGAGGCCTACGCGCCGCTGGCCAAAGCCGGAACCATCTTTGCCGGCACCATCGCGCTGGCGGCGATTATCAGCGTCCTGGGGGTGTTGATCGTGACCCGACAACTGACGGCCCCCATCCAAGCCCTAACTGAGAGCGCGCTCCGGATGGCCGGTGGCGACTTGCAGGTGCAAACGCATATTCAGCGCGAGGATGAAATTGGCCTGTTGGCGCAAGCCTTCGATAGCATGACCACCCAGTTGCGCGATTTGTATAACACTTTGGAGAGCCGGGTGAACGAGCGCACGCGCCAACTCGCCGCCGCCGCCGAAGTGGGCCGGGTGGCGACGGCCAGCCTTAACAGCGCGGAGCTGATGACCCGCGCGGTGGAGCTGATCCGTACCCGTTTTGGCTATTATCACGCTTCCATCTTTTTGCTGGATGAGGCCGGTGAGTTTGCGGTTCTCCGCGAGGCCACGGGTCAGGCGGGGGAACAGCTTAAACTGCGGGGTCACAAAATCCCGGTGGGGTCAAGTTCTCTCATCAGCGCGGTCATCGCCCAACACGCGGCGCGTGTCGTCACCGATGAGGGGCCAGAGTCGGCCCAACTCAAAAGCGAGTTCCAGCCCGAAACCCGCGCCGAAGTTGCACTCCCTTTGCTTGTGGGCGAGCGGGTCATTGGGGTATTGGATGTGCACAGCCGCCAACTCCATGCTTTTGGCGGCGTTGATCTCGAGGCGTTGCAAATTGTCGCCGACCAGTTGGCGGTGGCGATTGAGAATGGCCGATTGTTTGGTCGGCAGGCGCGCCTGATCCAGATGGAGCAACTGCTGTTTGAGTTTGCCAACAAAATTCACCAATCGCCCCAATTGGATACCATCCTGGAAAGCGCGGCGTTTGAATTGGGGCGCGTCTTTAATGCGACCAAAGCGGTGGTGCGGCTGAGGCCTGAGGCGCGGCGCGGCTCACCCTCCAAGAGTCCAACCACCCCCTCGTCTCCGGAGAATATGGCATGAGGGCGGCCCGCGCGTTTATCTCGCCCACCCCCGAGGGGCGCCGAGTCTTCCAAGTGGCCGTGGCCCTGGGGGCGGCGAGTCTACTGGGCAATGGCTTAGCGCTTTATTTCAGTTGGCCTATTGCGCTGACGCCCATCGAAATAATCGTGCGCGGGAGTTGGATTGGCTTCACTTTGTTGTGTGGGGTGGCGGGCTGGCTGTCCCGCACCGGACGCGCCCGCCTGGGAGCGTGGGTTTTGTTTGGCGCGGGGTTGGTCAATGTCCCGCTAAGCGCCTTGTGGGTTGCCGGGTTGGGGTTAATCGTCGGGGGCGGGCTGATTTTATTCGCGCCGCTTGTGGGGATCGGGTTGGGTCTGTCAGGTAATGGCTTGCGCCGTCTCACTATTTTGAGTGTCGCCGCCGGGGTAATCACTTTTGTGGTGGATACCTACGGCCCGGCTAATCGTTTCGCCCCTTCGCCGACCTTCCAGACGACGGCGCTGGCGCTGATCGGCGGCCTGCTGGTGATCTATGTTTATTTGGTGGTGCGCGACTTTCGCACATTTACCTTTCGGAACAAGTTGCTGGTGGCTTTTTTGAGTGTGACCCTGAGCGCGCTGGGCATCCTGGCGTTCTTCAGTATCCAGAACACGCGCAATGTGCTACTGGCCGCCGCCGACAGTTCCCTCCACGCGGGCGCTATCCAGACGGCCAACCGCTTTGATGATTTTATCGGCAACAATCTCGACGCCATCAACACGGCGGCCCAGTTTCCGGCGCTAACCGAATTATTGGCCTTGCCGGCCGCCGAGCGCGCGGGCAGTCCGGCGCAAATCAATGTGTTGAAATTTATGTTTTCGCTCCGCAAAAACCGCAGTGGCGGCGCGTCCAGCGGGCTGAGCACCTATTTGCAATCTTATGCGCTGTTGGATAAAAACGGCCAGGTGGTGCTGGATACCGAAACGCAAAACCTGGGCGAGTCATTCGCTGACCGACTCTACTTTACGCAACCGTTGGCGACCGACCAGCCCTATGTGTCCCCGGTGCTTTTTGAGCCGCGCGCCGGGGCGCGGGTTTATTTTGCCGCCCCGGTGGCCGGGTCGGTGTCGGAAGTGGCCGGGGTGATGATCGCCCGTTATAGCGCTGGGGTGATTCAACAAATTGTCCTGGAAAGCAATGAACTATTAGGGGAGCACTCACACGCCATTCTGGTTGATGAGCATGACATCATCCTGGCTGATGGTGAAAACCCCGTCGCCCGGTTCAAAACCGTGATGCCGCTGGCCCCTGAGGTTCTCTCCAACTTGCAAGCCGAAGGCCGCCTGCCGATATTGCCGCTGGCCGAACTCAGTATCAACGCGCCTGAGCTTAAGGCCGGCCTGACTCAGGCCGCCACCCAAGCGACTTTCATCGGCGAGTTGCATCCGGACTCGGCTGATGAAGGCATTGAGCGCGCCGCAGTGGCCCAGCTTAAAACCCAGCCCTGGTATGCCGTCTTTGAAAAACGCCAGACCACCATCATCGAAGCCATTACCCCGCAGACGCAACAAGCCATCGGGTTGGTGATTGGCCTGGCCGGCCTAGTGGCCTTGCTGGCAGTGGGGCTGGCGCAAATTCTCACCGAGCCGGTGGTGCGCCTAACCGCCACCGCTCAACAAATTGCGGCGGGCAACCTCAACGCGCGCGCCCCCATCACCGCCCAGGACGAAATCGGCGCGCTGGCCCTGGCCTTGAATGGCATGACCGCGCAACTGCAACAAACCCTGGGCCAACTTGAAAACCGAGTCAATGAGCGCACCGCCCAGTTGCAAGCCGCCGCCGAGATCGGGCGCGTCACCACCTCGGTGCGTAATCTCGATGAACTCTTGCAGACGGCGTTGCAACTCATTCGAGAGCGTTTCAACATCTATCACGCTTCAATTTTTTTGGTGGAGGCGGCGGGCGCCTATGCGGTTCTCCGCGAATCCACCGGCGAGGTCGGGGCACAACTTAAAGCGCGCGGGCATAAATTGGCCATCGGGTCCCAGTCGCTGGTCGGCTGGGTCACCCAGCATCGCCGCCCGCGCGTGGCGGGTGAAACCGTTGAGGATCCGTACCACTTCAAAAATCCGTTGCTCCCCAACACCCGGTCGGAGGCATGTATCCCGCTCATCATCGGTCAGCGGCTGTTGGGCGCGCTGGATGTGCAAAGCACTCAGCCCAATGCCTTTCCCGACAGCAATCTGCAAGTGCTCCAAACGCTCGCCGACTTGTTGAGCGTGGCCATCGAAAACGCCGAACTGTTCCAAACCACGCAATCCAATTTACAGGAAATGCAACGCCGCTATCAGCAGGTGGCTGGCGGTGGTTTGCGCTCGCTCCTGCAGGAACACCCCAGCGAGATCGTTTATAACCTGGAACCGGAAGTCGCTGGGACCGCCGTCACCCCCGCCGGGCCGCCGTTGCTGATCCCCTTGCGGGTGCGCGATGAAGTGATCGGGACGCTGGAACTCCACGGGGCGCTTACCACCTTTGCCGTGGAAGAGCAAGCCATCATTGACACCATTGCCGCGCAACTCGCCGTGGCGCTCGAAAGCGCCACCCTCTTCGAGGAAGCCCAACGCCGCTCCCGCCGCGAGCAAATGATCAACCAGATCGCCGACCAAATGCGCGCCAGCCTTAATCCGGCGACCATCATGCAAAATGGGATTCGGGAGCTGGGCAAGGCGCTGGGTGCGACGGAAGTGGTCGTGCATTTTCAGCCGACTTTTACCCCGGAAACGGCCGGGCCGCCGGAGGCGCCCTAATGGCCCGCTTAGCCCTGACGCGCGCCAGCGTGCCCCAACGGGTCGTCCTGCTCATCCTGGCCGTGGCAGTCCTGGGTCTCGGGACGTTGGTCGTCCTGGGAGTCAATTTTGTCCAACTCAACCGGATTCTGCCCGAGACCGACCAGAGCGCCACGGAACTGCCCCTGGTGGCGGCGCTCCGCAACGAAGTCCTGCGCTTCGACGCGTTGACCTCGGCGGAACTCGGCCTGGATTTGCCTAACCTGGCCGATCTGGTCGGCCCCCGGGATGTGGTGGCCAACCGCCGCGAGGCTTTGCAAGCCGCCGTGCCAACCCCCGAAAGCGAAGCCGAGCAGGAATTATATGCGTTGGCCTTTGCGCGGGTAGATGAACTCCTGCAAATTTACGACGCGCAAGTCTTTAGTCTGGGTCCAGTCGCAGATAGCACCCGGGCGAACGCGGCGCGTCTGGAATTGCGCCGCGCTTTTGACGAGTCGGAAACGGCTTTGGACGCTTTGTATTTGAATCAGGAGGCGAAATTCATCGCCACCACCAGCGAGGCCGCCATCATTTTCCGCGCGGTGCAAGCCATTCTGGTGGGCGCGAGTGTGATGATTATTATTTTTGGCGCCGTCCTGATGTGGAGTTTGCGGCAGTCGGTGCAGACCGAACTGGGGCGGGCTTACGAACGGCAACAAGTGGCCGCCGCCGTCGGGCGCGCCGCGTCGTCCATCCTCAATCTCGACGAATTGTATTTCACCACCCTGGCGCTCATCTGCGAGCGCTTTAATTATTATCACGCCGCCCTGTTCCTGCTGGACGAGGCTGGCCGCTACGCCGTTTTGCGCGAAGCCGTCGGCGGCGAGAGTCAGAAACTCAAAGAGCAGGGTCTGCAAGTCGAACTGGGCTCCACGTCCCTCATCGGCGGCGTGCTGGCCGACCGCATGGTGCGCGTCGCCGCCGATGTGACCACCCATCCGCAATATCGCAAGCATGCTTTGCTCCCGGCCACGCGCTCCGAAATCGTTCTGCCGTTGCAAGTGGGCGAGCGGTTGCTCGGGGTGCTGGACGTGCACGCCACCACCCGCAATGCTTTTCAAGAGGCGGATGCGATTATGCTCCAAGCGCTGGCCGACCAGGTCGCCGTCGCCATCAACAACGCGGCGCGGTACAGTCTGGAGCAAACGCGCGCCGAGCAGATGGCTTACCTTTCGGAAACCGCGCTGGATTTGACGACCACGCAAGACCCGGCGGCGACCATGGAACTCATCACCCAACGCGCCGCCCGCCTCATCCACGGCGAAAATGTCAGCCTGTGGCTGGCCGCGCCCGGCACGACCGGCCCGGCCCCCCTGGAACTGAGTCTGACCGCCAATATCGCCACCGGCGCGGTGAGCCGCGTCCCCAACCGCCAGGCGCAAGCCGACCGCGAGGTGGCGCGGCAAGTGTTCGAGAGCGGACGCGCGTTCCGCCGAGGCGTCTCGAACATCACCACCGAGACCGGGCAAGTGATTGGCACCGGGAATGCCGTGCTGGCGGTGCCCCTCACCAGTCCCAGTCACCCGCTAGGGGTGCTGGTCATCACCAAAGCGCCACACAGCCGCTACTTTACCGGCGAGGATGAGCGCGTGGCCCAACTGTTTGCCACCCAGGCCGCGGCCACCTTGGAAAATATCCGGCTCCTCAGCGAAAGCCGCCGCCGGGCCACGCAACTCGCGGTGAGCGCCGAAGTCGCGCGGGTGGCCACCACCTTGCAGGATTTGCCGGCCTTGCTCAAGTTGGCGGCGGAGGTCATCAGCGAGCGCTTTGGCTTTTATCATGTTGGCCTGTTCCTGATTGATGACACGCGCGAGTGGGCGATCTTGCGGGCGGCCAACAGTGTGGGCGGGCAACGGATGCTGGGGCGCGCGCACCGCTTGCGGGTGGGTCAACAGGGCATCGTGGGCTTCGTCACCAGCACCGGACAACCGCGCATTGCGCTGGATGTGGGGGCCGATGCCGTGCACTTTCAAAATCCTGACCTGCCCGAAACCCATTCCGAAATGGCCCTGCCCTTGCTGGCGCGCGGCACACTCATTGGCGCGCTGGATGTGCAATCGGTGGAGACCAACGCCTTCACCCCTGACGACATTGCCGTGTTGCAAACCCTGGCCGACCAACTAGCGGTGGCCATTGAAAATGCGCGGCTGTTTGCCGAAACCCGCCGCAGTCTCGACGAACTGCGCGCCCTGCAAGCCGAAGCCCGCAAATCCGTGGCGGGGAGCGGCGCCGACGCGTTGACCTTCCGCTACGATGGCGTCTCCATCCAACCGGCCACCCAATTCCCCTCCAGCGCCGATAGCTTCCACTTCCCCATCCATGTGGGTGACGCACAGTTGGGCACGTTGGCTATTAAGCGCTCGCTGGGAGAGTGGCTCCCCGAAGATGCTGAACTAGCCCAAGCGGTGGCCGAACGCATGGCCCTCGCGCTCGAAAACGCGCGCCTCTTTGAAACCACCCGCGCCACCCTGGCGCAGACCGCGCGCCTCTACAACGCCAGCCGGGATATTGCCGCCGCGCACGATATGGAAACAATTTTACGCACCGTGCTCATGCACGCCCTGGAAGCCCACTACCGGCGGTTCGTCATTGGCTTCATCGAAGTGGACTGGCGCCAACAAGTGACCGCGCTGACCTGGACCGCCGCGTGGGATCAACACCTGGGCGCGCAATATCATTTGGATCAGCGCTACACCCCGGACGAATTGCCGATCCTGAAACTGATTACGCCCCACGCGCCTCTGCGCCTCCCCGCGTTAACCGCCCCCGATATGGATGACCAAAGCCGCGCCGTTTTTGAGCCTCAGGGCCTGCAAGCGCTGACCCTCGTCCCGCTCGTGGCCGCCGGCGAACTGCTTGCGGTCTTCATGGCGGCCACCAGCCAACCTCACATTTTTAGTGATGAGGAATTGCGCCCCTTGCAGGCGCTGGCCGACCAAACCGCCATCGCCATCCAAAACCTGCGCCTGTTGGAACGCACCCGCCAGACGCTCGATGACACCCGGCGGCGGGCCGAGCGCGAACAGACCATTGCCAACATCAGCGCCCGCCTGCAAGGCGGCACCGCCGTGCAAAGTGTGCTCCAAATCGCCGTCGAGGAATTGCGGCGGGCCACTGGCAGCGCCCGGGCCGTTGCCCGGCTCGGGCATCAGCGCTCGGATACCTCCGGCCCGGATGACAAGGAGGCGGCATGACCCATAAAACCCCCCTGCCCATCCGGCAAACCAATACCTTCCGGAGCCTGGTCTTTACTTTAATTGCGGCCATCATTTCCGAACTAGCCTACGGTTATCTGGCCGTGACCATTGGAGGCTGGCAACTGATTGGCCTCGCTGTTCTGGATGCCATCTTATGCGTGGCCATTGTGGCTGGCCTGGCGGTTGTGCAAACTGGCAATCTCGCACTGGCCAATTGGCTGGTGGTGCTGGCTGGCGATGCGTTGGTGCTCTATGCAGGCGTAAGCATTGCCAACATGGGCGTCATTTTAGGCTTGAGCTTCCCGCTCCTCATTGGCCTGACGGTATTTCAGGCGGTGCCCCAAGCCACCGCTCAGCGCATCACCTTTTCCAGCCTGGTGGCGGGCGGGTTGGCGCTCGGCTTTGATTTGCTCTCGCCCGCCTGGCAACTCGCCCTCCCGGCCGCCCTGGAAAGTTTTCTGCCGCTCATTCTGGCGTCTCTCCTCATCGCGTACGCGCTCATTCTGGCGCGGCAATTCAACAATTTTTCCCTGCGCACCAAACTCCTCATCGCCTTTCTCACCGTCACCGTCGTCTCCATTGGCGCGGTCACGCTCATCAATAATCGTCTCATTCGCGATCGGCTCACCACTGAAGCCGGAACCAACCTGAAGACGCTCGCCGCCAGCCGCGGACAAACCATCGGCGACCTGCTGGCCCGCGAGACCGACCTGCTCCAGGCCTTTGCCCTGAACACGGCGGTGCATGACTTTGCCGCGGCGGCCAGCCGCGCCAACACCCGCCCCCAGTCCGAAATTACCACGCTCGATCGGCAGTGGCGATTTGCGGATGTGAACAACAACAACGCCGACCCACTCGTGCAGTCGGTGCTCAATAATTCCCTGACCGACGAACTGCTCGAATTCCAAACCGCCTTCCCGGAAAATCTGGATCTTCTCATCACCGACAACCGCAGTGTGAACATCGCCGCCAGTCGCCGTGAGGTCTCCTATTTTCACTCCAATGAGGGGTGGTGGCGCACCGCGTTCAACAGCGGCACCGGCCAGGTCTATATTGGGCCACCGACCTTCGACCCGGTCACGGGCCGTCTGGTCAGCCAAATTGCGGTGCCCATTTATGGACAACCCACTGGCGAACTCGTGGGCATCGTCAGCGCCAACTACAATCTCGAAGTGCTCTCGAGCATTCTGGCCTCCACCGCCCCGGTCGGCTCGGGCCTCATCTTCCCCGGCGGCCAGTTTCTGCAAATCGGTGGCGGCATCGCGCAACTCTCGCCCGAAGCGCAAGCCAGTCTCGAATCCATTGCCACGTTTACCGAGCTGATCTATGAAGGCGAGCCGAGCGTGGTCTCGCAGGCATTAATCACCTCGCAAGACCCCGAGAAAGGCCCCGCCATCGCCGCGCTCGGCTGGACGTTTATCGTCCATCGGCCCACCCTCAGCGTGCTGGCCGCGGTAAACACCGTGGCGCAGGCTTCCCTGCTCACCGGCACGGTAGCACTCATCGTAGCCGCGCTCGCCGCCATCCTCAGCGCCCAGTTGCTCACCGGACCTATCACCCGGCTCACCAACGTCGCCGCGCGCGTCACGGGCGGCGACTTGGCGACTCAGGCCCGCGTGGAAGCCGGGGACGAAATTGGCACGCTGGCCACCACCTTCAATTCGATGACCAGCCAGTTGCGCCAGACGCTCATGGGCCTGGAACAACGCGTGGCCGAACGCACCGCCGAACTGGCGCAAGCCTCCGAAAAAATGCGCTATCGCGCCACCCAACTCCAGACCAGCGCCGAGGTGGCCCGCACCGTGGCCGCCGTGCTGGACCTCAAAGAATTGTTGCCCCAAGTCACCAGCCTCATCAGCGAGCGCTTTGGCTTTTACCATGTCAGCATTTTCCTGCTCGACTCGGAGGGCAAGTACGCGCTCCTGCAAGCCGCCAATAGCGAGGGCGGTAAGCGGATGCTGGCGCGCGGCCACCGCCTGTTGGTCGGGCAGGTTGGCATTGTGGGCTATGTCACCGGCAAAGGCGAACCGCGCATCGCTTCGGACGTGGGCCATGACGCCGTATATTTCGACAACCCCGACCTGCCGCTCACCCGCTCCGAAATGGCCCTGCCCCTCAAAGTGCGCGGGCAGGTCATCGGCGCGCTCGATGTGCAAAGCACCAAACCCGCCGCTTTCGCCGAAGAAGATGTGGCCCTGCTCACCATCCTGGCCGACCAAATCGCCATCGCCATTGAAAATGCGCGCTCGTTCCAACAGCAGGCCACGCTCGCCAGCACCAACCAGCAATTGCTGGCCGAGGCCCAAAAATCGGCCAACCAACAAAAAGCGCTGGCCGACGAAAACCAGCGCCTGCTGGCGCGCGCTGAGAGCGCGGTGCAGGAATTAAGTCAGTTGACCCGGCGGCTGACCGGGGAAGCGTGGGATAAGTTTCTCCCCGAGGGCGGGGACGCGTTCGTGGCGGAGGATGCCGCGCCGGGCGCGGTCGGCGCCCCGGCGCACAGTCTCGCGCGCCCCATCGTCCTGCGCGGCGAAGTCATCGGCACGCTGAGCCTGGAGGAGATTGATCCCCAGCGGCAGTGGAGCGAACACGACACGGCCATTCTCGAAAGCGTGGCCGACCGTCTGGCGCTCACGCTCGACAATGCCCGGTTATTTGAAGACGCCGAACAACGTCTGGCGGAGTTAACCGTGATCAATAGTCTCAGCGATGTGGTGGCCGCCCAACAAAATCTCGCCGAGCTAGTCCGCACGGCGGGCGAAAAGATTTTGCAAACCTTTGGCGTGCAAAACGGCTTCATCGCGCTGTACGACAAAACGACGAATATGATTGAACTGCCGTTTTTCCGCGAGGGCGACGAAATCATTCACATTCCGCCCGTCCCGCTGGGGCGCGGGTTATCGTCGGTGATCATCAACACCCGACGGCCACTGCTCATCAACCACGACGCCGAACGGCGCGCCGCCGAACTGGGGGCCATGGTCGTGGGGCAATTACCCCGCTCGTTCCTGGGCGTACCCATCATCGTCGGCGAGGAAGTGGTGGGGGTTATCAGCGTGCAAAGCCTCCAGCGGGAGGGCCTGTTCACCGAGGCCAATGTGCGCTTGCTGTCCACCATCGCGGCCACGGTGGGCATCGGCTTGCAGAACGCGCGCCTATTTACCGAGACGCGCCGCCTGGCGCAACGCGAAACGCGCATCAACGCCATCACCCGCAAACTGCGCGCCTCGCAAACCGTGGAGTCAATTTTGGAAACGGCGGCGCGGGAACTGGGGCAGGCGTTGCGCGCACCCCAGGTGGTGATTGAAGTGAAGGGTGACGCCAACTTGAGTAACGCGGGCGGCAACGGCCACGCCCCCCCGGGAGGCCGGATCGTATGAATACCTCGGCCAACTTGCCCGCCAGCAATACCCGGCGCGAGTTCCTGCTCCTCACCCTCACGGCCACCGTCATTGGCTTATCCATCTGCGCCATTCTGGGGGTGGTCTTTATCCGCACCCAGGATGTCCGTTATTTGATCCTGGCGGGTTTGACGCTGACCGTGCCAGTGACGCATTGGGTCAGTTGGTACTTGGTGGCGCGCCGCAACCGCCCCCGGTTGGGGCTGGCGCTGATCGCCAGTTCGCTCTGGCTGGTTGTGGTGGTCCCGCCATTATGGGTCATTGACTATTGGGTGATTGGCGCACTGCTCGCCATGATTATCCCCATTGATGCCGGGTTGGCCGGGCAACCGCGCCGCATTCCCTTTTACTCGGTGCTGGCGCTGTGCGGTGGGGCGGCCCTGTTGGCGGTGGACTTGTGGCTCGCGCCCGCCGGGCGTCTTGACCCACTCGCGGTCTCGCGCTTTGGGTTCCTAGGCATCCTGGGGCTATTAGCCGTCTTTCTCATTTTGCTTGCCCCCCTGTTCTGGCGCACCCAACTCCGCCATATCCAATTCAATCTCGGCACGCAGTTGGCCATCGTTTTCATCGGCATCTCGGCGGTCTCCACGCTAGTGGTCATGGTCGTCCTGCTGGCGCAAACCGGCACGGCGCAAGTGGCCCAAGTCGGGCAGAACTTTCAAACCCTGGCCGAGATCAACGCCGAACGGGTGGGCAACACGCTCGAGCAACAAATTGTGGCCTTGCAAGGCTTGGGGCGGCAAAGCGGCGTGGTCACGCTCATCACCAGCGCCTATCGGCGCTACGGCGCCAGGCGCGGCACACCGGAGCTGGTGGCCGAATTGCGACAAGAAGAGGCCACTTGGCAAACGTTGAACGCCACCAGCAGTTTGGTGACACTCTATTTCAATGGCCCGGCGGGGTCGGAGGCCCACGGGTTTATCGGCAACAACCCGGGCCACAGCCAGATCTTGCTCACCGATGTTCAAGGCGCATTGATTGGCGCGTCGGGCGAGAGCAAACCAGCGCACTATTACTATGGGGATGAGGCGTGGTGGCAAGCCGCCTTCAACAATGGCTTGGGCGATATTTATATCAGCCAACTTCAATTCGACCCAGCCACGAATGCCACGCAGTTGCTGATCGCGGTGCCAATCCCGTCCCGAGAGTACGACGCCATCATTGGCGTGGCCGCCAGCATTTACCAGCTCGATCAGTTGCAAGCGAGTTTCGCCGCTCAAATGGCGACCGGGATCGAAACCGATCTGGATTTGTTGGATAACCAGCGCACCACACTGGCCAGTGGGGATGCCGATACCAGAGTCGAAAATAATCTGTGGTTGCCAGATGAGGTTTTCAACCGGCCAACCGCCAACTGGTTACGGAGTCCGAATCAGCAAGACGTTTCGACCATCATCGCCTATTCCCCGCTCAAGACCAGCGATGGGGCGGCCCATGTGTCGTTCCGCAACACTGCCACCGGGCGTGAACCGGCCACCCTGGAACCCCTGACTCAATTGGGGTGGCGGGTGGTGGTCCGCCAAGCCGAGCGGGAGGCGCTGGCGAGTATCCCGCGCACCGTGAAGCTGACGACATTCTTTGGCCTCATCATCCTGGCGTTGGTGGTGATGACCGCTACCGCCACCGCCGCTTTCATCAGCCGCCCCATCAACGCGCTCACCCGGGCCGCCACCGCCATCGCGGCCGGCGACCTGTATCAGCGCGCCACCCCCTCGGGGCCAGCCGAATTTACCACGCTGGCCGAGGCGTTCAACAGCCTCACCAGTCAGCTCCGCGCGCTCATCAACAATCTGCAAGTGCAAGTTGCCAACCGCACCGCGCAGTTGCAAGCCAGCACCGATGTGGGCCGCGCCGCCTCGTCAGTGCTGGACCCCGAAGAATTGGTGCGGCAGACGGTGAACCTCATCACCGACCGCTTTGGCTTCTACTATGCCGCTGTGTTCGTCATTGATGAAGCGGGCCAGCAAGCCGTTCTGCAAGAAGCCACGGGCGAGGCCGGACAAACCCTGAAAGCGCGCGGCCACCAACTGGCCGTTGGCGGCCAAAGCATGGTCGGCACCGCCATTGCCCAGCGCCGCGCCCGCATTGCCCTGGATGTGGGGCAGGAGGCCGTGCGGTTCGCCAACCCGCTGTTGCCCCACACCCGCTCCGAAATTGCCCTGCCCCTCCTGGCCGGCGGCCAACCGCTGGGCGCGCTGGACGTGCAATCCACCGAGTCCGGCGCCTTCGACGAGAGCAACGCCGCCCTCCTGCAAGGCCTGGCCGACCAGCTGGCCATCGCCCTGCAAAACGCGCGCCTGTTTCAATCCACCCAGCGTAGCCTGCGCGAAGCCACGGCGCTCGAAAAATTCAGCCGCGCCCTCACCGGGGCGCCGGACTACACAACCGTGCTCAACGCCCTCACCGGCGATTTGTTGCCCGCCCGGACCACGACGGTGGCCATCCTGACCTTTGAGTATGGTTCACGCCCGGCGCTGACCGGCCCCGCCCGGGCGCGGTTCGTGAACCGCGCGACCATCGTCGCCCATCGCGAATTGCGCTCCAACTCGCGGGCGCTCAGCGGAACCATGTTAGCGGGCGAGCAACTGCCCTTCCTCAACACCCTCCCGCTGGACTTGCCGTTGGCGATCAGCGACATCAACGCCGGGCCGTACCTGGATGATGTCAGCCGCGCCACTTACACCCAGTGGGGCGTGCGGGCCTTATTGTGCCTGCCCCTGACCAGCGGCGGGCAACTGCACGGCATGGTGCAAGTGACCAGCGCCCAGCCCTATACCTTCGAGGCGCGCGACATCCGCCTGCTCCAAACCGCCGCCGACCAGATCGCCCTCACGCTCGTCAATATCCAACTCTTCAACCAGACCAACGCGGCCCTGCGCGAATCCTCGCAACTCTACGAAATCACCAGTGGCATCGCCCGTGCCACCGACGTGGCCGATATGCTCCGCCACATCATCCTGCATGCTTTGCCCGCCGGGGCCGAACGGGCCGCCATTGCGCGTTATCAAGTCCATGCGGGTCAGGTCCGATCCATTGATCACCTGGGGTCGCTGACCGTTCAGGGGGATTGGACCGGGGAAGCACATTCTTCCCCGGCGGAGGTCCCCGATGCCCAAAGCCTGTGGGCCAACCCGGCCACCGTGGCGGTGAACGACCTCGCCATCGACACCCGCCTGGCATCACTCACCCGCGCCACTTATGCGCGCGCTGGCCTGCACTCCGTCATACTCGTCCCCCTCCTCACAGCGGGTCAGGTCAGCGGCGTGTTGGAAGTCGGCGGCCCGCACCCGGCGGAATATCGGGATGAAGAAATACGTCTGGTGCAAGTCGCCGCCGATCAGGTCGCGATCGCGCTCGCCAACCGCAACCTGCTGGCCGAAGCTCGCCGCCGCGCCGAACTGCAAACCACCGCGAATCAGATTTTTACCGACATTCGCGCCGCCACCACCCGCGCCGCCGCGCTGGAAATTGCCGCCGCACAGATTGGCCGCACCCTCAACGCCGCCCGCGCGCTGATTTGGCTCCAAATGCCGTACGGCGAACTTGGTCTCGTGCAGGAATACACCCGGCCCGATGTGCCCGCCCTGCCCCCCCACCCTGACCCGCTTCCCGCTGCCGTAGAAGCCGCCCGCACCCGGACAGCCGTCATCGCCTCGAGCGGCGACCCGCTGGTGCCAGCCGGGACCAGTGCCAGTCTGGCCCTCCCCCTGCTCGTTCGTGGTGAATTACTGGGCGTATTCAACCTGCATGAAATTGGCCGCGATCGTTACTGGACGCCCGACGAAATCACTCTGGCGCAAGATACGGCCACGCAGGTGGCCACCAGCCTCGAAAATATTGATCTGGTGGAACGCTTGCAAACTTCGCTGAAGGAAGTGGAAGACCTCAACCGCGTTTTCATCCGGCAAGGGTGGGATGAATACCGCCAAATCCGCCGAGCGGGGGCCTTGCGCGAAGTGTTTACCGAAGACGCTGAGCGCGCCGCCCCGGTGGATGAGGCCGCCCCGCGCTACACCCTGCCCCTCAACGTCCGCGGCGAAAGCATTGGCGAAATCAGCGTGGCCTTCCCGCCCGAGAGTGGCGCTTTCACGGCCGACGAGCGCGTGCTGGCCGAAGCCATCGCCGACCAAATCGCCCTCTCGCTCGATAACGCCCGGCTCATCGAGCAGACCCAGCAACGGGTGTCGGAACTGGGCGTCATCAATCAAATCTCCCAGGCCCTCACCACCCGGCTGGATTTGCGCCAGCAGTTGCGCCAGGTCGGCGAGAGTCTCATTCGAGTCTTCAACGTGCCCAACGGGTACATCGCGCTCTACGACACACGGACCAACCTCATCGAAATTCCCTTCCTCGCCGAGGGCGCCGAGCGGATCACCATTGACCCCTTCCCCCTGGGCGAGGGCGTGTCGTCCCACATTATTCACACCCGCCGCCCGCTCCTGCTTAACCACGATACCGAACGGCGCATGGCCGAACTCGGCGCAAAGATTGTGGGCAAACCCGCGCGCTCGTTTCTCGGCGTGCCTATTATCACCGGCAATGAAGTCATCGGCGTGGTGAATGTGCAAAGCACCGAGCAAGCCGGGCTGTTCAACGACGCCGACCTCTCCCTGCTCACCACCGTTGCCGCCAACATCGGCGCGGCCATTCAGAACGCGCGCCTGTTTGAAGAAACCCAACGGCGCGCCGAGCAACTCGCCACCGCCGCCGAAGTCAGCCGCACCTCCAACGCCATGCTCGACCCCGAGGCGCTGGTGCGCCAGGCGGTGGAACTCATCCGCGAGCGCTTCAAACTGTACTACGTCGCCATCTTCATGACCGATGACACCGGGCGCTGGGCCGAACTGCGACACGCCACCGGCGAGGCCGGGCAGACTCTGCTCCAGCGCAAACACCGGCTCGAAATCGGTGGGCAAAGCATGGTCGGCACCGCCATCAGCCAGCGCAAAGCGCGGGTGGCGTTGGATGTGGGCCTCGAAGCCGTGCGCTTTGCCAACCCGCTCCTGCCCGAAACCCGCTCGGAACTGGCCTTGCCGCTGAGTGTCGGCCCCCTGACGTTTGGCGCGCTCGATGTGCAGTCCACCCAACCCAACGCCTTCTCCGAAGTGGACCTGGCCGTTCTGCAAACCATGGCCGACCAAATCGCCACCTCGGTGCAAAACGCGCGCTTGTTCGCCGCCACCCAACGGAGCGCGCAACAACTGGCCGCCGCCGCCGAAGTGGGCCGCGCCGCCACCGCCACGCTTGATCTCGACTCACTCTTACAGACCTCCCTCGACCTCATCCGCAATCACTTCGGGTTGTATGCCGCGCTGATCTTCATCGTGGAACCGTCGTCCAATCAGGCCAGCCTGCGCGCGGCCACCGGGCAATCCGCCGGGGAACTGCTGGCCCAACGGTTGCAGGTGCCCATCGGCACGCGCTCCCTCATCGGCGTCGCCACCGCCGCGCGGCAACCGCGCATCGTGGCCGATGTCGCACTTGAACCCGACTATCTCCCCCACCCCTTGCTCCCCGAAACACGCTCCGAGGCCGTGCTCCCACTCCTGAGCGGCGACGAAATCATTGGCGCGTTGGATTTGCAAAGCGCCCAGGCCAACACCTTCGGCGCGAGTGATGTCTCCATTCTCTCCACCATTGCCGACCAACTGGCGGTGGCCGTGCAAAACGCGCGCCTGTTTGAGAAGACCTCGCGCCAGGCCCGCCGCGAAAAACTGACCGGCGAAATCACCGGCAAAATTCGCGCCGCCGGCGATATGGACCAAATGCTCAAGATTGCCGTCACCGAACTCCGGCAGGCGCTGGGCGTCAGTCAGGGCGTGGTGCGCCTCGGCGCGCGGCCAACCGTCAGCACCGCCGCGCCCCCGGCCAGCGACGAACCAGCCGCCGGGTCTAATGGAAATAATGGCGACAATGGTCATCATTGAAATCAACCATGCGTAGGGGCGTTCAATTGAACGCCCCCTAAGCAACCGTGTCACTTTTTATGCCTATGACTCCTCTCATCATCGCTATCAGTAACCAAAAAGGCGGCGTCGCCAAAACCACCACCTGCGTCTCACTGGGTGCGGCGCTGGTGGAACTGGGCAACGAAGTGCTCGCGATTGACCTCGACCCGCAGTCCAATCTCAGCCTGGCGCTGGGGGTGAACCCGAGCAACTTGCACCGCACCCTGGCGGATGTCCTGCTCGGCAACCACAGCCCGCTGGCCGTCACGCGCGAGACCAGCATCCCCGGCCTCGACCTCCTGCCCTCCAGCCAGAACATGCAGATGGTCGAGAAATTCCTGCATGTGCGCGACAACCACGAACGCGCCCTGCAACAAGCGCTGGCCCGGCTCACCGCCTACAACATCATCCTGTGCGATTGCCCGCCCGCGCTCGGCTCCATCACCCTCAACGCGCTCTCCGCCGCCGACCTGCTCATCATCCCGACCCAGTGCGAATACTTCTCGGCCTATGGCCTGAACGAAATGCTCGACTTGGTGCGTAACCTGCGCGACCGGGCCAACCCGCGTCTGAGCTATCGCATCCTCATCACCCTGTTTGATCGCCGCAACCGCATTCATAAGGACATCCACGAGCAAGTGAAGACCGCCTATGGCGATGCCGTGCTGAACAGCGTCATCGAAATTGACACCAAAGTGCGCGAAAGCGCCGTGCTGGGTCAGCCGATCACCGACTACGCGCCCACCAGCCGCGCCGCGCTCCAATATCGGGAACTGGCGCAAGAACTGATGCAATATGCCCAACAAAAAACTCCGCCGTCAGCTTGAAGGCCTCTTCGCCAACCGGCTGGCGGTTGAAAAAGACAGCCCGCCGCCCGAGCCGGAACCGCCCCGTGCGCCCGGCCCCCCGGCCCTCCCGGAGGAACCGCGCCTGCTCGGGTGGACGTGGGAAACCGACACGCTCGGGTATTACACCTATTGCTCGCTGGAAGTCATCAGCGTGCTGGGCTATACCCCCGACGAAATGCGCGGGCACAGCCTCACCCACTTCCTCATCCAGGATTCCGATGTTGACCCGGTGATTGCCTCGGCCATCTCGCATATCGGCATTAGCGGCCCGCTGGACGACCTGCGCCTGACCGCGCGCCGCAAGGACGGGGCCACCGTGAGCCTTGTGACCCATGGCCGGCCCCTGCTCGACGAACACAGCCGCTTGATTGGTTATCAGGGCGTGACCCATCTCGCCCCATCGCCGCTGACCGAGATGGAACCGGAGCCGGGCTTTGAACTTCCGCCGCCCCCCGCGCAGATTGAAGCCCCGCCCATCATCGAACACAACGCGGCCTGGGCGCTGACGGACATCCCCGCGCTCGAGTCGGCGCCCGACGCGGAGCCGGTGGCCCCCAGCGATGAGCCGCCCCCGCCGCTCGCGGAAACCGCCGCGCTTCCAGAACCCGAGGCGGCCCCCCGGCCCTTCGGCGTGCCCGCGAGCGCACCCCCAGCCGGGGAAGCAGTCAACGCGCCGGGCGCGGTTGAAATCGCGCCGGGGCCAGCACCCACGCCCGAGTTGGCAACTCCCGTGGCAAGCGACATCAACGCGCCGTCAGCCAACGAGTTACCTCCGACCCCAATTGAAGAGGCGGCCAACCCGCGTGACAGCCAACGCTTGACGGTCATCGAGTGGCGGGCCTTGCTCGACAAACAGGGCGACCAAGCCTGGGGGTATTTGGATAGCGGGGCCGGGTTGCAAGCGGTCGGTGATTTCACCACCCCCACTTTGGACGCCGCGTTGGCACAGGGCGCGGTGTTTGTCTTCGATGACCATCATCGCACGCCCCTGCCGGACGCAACGGCCCCGCTGACCGGGCGCGGCCTGGCGATCCCCATTCAGTTGCAGAACCAAACCATTGGCGCGCTTGATTTCTTTGAGGCGCAAGGGGGCGAGTGGGAGGAGGATGATTTGGCGTTGGTGCAAGCCGTGACCGACCAGTTGGCGCTGGCGCTGGAGAATGCGCGCTTATTCAACGCGACCAACGACCAGTTGACGAAGCGCACTTTGTTGTACGAGGTGACGCGCGCGGCGGCGGCGGCCACGCACCTGAACGAGGCGTTGCACAGCGCGGTGACGGCTTTAAGCCGGGTGTTCCCCGAGGCCAGCATCGCCATTCTGTTGCTCGACGGCGATACACGCACCCTCCGCAGTCGCGCGACGGTTGGGTTCCCGGCCGCGCTCTCATCCGACTTGATGACTCACGTGGGGCGTGGCGTGATTGGGCGCGCCGCCGAGACGAACCAGCCCCAGCGCGTGGGCGATGTGCGGCAAGTACATGATTATGTGGCGTGGGATACCCGCACCATTTCGGAGTTAGCCGTCCCGCTGAGCCTCGGCGACCGGGTAATTGGCGTGTTGAATGTAGAGAGTCCGCGCCCGCACGCGTTTGATGCCTCCGACGAGCAATTGCTCTTGACCCTCGCGGGCACGTTGGCGGCTATCATCGTCAACAACAATTTATTAGAGCAGATCAACCACGAGCGCGAACGGCTGGTGTTGCTGAATGACATGCTAGCCGAGTTGACCCAAACCCTGGATATGAGCGCCCAGTTGAAATCAGTGCTGGATTTTGCGCCCCGCCTCGGCGCGGAACACGGTTATGTGTTATTGCTCGGCGAGACCGAGGCCGACACGATCTTCCGCACGACCCTCCCCGGGTTGGAGCAATTAAGCGAGCACGCACTCAGCCGGGTGGGGAACCTCACCGCCCAGAGCGGGCTAACCGCGTGGATGCTCCAACGCCAGCAATCGGCCTGGCTCAACGACACCTTGCAGGACAACCGCTGGCGGCCCGGCCCCGACCCGGACCAGGAACCCGCGCGCTCGGTGATTGCTGTGCCCCTGCGCACGCCCCGCGGCGCCCTGAGCGGGGTACTGGCTT
The DNA here is from genome assembly GCA_964443795.1 of uncultured Anaerolineales bacterium. Classification (GTDB taxonomy): domain Bacteria; phylum Chloroflexota; class Anaerolineae; order Anaerolineales; family UBA6663; genus DATDRS01. The sequence goes on along the minus strand of CAYUFY010000014.1, from coordinate 3,809 downwards.
ATACCCATACCCGGCCCGGGCGGTTGACGCGCGACCAGGTAAGTTTGGTGGAAGCGATTTCGGCCCAAGTGACGGTGGCGCTGGAAAACGCGCGGTTATATTCGCAAACGCGCTTGCAACGCCGCAACGCCGAGGCGTTGGCCCGCGCCACCCAAGCCATGAACCGCAGTGCGCTCGACGAGAGTCGGTTGTTCGAAGTGCTGGGGGAAGAGTTAACTGAGGGTTACCAGCCAGAGGCCGTGATCGTGTGGAAGTGGGAACCCGCGACCTATGGATTGATCGCCCAATTGACGCGCCTGAATGAAGCCGAGGCCTCCCCCGAGACGCGCGCCAGCGTGTCGCCCACGGTCACGCTCCGGGCCGCCGACCGTCCCGATTTGTTCCGGATCATTCAAACCATGCAAGGGGCCATCACCCCACTGCGGGAGGTAGAAGGGCGGGTGACGGAATCAATGGCGTACCCGCTCATGTATGGCGGTGAGGTGGAGAACGTGGTGGAGGTCGTGCACACCAGCGCGGCAGGCGGGCGCGGTCTGGATCAGGATGATCTCAATCTACTGCAAGGCATGATGACCGGCTTGACCGCGGCGCTACAAACCGCGCGCTTGTACACCATCCAGCGCGAAACCGCCGAGCGGCTGGCCGAAGTGGACCGGCTCAAGAGCCAGTTCCTGGCTAATATGTCGCACGAGTTGCGCACCCCGTTGAATTCCATCATCGGGTTTTCGCGGGTTATCCTCAAAGGCATTGATGGCCCGCTCACCGACCTGCAAGGCCAGGACTTGACTTCCATTTATAACTCTGGCCAGCACCTGCTCGGCCTCATCAACGACATCCTCGACCTGGCCCGCATCGAAGCTGGCAAAATGGAACTGGTGCTGGACGAGGTGGATTTGCACGACATCTTTAAAGGCGTCATGTCCACCGCCATCGGTCTGGTCAAAGACAAGCAAATCCGCTTGGTCGAGGATATCGCGCCCCACCTGCCGCCCGTGCGCGCCGACCAGATTCGGGTGCGGCAGATCTTGCTCAACCTGCTCTCCAATGCGTCCAAGTTCACCGAAGAGGGCACCATCACCCTGCGCGCTTTGTTAACCCAGGCGCCCAGCCCGGCGAGCGGCAAAGAGGAACCCTTCGTGCAAATCAGCGTGGTGGATACCGGGCATGGTATTGCGCCGGAGGACATCAAGAAATTATTCGAACCGTTCTCCCAAGTGGACGCCTCGGCCACCCGCAAGGTGGGCGGCACCGGCCTCGGGCTGAACATCACCCGGCAATTGGTGGATTTGCACGGCGGGCGCATTTGGGTCGAGAGTGAGGTCGGGGTGGGGTCCACCTTTAGTTTCCTGTTGCCGCTGAATCGCCCCGAAATTAGCGCCCCCGACACCCCGGCTGAGATCGCGGCGGCGAACAACATCATCCTCTCGATTGACGATGACCAGGGCGTGCAACAACTCTATCGCCGCTATCTGGAACCACACGGCTACAAAGTCATTGGGGTGAGCAAGAGTGTGGATGCGCTCCTGCGGGTGATGGAATTTAAACCCATGGTCATCCTGCTCGATGTGCTGATGCCCGGCAAGGATGGCTGGCAGGTGCTCAGCGAACTCAAGCAAAGCGCGAGTGTGCGCCAGATTCCGGTCATCATGTGCACTATTGCCAGCGACCCCGAGCGCGCCGCCCAACTGGGCGCGGCCGATTACCTGACCAAACCCATTCTCGAATCTGATCTTTTGCGCGCGCTGAAGAAATTACAACTGCCCGAACCCGCCAATGGCAAAGCGCCCACGCCCCAGGCGTTGGCGGCCACTAACTAACGTTATTAGAGACTTCGGAGTTCTTCAAGAATTCCGAAGTCTGACAACACACCTCCATGCCTCCTCATTGCCATCTCGTCTGTGTGGACTGCGGCCACACCGAACCTTTCTCACCCACCATCAGCAGTTGCGCCAACTGCCGGAGCGAATGGCTGGAAGCCCGCTATGACTATGCCGCCATTGGGCCGCACTTGTTGAGCCGGCTGGCCACGCGCGGCAAAGATTTGTGGCGGTACCGTGAGCTTCTGCCCGTCCAAGACCCAACGCAGATTGTCACCCTGGGCGAAGGCGGCACCCCCCTCGTCCCGTTGACGAATTTGGGGGTCATGTTGGGGCGGCCCAATGTCTACGCCAAAGATGAACGCCAAAGCCCCACCGGGTCATTCAAAGATCGGCAAGCCACGGTGGCCGTTTCGGTGATGAAGGAAGCCGGCATCACCGAAGCGGTGCTGGCCTCCACCGGCAACGTCGCCATTTCCTATGCGGCCTATGGCGCGCGGGCGGGCATTAAAGTGTATGCCTTCCTCACCTCGCTGGTGCCGCCGGAGAAGATGCGCGAGTGCGCGCTGTATGGCGCGCAAGTGGTCAAAGTGACCGGGACGTATGACCGCGCCAAAGAAATCGCGCAACAATTTGCGCAACAGAAAAAATGGCCGTATGACAAGGGCCTGCGGAGCATCGCCGCGGTGGAAAGCATGAAGACCATCTCGTATGAGCTGGCCGAACAACTGGCGGCGATTAATCCGCCGGGGGCCAATGGCAACGGCAAACACCCGCATACCCCATGGCGCGCGCCCGAGTGGTACATCCAGGCCGTGAGCGGCGGCCTCGGCCCGTTGGGGGTGATGAAAGGTTTCGAGGAGCTATTTAAAATGGGGCTGATTGACCGCATCCCCAAACTCGCCTGCATCCAATCCGAAGGCTGTGCGCCCATGGCCCACTCCTTCCGCCGAGGGCTGGCGAAAGCCGAAATCGTCACCAATCCGCGCACGCGCATCGCCACCGTCTCCACCGGCAATCCGGGGCGCGGCTACAACTTACTCAAGGGTTATATCGAAAAATATGGCGGGACCATGGAAGCCGTGACGGATGAAGAAGCCTACCGGGCCGTGCATGTCCTGGCCAAAATGGAAGGGATGTCCATGGAACCGGCGTCGGGGCTGGCCTTTGCCGGCCTCTTCAAACTCGTCCGCGACGGACAAATTGCGCCGACCGATACCGTGGTGGTGAACTGCACGGGGCACACCTTCCCCATTCAACTCGAAATCCTCGGCGAGGGCTGGTCGCACGATGTGGAGGCGCCACAACCCTCAACCGACGTCCCACCGCAGGAAGGTTTGTTGGCCGCCCTCGACCGGCTCGACACCCACGTCCGATCCATCGCCATTGTGGATGACAACCCCGACGCGGCCCGCCTCATCCGCCGCATTTTGCAGGCCAAGGGGCAATATGAAATTCATCACGCCAACAATGGGCGCGACGGCCTGGCCCTGATCCGCGAAAAACACCCCGACCTGGCGGTGCTGGATTTGATGATGCCGGAGATGGATGGGTTTGCGGTGATTGACGCCCTGCGCTCGGATGAAACCACCGCCGATATTCCGGTCATCGTGGTCACCGCCAAAATTCTGACCGGCGCTGAACGCGAGCGCCTCAATGGCCAGATTGACACGCTCCTGCAAAAAGGCTCGTTCATGGATGATGAACTGCTGGCCGACATCATCAATGCGTTGACTTAGATTTATCTCCAAAACTGGAGATCTTATTGCAGATTGCCAAATTAGTCGGGCTGGAAACATTGCCAACTCTCAAGCTAATCCGCATCCCCTGCCGGATGCTAATCCCAAACAGTTATCGGCGTTCCCGACGCTCCGGGGGCAGAACCACGCTGGGGTATAAGCCCACGTTCGGGCGCGGATTAGCTTGTCAATGGTTTCAACCAGCCGACCAATAATTAGTAGGCTTTATTGGAAATAACTTTCCAAACGCTTT
>CAYUFY010000013.1:28372-32655 GCA_964443795.1 uncultured Anaerolineales bacterium | reverse complement strand
GGGGGGGGGGGGGGGGGGGGGGTGTGGGGGAGGGGGGGGGGGGGGGGGGGGGGGGGGGGGGGGGGCCAAACGCCCTCCAATCAAAAACTGCTCACACCCAAATCTATCGAAGAAATTGCGGCCATCCCCGGTGTCATAAAAATCATCCCGCGCGATTCACTGCACACGGGCGTTGAACTGGCCGCCGAGGGTCTCATCGGCAACTTTGGCATCCTCGGGGTCGGCGCGGAGGATATTTCCGTTCTGGGGGTCAAAGCCCAGGGTGGCACGCTCAATCTGGAGAAGGGGAGCATCATCGTCGGCTACAACATCCCGCTCAATTTCTACAACCCCCGCCCGCGCCCTGGCCAAGACCCGCCCGGCCCACCCGACCTGCTCGATAAGACCATCAAGATGACGCTCATCAAGTGGGCGCAAGATGGGACCGAGGTGCGCAAGGTGATGCAAGTTAAAGTCGCGGGCATCATCGCCGAGTCGCGCGGTGAGTCGGATTGGTCAATTTATATGCCGCTCGACGAAGTCACCAGCTACAACGCCTGGGTGGAGGGCAAGCGCGTGGATCGCAACCGCACCGGCTACGAGATGTTCATCATCAAAGCCGAAAAAGTGGAAGAAGTGCTGGCCATCACCGATGCCATCAAAGGCCTCGGCTATCAAGCCTATGCCGCGCAAGAGACCGTGCAACAGACTTCGAGCTTCTTCCTCGTCCTGCAAGTCATCTTCGGCGGCGTGGGCGCAATTGCTCTGCTGGTGGCCGCCATTGGCATTGCCAATACGATGGCGATGGCCATCCTCGAGCGCACCCGCGAGATTGGTTTGATGAAAGCCATTGGCGCGACCAACCGCGATGTGTTGAGTGTGTTCCTCGGCGAGGCGGCGGGCATTGGCTTTGTGGGCGGGGTGGGGGGCGTGGCCCTCGGCTGGAGCGCGGGACAAATCATCAACGTCCTCGCCCAAGTGTATTTCGCGGGCCAAGCCGCGCAGAACCCCTACGGCGCGCCCCCGCCCGGCGCGGCAGTGGTGACCCCCGCGTGGTTGCCGCTCTTCGCCATTGTCTTCGCCACGCTCATTGGTTTACTCTCCGGCCTCTACCCCGCCCTCCGCGCCGCCACGCTGGTGCCGGTGACGGCATTAAAATACGAGTAGGGGTAGGGCTTGCCCCTGCCCGCACATAGTCGCCCGCAAGGGCCGCTCCCAGACAAACCCCGATGGTAGAATATACGACACAGGTTCACCATGCCCACACCCCTTGCCACCGAGTCCATCAAAGACCGTATCGAAAAGAACATCCACCTGCCTGCCGACCAAATCGCTGATTTCTGCACGCGGTGGAAAATTACCGAACTGGCCCTGTTCGGCTCAGTTTTGCGCACCGATTTTAGGCCGGATAGCGACATTGATATCCTCGCCACCTTCGCGCCGGAATCGGATTGGAGCTTATTTGACCATGTTTATATGCAAGATGAGTTGAAGGTGATTTTTGAGCGACCAATTGACTTGTTCACACGCTGGTCGGTTGAAAACAGCAAAAATCCATTTCGACGTAAGTCCATTTTAAACTCCGCGCAGGTGATTCATGTCGCGGGATAACGTCTATGCCACCGATATTTTAGAAGCCGCTCGCCGAATTCAAGAGGGGATCCAAGGCATTACACGCGAGCAATTCATTGATGAGTGGATGCGCCACTCCGCCATTGTTCGGCAGATTGAAATTATGGGGGAGGCCACCAAACGTTTGTCAGATGAATATCGGGAGCAACCCCCAGCGATTCCATGGCGCGCAATGGCGGGAATGCGCGATGTTGTTATTCATGGCTATGATATTGTGGACCTAAAAGAAGTTTGGCAAGTTGCTACCGTGGATGTGCCCCAGCTCATCCTTGCCTTAGAGGCCATTGTTCAAATCGAAGCCCCCTCAGATACAAACCAAACCGAGGAGACAAATCCATGACCAACCAACTCACCGGCAAGTCCATCGCCATCATGGCCGTGATGATTGCAGTCGTCGCGGTCTGCACCATGGCCATCCGCGTCCCCATCGCGGCGACCAACGGCTATATCAATTTCTCCGATGTGGCGGTTTACTTTGCCGCGTTTGCCTTTGGCCCGTGGGTGGGCTTGGTGGCGGGGGGCGTGGGCACCATGCTCGCCGATATCCTCAGCGGCTATGCCAGTTTTGCCATGCTCACCTTCGTCGCGCACGGCGTGCAAGGCCTGGTCGCGGGGTACGTGGGCGGGCGCTCCAATTCGTTCCCGCGCCTGATCCTAGGTTGGGCGCTGGGCGCGCTGGTCATGGTCGGCGCTTATTATCTCGGTGAGATTTATATCATGGGCATGGGCGTCGCCGCCGCGGCCACCGAAGCCCCCTTCAACTTCCTCCAGACCGCCGCCGGTGGCCTCATCGGCACCCTCCTCGTCTACGCCGTCCGCAAAGCCTACCCGCCCATTGACCAGATTGGTTTTGGCAAGACGTGGACGGAAGCGTGACCGGTGATGTAATCGCCCCACTTCACTTTTCACTTTTTAGCTCGCTTCTTGTCTGACCTCATCCTCATCGAAGACCTCCATTACGCCTATCCCCCTCTCGAACCCGGCGGGGTCGGGATGCCGGTCTTGCATGGTGTGAACTTGAAAGTGGGCCGGGGCGAGGTGGTGGGTTTGCTCGGCCCCACGGGCTCGGGCAAAAGCACGGTCTGCCTGGCCCTCGCGGGCCTCGTCCCTCACTCCACCGGCGGCGTCTTCGGGGGCAACGTCACCGTGGGGGGCCTCAACACCAAGCGGGAGGCAGTCAGCGCGCTCGCGCAGAAAGTCGGCCTCGTCTTTCAAGATGCCGAGAGCCAACTCTTCAACATGACTGTCGAGGATGAAGTGGCCTTTGGCCCCGAGAGCCTCGGCTTGCCGCGCGCCGAAATTATCGAGCGGGTGGACTGGGCGTTGCGCGCTGTGCGGATGAACGACCACCGCGCGCGTTCGCCGTTTCAGCTCTCGGGGGGCCAGAAAAAACGCGTGGCCCTCGCCGCCGTGCTCGCCATGCGCCCCGAGATTCTCGTCCTTGACGAACCCACCGCTGAACTCGACCCGCTGGGCAAAACCGAACTGGGGCAGGTGCTGGTGGAACTTAAACAGGCCGGGATGACGCTGGTCATTGTTGAGCAAGATATGGAAGTGCTCGCGCATCTCGCCGACCGCCTGGCGCTCCTGGCCGAAGGGCGCGTTGTCCTCGAAGGCTCGCCCCGTGAGATTTTTTCGCGCCCTCAACGGTTGCGTACCCTCGGGCTGGAAGCCCCCCAACTGAGCGAACTCGCCGAACTGTTTCGGGAGCGCGCGGGTAAGGCATATGATTTTTTTGAATTGGATGAAGCCCGAAAAACATTAGCAACGGATGGAAAACAGATGTAGCGGATAAACCGCCCATCCGTTACATCTGTTACCCCGAAGCCTCCGTTGCCAACCCTCCGCGTCCTCAACCTCCACCATACCTATTCCAGCGTGCTCGCCCTCCGGGGCGTATCGCTCACCATCGTCCCCGGCGAGTTCGTCGCGCTGGTCGGGCCGAACGGGTCGGGCAAGACCACGCTGGTCAAACACTTCAACGGTTTGCTCAAACCCACGCATGGGCAAGTCTTCGTCGGCGAGCGCGTAACCACGCCCCTTGCCGTCTCCGATCTGGCGCGCGAAGTCGGCTACGTTTTTCAGAACCCCGACCATCAAATCAACCAACCCACCGTGCGCGAGGAGATTGCCTTTGGGTTGAAACATTTGGGCTTTGCCCCCGGCGAGATTGTATCCCGCACGGACGCGGCCCTCGCGGACTTTGGCCTCCTCGCGTTGGCCGCCCGCCCGCCCGCGATTCTGGGCTACGGCCTGCGCCGCAAAATTGCTCTGGCCAGCGTGTGCGTGCTCCGCCCGCCGGTGCTCATCCTCGATGAACCCACGCTCGGCCTCGATGCCCGCTCCGCTGACGAACTACTGGCGTTTGCCAAACGTCTGCAAACCGAAGGCCACACCATCCTCCTCGTCTCGCACGATATGCGCCGGGTCGCCGCCCATGCCCAGCGCCTCATCGTCCTCCACGCTGGCCGCCTCCTCGCCGACGGCCCCACCCGCGAAATCTTCTCTCAACCTGATTTGTTGCAACAAGCCTATCTCTCGCCCCCGCCCGTGACCCAATTGGCGCAAGCGCTGTCACCCCAACTCGACACCCCGTTGACGGCGGAAGAGTTTTATACGCAATACGTGATGCACAATCACCAATCACCAATCACCAATCACCAATCACCAAT
>CAYUFY010000013.1:0-28272 GCA_964443795.1 uncultured Anaerolineales bacterium | reverse complement strand
ACCAATAACCAATTACTGATAACTGCTCACTGATTACTTTTCACTTCATGTCCCTCGCCTTCGACCTCTACCTCCCGCGCCGCTCGCCCCTCCATCGCCTCGACCCGCGCGTGAAGGTGATCCTGCTCGTTGCGGGGACTGTTACCCTGCTCACCTTTCAAAACCTTTATCTCTGTCTGGTCTGGGTTGTCTTCAATCATCTCCTGTTCTTCGCCGCCCGCGTCCCTGTTGAAAAAGTGAAAACCGTGTGGGCGCTCATGGGGCCGGTGAGCCTGCTGGTGGCCCTCACCTGGCCGTTGGTGTATCAGGAAGGCGGCGTGGTGTTGTTCGGGTGGTGGCGCATCAAAATCACCGCGCTGGCCCTGGCCCACGGCCTCGCGCTGGGGTTGCGGCTCAACGCCCTCGCGCAAATCTACTTTTTGCTACTCTTCACCACGGACCAAATGACGCTGGTGCGCGGCCTGGTGCGGCTCGGCCTACCCTTCGAGTGGGGCCTAACCCTCGCCATTGCCCTGCGCTACATTCCCGCCTTCTTTGGCACCTTCCAAATGATCGCCGAGGCCCAGCAGGCGCGCGGGCTTAACCTCACGCGTGGGCCGTGGCTCACCCGCCTGCGCGCCTATCTGCCCATCCTCGTTGCCATGATCATCACCGCGCTCCGCACCGTGGATAATCTCTCCCGCGCGCTGGAGGCCCGCGCCCTCGGGGCCGCCGCCCAACGCACCTCGCTCAAAACCCTCACCCTCACACGCGCCGATTGGCTGGTCTTGTGGCTTGGCCTCCTTGCGGCGATAATCTTACTCTACGCGCGTTTCGCCATTGGATTTGGAACTCACCCACTGTCCTTTTTTTAGAAACAGCAGGGGAGCCCGCTTCGCTCGGGAGCAGGGGAGTAGATAAGATTTTTCTCCCCTGCCCCCCTGCTCATCCGCTCCCCTGCCTGATTTACCTCACCCCTCTTTCACCTCACATGAGTCTCTCCGAATTCGTCATCACCGATCTCCTCCCTGCCGACCGCCGCTCGCCGGTGCGCTGGGTGCTGTCGCATGGGTTGCGGCACAAGTGGTCCATCCTCTCGGTCTTTTCGGGCGCGTTCATGAACGCCGCGCTCGCCGCCGCCGTGCCCATTTATCTGGGGCAGGCCTTCAACGCCATCACCCACACTCCGCCCGACTACGCCACCCTGGGGTGGGCGTGCGTCGGGATTGTCGTCTCGCAAATCATCCGCAGTGTGTGGCAGATGGGCCGCAACTTTGGCTCGGAACTCATCGGCCAACGGCTGGAGCGTGACTCGCGCGCCGAGCTGTATGCCAGCCTGCTCGGCAAGAGCATGACCTTTCACAGTTTGCGCCCGGTGGGTGAGATCATGGCGCGCGCCACCAACGATGTGCACGAACTGAATCTCATGCTCAACCCCGGGGTCAACTTGGTGATCGGGTCGGGGATGTTTCTCTTTATGCCGTTGTTCGTCGCGCCGACCATCCATGGGGACCTCATCCTCACCCCCCTGGTCTTCGTCGTTTTATATTACTGGGCCATGCGCACCTACTTGCGCCAGCTCGACCCGGTGGCCGAAGCCACTCGCAAAAACTTCGGTATCATGAACGCCGGGCTGGCCGAAGCCATCGAGGGCGTCGAAACCGTCAAAGGCGCGGCGCGCGAGGCACCCGAGACCGAACGCTTTGAGCAAAACGCGCGCACCTACCGCGATGCCTTTGTGCATCAGGGCCAGATCGAGGCGCTCTTTTTACCCCTCCTCCTGCTGGGCTTTGCCCAAGCCCTCGCCTTCGCGCATTCCTTGTGGCTCTACCGGCTCGGCGAAATCAACGTGGGCCAGGTCATCGCCTACAACGCGCTCATGTTCCTCTTCGGCTTCCCGACCAATATCTCCCGCTTCGCCTTCTCGCAGATGGCGCTGGGGCTGGCGGGCGCGCGCCGGATTCTCGAACTGATTAACACCGAGACGGAACTGGATCACAACCCCACCGGCCACGCGGCCCCGATGGTGGGCGCGATTACGTTCCAGAACGTCGCCTTCGGCCATGACGCCGCCCGCGGGGACGACGCGTTAATTGTGCGTGACCTGACCTTCAGCGTGGAACCCGGCCAGACCATCGCGCTGGTGGGCCAGACCGGCGCGGGCAAGACCAGTCTCATCAAACTCATCAACCGTACCTACGATGTGACTTCGGGCGTGGTGCGCGTGGATGGTGTGGATGTGCGCGACTGGAACATGGAGTCTTTGCGCCAACAAATTTCCATCATCGAGCAGGATTTATTTCTCTTCTCGCGCACCGTGGCCGAGAACATTGCCTTCGGCAAACCGGGCGCGACCCAGACGGAAATCGAAGAAGCCGCCCAGGCCGCGCAAGCCCACGCCTTCATTCTAAATTTCAAGGATGGCTATCACACCGTGGTGGGCGAGCGCGGTGTCACGCTCTCGGGCGGGCAACGTCAGCGGTTGGCGCTGGCCCGCGCGTTCCTCACCAACCCGCGCATCCTCATCCTCGACGATTCGACCTCGGCCATTGACAGCGCCACCGAAGACGAGATTCAGCAAGCCATCTTCCGCGCCGCCGAGGGCCGCACCACCCTCCTCATCACGCACCGCCTGTCCCAAATCCGCTGGGCCGATAAAATCATCGTCCTCAAGCAGGGCCGCATCGCCGCGATGGGGCGGCACGATGAATTGATGCAAACCTCCGAAGCGTACCGAAAAATTTTTGCGCCATACCAATAATTAGTCATCAGTGTGCGTCTGAAAATTACTTCGCTGTCGGTCAACGCCCCTTCGACTACGGCTTGGGCGCATTCCGAGCGGAGCGACACTGAGCGACAGTTGAAGTGGCAGTCGAGGAACGTGCCCAAGCCTCCGCTCAGGGCGCTGAGCGAATATTCAGACGTACACTGATAACGGATAACGGCCTTTCCTATGTCCTTCTTTGGCAATCTCGACCCTGAAGCGTACGACCGCCAGTACACCGACACCGACCTCCTGCGGCGCATGGCGGATTATGTGCGTCCGTATGGGCGGGAGCTGGCAATGATTGGCGTGACCGTGGCCGTGAGCGCGGTGCTGGATGTGATTATGCCGCTGGCGATTGCGCAGGGGGTCACCACGCTCGGGCAAGCGCCCGGGGCGCTCGTCCTCCTGGTGGGCCTGGTCCTGCTCTCGGGCGTTGGCGGGTGGGGCGTGAACTATGTCCGGCGGCGGGTGACCGCGCGGGCCATCGGCGACATCATCCTCAATCTCCGCACCGAGGCTTTTCGCGCCACCATCGCGCACGATTTGTCGTTCTACGATGAGTTCAAGTCGGGGCGCATTGTCAGCCGCATCACCACCGACACGCAGGAGTTCGCCAACGTCATCACGCTCATCACCGACACGGTGCAACAAACCGTGGTGGCGGTGATTTTGGCAGTGATTTTGTGGGGCATGAACTGGCAGTTAACGGTGGCGATGTTGGTCACCACGCCCTCGGTGTTGTTCATCGCCATGGGGTTCCGGCGGCTGGCGCGATATGTGACCCGCCAGGGCACGCGCGCCATGGCCAATGTGAACTCGGCCATTCAAGAGTCGGTGTCGGGCATTGCGGTGGCGAAAAACTTCCGCCAGGAATACATGATTTACGATGAGTTCCGCGCGACGAACAAGCAGGCCTACACCATCAACGTCCGGCGGGGATTCGTGCTCTCGGCGGTGTTCCCCACCCTGAACGCGGTGTTTGGTTTGGTGATGGCCCTGTTGGCGTATCTGGGCGGGTTGGCCGCCGGGGCGGGCACCATTAGCGCCGGGGCATGGTATCTCTTCATCCAAAGTGTGGACCGGTTTTATTTTCCGTTTCTCAATCTGGCGTCGTTTTGGAGCCAGGTGCAGGCGGGCCTCGCCGCCGCCGAGCGGGTGTTCGCGCTGATTGATACCGAGCCAGTGGTGAAGCAGAGCGCGCAGGAACCGGTGCCCACCCTGCGGGGCGAGATTGAATTTGCGAATTTAAATTTCCGTTATTCACAACAAGAGATTGTGCTGACTGATTTTGCGTTGCGGATTAAACCCGGCGAGACGATTGCGTTGGTGGGGCACACGGGCGCGGGCAAGAGTTCGGTGGCGAAGTTGATTGCGCGCTTTTATGAGTTTCAGGGCGGCGGGCTTTTAATTGACGGGCGTGACATCCGCACTTTGGATTTGCGCGCCTATCGCCAGCAGTTGGGGATCGTCTCGCAGGTGCCGTTTTTATTTGCGGGCACGGTGCTGGACAATATCCGCTATGCGCGGCCTGCCATCCCCGAAGCCGAGGTGGCCGCCCTGGCCCGGCAGGTGGGCGGCGGCGAATGGCTGGATGCCCTGCCTGACGGTTTGCACACGCGCGTGGGCGAGCGCGGCGCGAAGCTCTCGATGGGCCAGCGGCAGTTGGTGGCGCTCATGCGCGTGCTGGTGCAAAAGCCCGCCATTTTCATCCTCGACGAGGCCACCGCCAGCGTGGACCCGTTCACCGAGGCGCAAATTCAGGAGGCGCTGGATTTGATTTTGCATCAGAGCACGGCCATCATCATTGCCCACCGGCTCTCCACCGTGCGCCACGCCGACCGCATCATTGTGATGCAACAGGGGCGGATTATCGAGCAGGGCAACCATGCGGCCTTGCTGGAGCAGGGCGGGCATTACGCCGAACTGTACCAGACCTATTTCCGGCATCAATCGCTGGATTATAAAATTGACGGGTTGGAGGAGCGCTACCGGAGTCGGTTGGGAACGGCGGGGTTCCACCCGTGGCGTGGCACCGCTGATGGAAGTTAATGTCAGGTTGCTGAGGCCCGCGTCCGATTAGCCAAGTGGACGTATAATGCGCTTCGCCAATGGAGCTAATAATATGATCACTTCTGACCCCGCTTACTATGACACTTTGACTGGCCTGTATAGTCCACCCGTGCTGGGGATTATCGCCGAGCAATACTTCAAACTGGCCCGGCGGTTCGAGTACAGCACGGTGTTGATTGTGCTCGATATTGATAATCTGAAGCAGATTAACGCCCAGCATGGCCGCGCCGAGGGCGATTGGGCGCTGAAGCAGGTGGCCGAGACCATGCAATCGCACTTCCGCGAGTCGGATGTGATGGGGCGGCTGGAAGAAGATCAGTTTGCTTTTTTGGCGATGGGCGTGCGCGACAATAACGCCGATGTGCTGGCCACGCGGTTGAACGCCGGTTTGGCGGCCACCGCGCAGGCGGCGGGGCGCACTTATTCGCTCTCGGTGAGCGCGGGCATGGCCTGGAACCGGTTTGACGAGCCAGCGTCGTTTGCCGAAGTGTTGACCCAGGCCCGCGCGGGTCTGGCCGCCCAACAAGAGCGCAAACGCGGGGCGTGAGCACTATTCAAATTAGAAAATGACAACGGGCCTGCTTTAGTCAGGCCCGTTGTGTTTTATGCCTCGGGTGGTTGTTCGTCTTCGGGTGGGTCAGTCAAGTCCGGCGCTAATTTGCCTCCCCACCATACTGCTCCCACTAGGCAGAGGGTGAAGACCACCATGAAGACGAGCCAGACCCAGATGGGCAGGTCATCCAACCCAAGGCCATGAAAGAGAAATAAGTAGCGCATCAGTCGGAGCCTGATGAGGCGCATCATAGCATAGCCTCCCCGGACCCCATGCTATACTATTTTCTACGCTTATTTTTGGAGAACCCCCACTTGTCGCCCATCATCCAGGTCGCTCAATTGAGCAAGTCTTATTTTGTGCCGGAGCGCGAGGCCGGGCTGACCGCCGCCGTCAAGAGCTTGTTCAAGCGCAAAGTGAAAGAAGTGAAAGCCGTGGACGGCATTTCATTTGATGTAGGGGCCGGGGAAGTGGTTGGGTTTTTGGGGCCGAACGGGGCGGGCAAGACCACCACGCTCAAGATGCTTTCCGGGTTGCTGTATCCCACCGGGGGCGAGGGGCGCGTGCTCGGGTTCACGCCATCCAAACGAGAGAAGGCCTTTCTCCGGCAAATCACGCTGGTTATGGGGAACCGCAATCAATTGCAGTGGGACATCCCCGCGCTCGATTCGTTTGAATTGTTCCGCGCGATTTATGGCTTGCCCGAGGACGAGTTCAAAAAAATGCGCGACGAATGTATTGACCTGCTGGAGGTGGGCGATCTGGTGAAGAAGCCAGTGCGGAATCTCTCGCTCGGCGAGCGGATGAAGATGGAGATTATCGGCGCGCTGTTGCACCAGCCCAAAGTGTTGTTCCTCGACGAGCCGACCATTGGCCTGGATGTGACGATGCAGAAACGCATCCGCGCGTTTATCGCCGAATATAATCGGCGGCATGGCGCGACAGTTTTGCTCACCAGCCACTACATGGCTGATGTGGAGGCGCTGTGCAAGCGGGTGATTGTGATTCATCACGGCCACGTTTTGTTTGATGGCGACTTGAGCGGACTGGTAGCGCGGTTTTCGGCCCACAAAACGCTGGGGGTGACCGTGGACGAGGGCGTGGATTTGAGCGGTTACGGTGAGGTCGTGGGCCGCGCGGGGGGACGCGTGACCCTGCGGGTGCCGAAGCCCGACGTGTCCAGAATCGCCGCGCGGTTGCTGACCGAGCAAAGCATCAGCGACCTGACCATCGAAGACGCGCCGATTGAGGACGTGATTGAGCAGGCGTTTGCCATGGAAGCGCCTAAGGCTGGAGAACCGGGTGGATGAAATCGTTCTTTGACTTTTACAAAGCGAATATCAAAACCTCGCTGGTGGTTCAGTTTCAATATCCGCTGGCCAATTATTTTTACATGATTGGCATGATTACCGAGCCGGTGATTTATTTGGTGGTGTGGTCAGTGGTGGCGGAGGCGCAGGGCGGCGCGGTGGGCGGGTACACCCCGGGCAAGTTCGCGGCCTACTATATTGTGTGGACGCTGGTGCGGAACATGAACATTGTCTTTACGCCGTATGGGTGGGAGTGGCGCATTCGGCGGGGGGAACTCGCCGCCGCCCTGCTCAAGCCTATTCATCCGCTCCACACCGATATCTCATATTTTGTGGGTTGGAAGGTCGTGGTCATTATTTTGTGGCTCCCTCTGGCGGGGCTCCTCGCGCTGGTGTTTAAACCCGAACTTCAGCCGACGCTGTTGCAGGGGCTGGTCTTTGCTGTAGCCATCTGGGGGGCTTATCTGATTCGCACCATGTTCCTGTGGGTGTTGGGGATGATTAGCTTCTGGACCACGCGGGTCAGCGCGATTTTTGAGCTGTATTTCGCGCTCGAACTTCTGCTCTCGGGGCGGCTCGTCCCGCTCTCGCTCATGCCCGCGTGGGTTCAGCAGGTGGCGGCGTATCTGCCGTTTCGGTGGGCCTTTCAATTTCCCATCGAGGCGCTGGTGGGGGATATGTCGGTGACACAACTTCTGACCGGTTTGGGGATGCAATTGCTGTGGATTGTGTTGGGCACGGCGCTGGTACAGGTGGTGTGGCGGGCGGGGGTGCGGCAGTTCACGGCGGTAGGTGGGTAATGCAACTCTTCAAACTCGCCCTCCTCTACTTCAAAGTCGGCGCGCTCACCGAACTGCAATATCGCGTCAACTTCTTTGTGCAACTCATGCAATCGGCCATTGCGCTGGTGGTCGGGTTGGTGGGGTTGGGACTGGTGTTCACGCACACCACCGAGCTCAATGGCTGGACGCGCCCCGAACTGCTGACGGTCATGGGCGTGCATATCCTCATGGGCGGTCTGATTGGCGCGATTATCCAGCCCAATATGCAACGCCTGCTGGGCGATATTCAGGAAGGCACGTTTGACTACGCCCTCACCAAACCCGAAGATGCCCAGGTTATTGCGAGTGTGCGCGAGTTCCGGGTGTGGCAATTGGTGGATGTGGCCATGGGAATGATTGTCCTCAGCATTGCGCTCATCCAACTTGGCCTCCGCGCGCAAGCGTGGCAGTTGTTGGCGTTTGTTTTCGCGCTGGGGTTGGGGTGGGCCATGATCTACTCGTTGTGGCTCATGGTCACGACCACGGCGTTTTGGGTGGTGCGCGTGGAGGAAATCGTCAATCTCTTTGAAGGGCTATACGCCGCCGGCCGTTGGCCGGTGAGCATCTATCCCGACTGGTTGCGCACCGGCCTCACCTTTCTCGTGCCAGTGGCCTTCGCGGTCACGGTTCCCGCCGAGGCCCTCACCGGGCGTCTCACCCCGGCGAATCTGCTTCTGGCAGTGGGGTTGGCGGTCATCATGCTGGGCCTGGCGCGGTTGGTGTGGCGCCGGGGCTTGCGGGCTTATTCGGGGGCGTCGGCCTGACGGGGTTTTCAAAGATGCAATTAACCATTGACGGCGCCCCCCGCACCTTCATCCCGCTCCCCGCTTTCCGCCAACAGTGGGATTTGCCGGACGAGTTCGGCGTGGCCTACTTTGAGCCGAAGGATTGGCAGGGCCTCGGCGCGCTCGACCACGCGGGTGAGGCGCTGGAAAAGGTGAAACAGCAGGTCCTGCGGGTCGTGCCGCGCACCCTGGCGGTGAACGCTCTGCTGGATTGGGTGGAGCCGCTGACCACGGTTTTTCGCCGCGCGCTCATTGGGGCCAACGAAGACATCGGCCTGCGCGAGGCCGACATTGATTTCGCAGTGGCGGGTTTTCGCGCCATCACGCAGGCCAGCGCCGACCAGCTCCTGCGGCTGGCCTATGCGGCCAAAGGGGAGTTGAGCCGCATCCCCGAGCGTTACGACTACCCGGCGGCGTATCGCGGCTGGCTCGATCACTCGGTGGAAGTCTCGGGCGTGACGCACACCTATGCGAGCGGGGGCCACACGTTCTGTGTGCGCGTGGTGTATTACGCTTATGGGCGCGTGGGTTTGGAAGTGCAAGCCGCCGAGTCCGAGACGGCCTATGTGGTGGATACGTCGCTGGCTTGTCCGGCGGCCAGCTATATGAAGGATTTGGGCGGGGAGGTGGGGGAGCGGCTGGCGATGGGGGTGGCCGCTGGACGGTGACTTAACCGGAACACTACAATCACGGCCCCTTATTTCTTCTTCTGTTTGGCTTTGTCCAGATTTTCCTTGACCCTGAACTTCACAATTTTGCTGATCAAGCCCAAAGGCATGGGCTGATCCAGGGGAAATTTTACGGACCCCTTGCCGCCCTCATAAGCCGAAAACTCTTTTTTGAAGGCCTCAATGCCGGTCGGCACTGGGTAAAACCCGATGTGCTTTTTTAACGCCACAAAACAAAACCCATCCTCCCCCCAGGACGGGCTTTTGTTTTCTAGCAATGCTTCAAACCTCAGGTCAAATAATCCCGCAACTGCCGCGAGCGGCGCGGGTGGCGCAGACGCCGCAGGGCCTTGCCCTCAATCTGGCGGATGCGCTCGCGGGTCAGGCCAAACTTCTGGCCCACTTCTTCCAGCGTATAGGAGCGCCCGTTTTGCAGGCCAAAGCGCAGACGCAAAATGCGCGCCTCGCGCGGGGTGAGCGTGGCCAAAACTTCTTCCACTTTCTCTTTCAGCAAATTCTGATACGCGCTCTGGGTAGGGGTGGGGGTGGTGTCGTCCTCGATGAACGAGCCGAGTTCGGCGTCTTCTTCTTCACCCACCGGGCGCTCAAGGGAGAGGGGCCGCCACGACACTTTGAGCATCCACTGCACTTTGCGCGGCTCGATTTTTAATTCTTCGGCAATCTCTTCGGGGGTGGCTTTGCGTCCGTTCGTTTGCTCCAAATCGCGCGCCACCTTGTACAGGCGGCGGATACGGTCGCTCATGTGCACTGGCACGCGGATGGTGCGCCCCTGGTCGGCGATGGCGCGGGTGATGGTTTGGCGGATCCACCAGGTGGCATAGGTGGAGAAGCGGAAGCCGCGCCGATAATCGAACTTCTCGACCGCTTTCATCAGACCCAGGTTGCCTTCCTGAATCAGATCGAGGAACGGCACGCCGCGCCCAATATATTTCTTGGCGATGGAGACCACCAGCCGGGTGTTGGCCTTGATGAGATGCTCGCGCGCCACGCGCCCGTCTTCAATATGGCCCAGCAGTTCGGCGCGCTTCTTGTAGCCGCCAGTGCCGTTCAGTTTGTCGAGTTTAATTTGGGCGTTCAGACCGCGCTCGAGGCGTTTGGCGAGGTCAATTTCCTGCTCGGTGGTCAGCAGGGGCACGCGGGCCATTTCTTTGAGATATAGGCCCACCGTGTCGTCGGTGGAAATCGTGCTCAGGTCAAATTCTTCATCTTCCCAGCGATGCGGGCGGTGCGTGGTGATGGCGGTCGGCACTTCGCCTTTTTCCTCAAACACATCAATGCCCGCACCATGCAGAAAGGCGAACAACTCTTCGAGTTGCGAGCTCGCCTCTTCCGCGCGGGGGAAGGCGGTCATAATATCTTCGGTCAGCAGATAACCTTGGGCATCTGCCTTGTCCATCAATACTGCTAGGGTCTCTGCGTCTTTGCCGCGTTCGTCAGTGTATTTCATAATGCCACCAATCTCCTAGCCTGACTAAAATATGAGATGATTGAACCAATCGCATGTGAGCAACAATAAGCAAGGGTGAATCTAACGGTTGGGGGGATTCTCCTTCAAGAGCTTGGCCAAGACGGCCAAGCGGGGATCAACTTCGTCTTCGTGGCAATCACACGGGCCGTCATTCCAGTTCTGGCCGCATTGCGGACACAGCCCCTTGCAGTCCGGGCGGCAGAAAGTTTGCATGGGGATGGACACCAGCATATCCTCGCGCACGAGCGGCACGAGATCAATATGAATGTCGTCGCCGACGGTTAATTCGCCTTCAGTGGCGTTTTCGGGGGGATAAACGAACAACTCGCCAATGCGGCTGACCACCGGCACTTCCACCTCGGCCAGACAGCGCACACATTCACTTGGCATTTGGGCTTGCAACCGGCCCTGGGCGTACAACCCCTGCGGGGTGCGGGTAAAATTCATCGAACCGCGCAAATCGCGCACGCGCAAATCATCAGCGATTTGCACATCTGGCTCATCGAAAGGGATATCGCGACTGAACCCGATACCCTCTTTGAGAATGAACCCGACATTCAGTCGGAGAATTTGATGGCCGATCTTATACAGAGGCTTTACCCGCGCAGTAGGAAATTTTGGGGAGACGTTGGCATTATAGCATCCAATGATTCTCAAAGTCAATCATTTTTTAAGATTCGCCGCGCTATAATTGCATAGATATTGGATTTAGAACAGATGGTCTCCAAAATGTAGGCCCCCAGACTATTGCGAATGATGATTATGACTAAAACCAAACTTCTCATTGCTTCCAACAATCGTGGCAAATTGCACGAGTTCACCGAAATCCTGCCAGTGCTGGCGGCCGACTTATATACCCCCGCCGATCTCAGCCTAAATTTGGAAGTTGAAGAAACCGGCGCAACGTATGCGGAGAACGCCCAGCTCAAAGCGGTGGCTTTTGCCCACGCCTCCGGCCTGTTAGCGGTCGGGGACGACTCGGGCCTGGAGGTGGACGCGCTCGCAGGCGCGCCGGGCCTGTACTCGGCGCGCTATGCGGGCCACGGCGTCAGTGATGCCGACCGCCGCGCCAAACTGATCGGCGAACTGCGCGCGGTGCCCGCGCCCCGGCCCGCGCGGTTTCGCTGTGCCATTGCGGTCGCCGTGCCCGCTGGGGAAGTGCGTTTATTCGAAGGAACCTGTGAGGGGCAAATCATCTTGGAAGAACGCGGCGCCAACGGCTTCGGGTATGACCCCATCTTCTTTATGCCCGAACACAACGCCACCATGGCCGAACTCCCATCCGCCCTCAAAAACCAAATCTCTCACCGCGCCCGCGCCGCGCTGGCCGCGATGCCGTATTTACAAAATTTGCTGAAGGGATAAGGCGCAAGCTTTAACCCGCATGGGGGGGAAG
This sequence comes from uncultured Anaerolineales bacterium, assembly GCA_964443795.1. GTDB lineage: Bacteria > Chloroflexota > Anaerolineae > Anaerolineales > UBA6663 > DATDRS01. The sequence continues at coordinate 16,434 of CAYUFY010000013.1, read as the reverse complement.
CGCGATGGTTTTTGCCGCGTCAGGTGTCAGGCTACTTGCAGGTTGAGAAATTAATCGCCGAAGGCAGAGGCGGCTCCCACGCCGGCGCGTGCTTCGCGAGGAGCGCGGCTTGCTTGATGAGGTGATTATTTTGTAAAAGCGCAACCAGCCCGACCCACATCGGTTTCCCGTTAAAGCCGATAGAGCCAGTTTTCTTTGTGCCGCCCTGGTGGTCTTAGTATTAAGGCTGGCCCTCCGAAGTTAAAAAGCGTGACCCGCCTGCGCGGGTCACGCTTCACTTTTTACTTTTCACTTCACCACAACCTTGTCGTGCAATTCCTCCAAATACCGCTCTACCGAGATTGCGGCCATGCACCCCTGCCCCGCCGACGAAATGGCCTGCTTGAAAATCGGGTCCATGATTTCACCCGCCGCGAACACGCCGGGAACCGAGGTCTGCATATACTTGTCCACCAGTAGGAACCCCTGCTCGTCCATCGTTAACTGCCCCTTGAATAAATCGCTGTTGGGAAAGTGGCCGATAAACACGAACACGCCATTGGTGTCCCAGCGTTCCACCTGCCCGGTCTTAAGATTGCGCGCCCGCACCGCCTGCACCTTGCCGCTCCCTTCAATCTCTTCCAACGCCGTGTCCCAGACAAACTGAATCTTGGCATTGGCGTTCGCCCGCGTCTTGAGCGCTTCCCCGGCCCGCAGGCTGTCGCGGCGATGCACGATCCGCACCCGGTTGGCGAACTTGGTCAGGAAGATGCCTTCCTGCAGGGCCGAGTCCCCACCGCCGATGACCAGCACATCCTGATTCTTGAAGAAGAACCCGTCGCAGGTGGCGCAATAACTCACGCCCTTGCCGATATAGTCCTCCTCGCCGGGAATGCCCAGCCGTTTGGCCGAGGCACCTGTCGCCACGATGATCGCGTCGGCCTCGTACTCATTGCTGTAAGTCTTCAAATAAAATGGCGCGCCGTTCTTAAAGTTAACTTCCAACACCTCATCCATCTCAAACCGGGTCCCGAACCGCTCGGCTTGCGCCTTCATCTTGTCAGTCAGTTCCGGTCCCAGAATGGTGTCGAACCCGGGGTAGTTCTCCACCTCATCGGTGATGGCAATCTGCCCGCCGATTTGGTTGCCGGAGATGAGCAGGGGATTCAAGTTGGCGCGCGCACAATAAATCGCGGCGGTCAACCCGGCTGGCCCGGAACCAATGATGATGACTTGTTCTTTTTGCATGGATACCTCGTAATGTGCCCTAGTTTATGAATGAGGGGATTGTAACAAGTAAAGAGTGAAAAGTGAACGGTTACCGCTTGGTCTCGCGCCAATAGCGCAACTCCGGCGCAAACCGCGCCCGCAACGAATTCGCAAACATCCGCTGGAAGTCGGCCGCGTCAAACCCAAACTGGTCGGCCAGTAGGGCGCACTCGCCGGTCAGGCTGTTTTCAAACGGGCCTGGGTCATCGGTGTTGACGGAGAAATTCAGCCCCAGGGCTTTGGCTTGCGCCGCCGGGTGCTCTTCCAGCCGCGCCAGACTGCCGGTCTTGAGATTGCTCGTCGGGCAAAACTCAATGTGAATCTGGCGTTCTTGAAAAACTTCGACCAGACGTGGATCATGGAACAAGTGGACTCCGTGCCCGATGCGGTGCGGGGCCCCGAACTTAAGCGCGTCCCACACGGCCTCCGGCCCGGCCCACTCGCCCGCGTGAATCTCAATCCCCATCCCCTCGGCGCGGAGCCGCGCGAGCATGGGGCCAAACGGTTCCACGGTGGCCTCGGGCCAGCCCGCCAGCGCCACCCCAAACAATATATCCGCCTGGCGAAGTCGGATAATCCGCTCAACGACTTTCTCAAAAAACTCTGGTGACCGCCCACGATGCAAGGCCACCGAAAATTCAACCTGAATTTGTCCGGCTTCCAGTTCGTTTATGTAGGCGCGAAAGGCGCGGAATTTGTCCAGCAGTTCGCCTTCATCCACATGGCGGATTTCGCTGGTTCCCAACATGAACTCGGCATAAACCACGTTTTGGGCTTTGAGCCGCTCGAGTTGCACCTCCAACACCGGGCGGTAATTGTCAACATCGCCCTCGCTGGCGTTGCCAACTTTGAACCACTGGATGAATTCCTCAAACGTCCGCACGGGATAGGCGGCTTGCAGGGTCTCCGGCTCCACCAAGAGGGGATAACCTCGGCGGCGCATTTCGCGCAACATGGGCGGGTCAATCACGCCATCGAGATGACAATGGAGCTCGGCTTTGGGGAGGTGGCGGGCGACCATGCGCGTATTGTAGTTCGTTTGTTGTGCGGTACAATCCCCGCATCTCATGGCTTAGGAGCAGTGTCTATGGCTGGACTAATATTTGGCGTTGATTTTCAGAAGACCATTAAAGGTCTCGCGGCGAAGAATACCTGGAAAATTAACGATATGAATGAAGACCGCGCGGAGCTGTTGTTCGACACTGACGCGGGTGAGCAAATGGTGGAAATCTTCCAGCATGAGGATGGCGAGACCCTGGAGTTCACGGCCTCGTTGCAGGGCGGCTATGATAACGAGGAGGACATGCCGCATGAGGTCTCGACCATGCTCCTGCGGCGCAACTGGGATTTGGAATTGGGGCAGTGGTGCATTGATGAGGATGGCGGCCAGTTGTATTTTACCTGTGGCTACAATGTGTCCATCCGCGATTTGGACGCGCTGTTTTTCGCCGAGATTGTGGCGGCGCTGGTGCATGAGGCCGCCGAAGTGGAGGGGATGACGGCGGCGGGCGGCCCGGACGCCGATGAAGATTGAACTCTGCCACCCAAGACTCGCTGATGAGAGCGGGTCTTTTTGGTTTGGGGAAGTCATCGGGCGCGGGGGGCCGAATCCCGGCGGGCGGCGGGTAATCCGCCCGGTCAACGCGCGTTGGCGCGGGTCAGGCCACCCCGCGCGGGAGCGGCCAATCTAAAGTCATCCCAAAATATTGTTGGAGGGCGAGGGTGCTTTGGACGGGCGTGAGAACTTGTTCGGTGCGCTGGCCCTGGTCGGTGAGGATGAGGCGCTCGCCGCTGAGGGTGACGCGCCCGGTGGGGGTGGCGCGGGAGCAAACGGTTTTTTGGGTGAAGTGCGCGGGCGGAGTTTGCTGGTAACGGCAGGCGTCTGCGAAGTCGGTGAGTGCGCGGGGCTGGAGGGTAAATTGGTAGCTGGCGGTCATGTGCCCCTGAGGGTTTTGCTCACTCAGCCACCACAGGTCGGCGGTGTGGGTGATTTGATAGAGGCCCGCGGCCTGTGGTTGGGGCGCCGGGTCATCGAGCCGAAGCGGTTCGATGAAAGAATCGCCAAAGCCCACATCGGCCAGCCAGCGCTCGTCGAGGTGGATGAGCAGGGTGAGGTGGTCGAACTCCGGCCCCCAGCCGCCCGCGCCATTGGCGACGCGCGCCGCGAGGCAGGTGACGGTGAACCCGAGGGCGCGCAGAAGCGTGGCAAACAGCCCATTGAGTTCATAGCAAAAGCCGCCGCGCCGCTGATTAATGATTTTGTCGTAGAAGCGGGCCGGGTCAATGATGATGGGGCGCCCCAGATGAATATCTAAATTTTCAAACGGCACGGCCAACAGGTGGGCGCGCTGGAGCGCCCGCAAGGTTTCGAGCGTAGGCTCAGTGGAACCGTGATAATCGAGCCGGGCCAGATAAGCGGTGGGGTTCATGCCAGATGGCGGGTGACCATGCGGCGTGGGTTGGGGTGCGCGCGGGCGAAATCCAACAGGTCGTCCACAATGCGGTGTAGGCGGCGCTGGGCGCGCTCGGTCCGGAGCGTCATATCGGGGTTGAAATCGTCGCCGCTGAGGACAACCCGCGCGGGGGTCAGCCACGCGCGGAGTTCGGACGCGGCGGCGGACAGGGCCTCAAATGGCAGGGAGTCGTTGATGCTGACCAGCCCCACCGCGCGGCCCGCGAGGTACGGGCGTTCGTCTTCGCTGAGTAGTTCGATGTGGTCGAGTGCGTTTTTGAAAACGCCACTCAGGGTGCCGTGATAAGTGGGGGTGGCCCACAGCAAAACATCGGCCTGGCGGAGGGTGGTGACGAAGTGCCGCAGGTTAGCGTGATGTTCAGGCGGGTAGTCCTCGATGGCGAAATCGGGGTTGTACATGGGGAGGTTGAGGGCGCGCAGGTCGAGCAGGGCGGTTTGCGCCCCGTGCGTTTGGGCATACGCGAGGGCGGCTTGCATGGCCGCGCGGGAGCGGGATTTTTCGCGGAGGGTTCCGCCGAGGGCGATGAGGAGGGGCATGAGGAAAATCCAAATGAAAAATGACAAATTTCAAATTACCAATTACCCTAACGACTTGAGATATTCAAGCACCCCCGCCGCTTCTTCCCCGCCTTTTTCAGCGTGGGCGAGGAGCGGGATGCCGTGCGCGCCGGGGATGCGGGCGGCGGCGGGGTGCGCGGCGATGACGGCTTTGACGATATCGAGGTAGCCCAGCATGACGGCGGCGGGCAGGTCAAGGCGCGCGCCGTGGTCGAGCAGATAGAGCGCAATGTCGCGGCGACCCATGTGGGCGGCGGCCCCGAGGCCGGTTTCAAAATCGCCGCCGCCCCAATCCCACGCGGCGTTGATGAGGCCGGGTTCCTGGGCGAGTAATTCTTTCACGCGGTCCAAGTCGCCATGCGCGTTGCCGACAAATTCCTGCACCAGTTCGGGGGCGAGAGGGGGGTGTTTGTCCATGGGGGTGAGGTCTATAAACTCGTGTGCTTTCGATGATTATCAACCAACTTGTAAGTATCGCCGTATATCAGACCCTTCACAAAATCGTCCCCGAAGAAACTGTGGGGGAAGCCGAGCACGATGGGGCTGGCCTCGGATAGTTGTTTTAGGTGTTCGGGGCTGAGTTCAAAATCCACACACGCCAAATTGTCTTGAATGTGCGTTTCCTTACGCGCTCCGAGAATGGGGATGATGAGGCCCGGTTGTTGCCGCACCCAATTGATGGCGACCTGCGAGGCGCTTCGGCCAATGGCTTGCGCCACTTGCATCACCACTTCGGCCAGTTTGAGATTGCTGGGCGTGGGGTTGGTGTTGCGCCGGGGTTCATCGCTCGGCTGGTTGTATTTGCCCGTCAGTTCACCGGCTTCGAGCAAGCCCCACGCCAGAAACGCCATGTCAAACGCGCGGCTCATGGGGAGAATGTCGCGCTCCACCGCGCGGTCGGCGAGCGAGTAGGGGGCCTGGGTGGCCACAAACCGTGACCAACCGCGCAACTCCGCGAGCGTGTTGGCTTGCGAGACAATCCAGGCGGGCGTGTCGGAGATGCCCACATACAACACCTTGCCCGCGCGCACCAGATCATCAAAGGCGCGCATCACTTCCTCCACGGGTGTGCTGAAATCCCACATGTGCAGGTAATATAAATCAATGTGGTCGGCGCCGAGCCGCTTGAGACTGCCCTCCACCGCCTGCATCATATTCTTGCGCGCGTTGCCGCCGGCGTTGGGGTCGTCGCGCCGCTTGCTCAGGCTGTACTTGGTGGCCACCACAAAATAATCACGCTGGCTGGCAATGAACTCGCCCACGAACTGCTCGCTCGTGCCGTTGGTGTAGTTGTTGGAGGTGTCAATGAAATTGCCGCCAGCCTTCACGAAGCGGTCAAAAATTTTGCGGCTTACGTCTTTCGACGCGCCCCAGCCCCAATCCTCGCCAAAGGTCATTGTGCCGAGGGCGAGTTCGGAAACGCGGAGGCCGGAACGGCCTAAGAGCTTATATCGCATGAAGCCTCCAAGAAAAAGTGAAGAGTAATGGGGTTGTCACGCATTACGCATCACCGATAGCCTTATCCAAAATACCGGAACCCGGTTTCCTTCAACGTCAGCGGTGTGCCCTCGCGATTGACGCCCGCCTCCACCACCTCGGCAATGAAGACGATGTGATCCCCGGACGGGACACTGCTCACCACGCGACACTCGACCCACCCGAGCGCGGCTTCGAGGAGCGGTAACCCGCTGGGCGCGGCCCGGTGGGGGACCTCGTTAAATTTCGCGGGGTGCTTGCCCTGCGTTTTGCCCAATTGTCCAGCCAGGTCGCGTTGGCCGGTTTCATACACGTTCACCGCAAACGCGCCGCTCGCTTCAATCACCTTGCGGCTGTGGCTATCCTGCTCCACGGCCAGCGCCAGCATGGGCGGCTCAAATGACGCTTGGGTAATCCAGTTCACCGTCATCGCGCTCACTTCCTCGCCGTGCTTGGCCGTCACTGCAAACAGCCCATACGAGAACATTCTCAAAACTGATTTCTTTGCCGCTGTATCCATAGTCTCTCCGCGCTGGCCATGTTAGACCAGCCTACTTATAACTCGCCTTATGCACCGTCATGCCCGCTTTTAGCGGGCATCCAACCTGGTAATTAATCCGAGCCGCTGGATGCCCACCATGAGCGCGCGGGCATGACCAGCACGGCAAACTGCGTAAGATGAGTTATAACAGAAAGGGCAGATAAGTGGCCTGTCCTTTGGTACAGGCACCACCCTGCTTCTTTAGTTTTGCTTAACCTCGAAACTCAATGGCGCGTTTGTGCCGCGCCGCCGAGCGCTCCACCGCCGCTTTCGCGTCATGCTCAATCACCAAGTTGTAAAAATGGCTGTAAATGCGGTCAAACTGAAGGGGCCGCACCCGCGCCACTACTTGGTCAACTGCTGTTGCGCCGAGCGGGATGTAGTTGGGGTAGCTATACATGAACGCCACATGGCGACGGTCGGCGGTCACATGGAGCGTGTCACTCGTGAACAGCGCCCCGCGCCCCGCCGCCCCCGCGGGCCACAACAGCACCATCGAGCCGTCGAAATGCCCGCCACACCGATAAAGCGTCAGCCCCGGCTCCAGCGCGTAACTGTCCCCGTCCCAAAAATTAATCACTGGGTCGGGGCGCTGAACCCACGCGCTCAAATCCCGATGCAAGTAAATCGGCGCGTTGCCAAAGGCGTGGCTCCACTCGACCATGCTCCCAAACATATGCGGATGCGACATCCCCAACGCCGCAATGCCACCCAGCGCGTTGATGGCCGTGATCGTGGCGGCATCAATCAGGCTCAGACAATCCCACAACACATTGCCTTTGGGGGTTTGCACCAACAAGGCGCGTTGTCCAATCCCAAATTTGGGCTCGGTGGCAATCTCGGTCAGCCCCGGCTCCAGCGGGTTTAAGATATTGCGATGCGTTGTCTGCAACTGGTCGTGCGTGGTCCACGATTGACCTTTGGTATTCACATACTGCCGCTCGTCTTCGCAAATGGGACAATGTGCGGGAGGCTGGTCCGTCGCGGCAAATTGGTTACCGCAGGTGACACAAATATAGTTGGACATCGCTAATCTCCCGCCGCCAGCGCCGCGGCGAGGGGGGCCTTTTCCCGCGCGGCGAAGAATTGCCAGAACAAAATGGTTGAGACTAAATAACAGCCAGCCATGATGAAGAATGATGTGCGAAAGTCGCCCGCGCTCATCCACTGCGCCCCGAGATAACTCGTCGCCCCGGATAACGTGGCCGCGAGGGCTTGCTGAATCCCCACCTGGGTGCCGCGTTCCGCTGGGTCCAGGAGTTCCATCCCAAACGCCGATCGCAAGGGGCTACTCATATTCATCAACGTGGTGCGCGCGATATATGCGAGACCCGCCACTGTCAGCACCGACCCAAACGCCGCGCCCACATCCGGTGAGAGCGCGATGAGCAGAATGAAGGGGATGGACGCGAGCCGTGTGAACGCAATGGACTTGACCTTGCCGATCCGCGCCGCGAGCAACGGCGCCAGGAACGCGGCCACCACCAACACCGCCTCGCCCGCCGCAAACGTCGCGCCGATTTCCACCTCGGGACTGCCGAGATTCTGTTTGAAGAAAACATTCATCAGCGGCAGGGCAAAGCCCGCGCCGAGCGCGATGATAATCTCGGGCAGGGTGAGTTGCCAGATGAGCGCGGGATTTTTGACGTTGCCGAAGAGTTGCTTGAAGAGTGATTGGTGATTGGTAATTGGTAATTCGGTTGGTTGCGTGGTTTGTTGCAAAAGAATGGCCGGGATAAGCGAGGCAAACCAACCGCCGATGCCGACGTAGGCCACCATGCGGTACAGGCCAATCTTGCTTGCCGGGTCGCTGGTGGCGAACATCAGCGGCACCAAGCCCGCCAACGCCGACCCAATGATCGCCGCCGCCGTGCGCGTGCCAGCGGAGACGCTGAACAAATGCACGCGCTCATAGTTCTCGGAGTTCTCGGCCATGAACGCCGGTTCGGCCACGCCGTGCAACGCGCCAAATAACCCGCCGATGACGGCCGTAACGAGAATGACAGTTGAGTCATTGGAGGAGATGGCGATGAGCGACATCAGCGCCCCCATGCCATCGCCGAGGATGAACGACAACTTGCGCCCGATGCGATCGGAGATGACCCCGGCGGGGATGGAGGCCAACGCCGAGGCCACGGAAGCGAGCAGGAGGCGCAACCCCACAAAGGCCACATCAAAGCCCACGGCCAGCAGATACAAATTGAACATCACCATCCACGTCCCGTAAATTAAATCCATCCCGGCCACATGCACCATGTACAGGCGGGCGTTGCGGCTAAACAACCGCATCTTGGCGAGGTAACCGCTAAAGCCAGTGAGCGTGTCGAAATCGGCGGCGGTGGCCTGGCGCGAACGCTGGCCGGTGAGCAAGATGTAGAACACTACGAAGATGACGCCTATGCCAAACGCCATGAACCCCCACGAGAGCGGCCCCGCCAACAAGGAGGCATCGTGTTCGCCGCCGCCGTGGGCAAGGGCGAGGGAGGGGAAGGCAAAGAGGCTAAAAAGTAAAAAGAAAAAAGTGAGGGGTTTGAGGTGGCGCATAGCAGCTCCGAGGGTGAGTGGTTACTGCGCCGCTGGACAATGTCGCCAGGACCCTTGCCCAGCGGCGCTTAATGTGCGTGAGCCTATTTCACCACAAATAAAACCCCGCCGCATCGGGCGATGGGCGGGGTTGGGGGCTGTACGAAAGGACAGGATTAAAGCTTTACCAACCCCCGCTGCACCGCCATGGTCACCGCCTCGGTGCGGTTGCCAGCCCCCAGTTTGCCCAAAATTGAACTGACATGAAACTTCACGGTGCGCTCGCTGATGACGAGCGTGGCGGCGATGTCTTTGTTGCTCCGCCCCTGGGCCAGTAACTTCAAAACGTCCATCTCGCGCTCGGTGAGCGATTCAATTTCCAGGGGGTCGAACTGATGTTGGTGGCTGATATGATTGAGTAGTTTGGAGGCCACCACGGGTTGCAACAGTGACCCGCCTTCGCTCACCACCCGAATGGCTTTGAACAATTCCTCGCGCGGCGCGCCTTTGAGCAAATAGCCCTTGGCCCCGGCTTGCACCGCGCTCACGATCCGCTCATCGCTATCGAAGGCGGTGAAGACAATCACGCGCGCTTCGGCCCGGGCCGCGCGAATGTGCCGGAGCGCCTCCACCCCATCGAGGTCGGGCATTTCCAAATCAAGCAGAATCACATCGGGCGTCAAACTCAAGGCCAGTTGCACGGCTTCGGTGCCGGTGCTGGCTTGCCCAATCACCGCAAAATCGGCCTGGGTGCTCAGGATGGCGGCGAGACCGTCGCGCACAACGGGATGGTCGTCAGCGATAAGAATCCGAATGGGCATACCGTTATGGTTTCAAAGGAATACTAACTTCCACCCGCGTGCCTTCGCCCACGTTGCTTTCCAATTTCAACGTGCCGCCGAGCAGGTGGACGCGCTCGTTCAGGCCGATCAACCCAAAGCGGCCTTGCGGCATTTGCGCGGGGTCGAAGCCGCGCCCATCGTCTTCGATGAGCAAACGCACGCGCGCTGCGTCGAGGTGCAGTTCCAAGTTCAGGGTGGTGGCGCGCGCGTGGCGGATGACGTTGTTCAGCGCTTCTTGTGCGATGCGATACAGGCCGACTTCTACCCGTTGCGGCAAAGGTTGATGTTCACCCGTAACCCGGTAGTTGACGGGGAGATGACCCCGCCGGCCCCACTCGCCCGCCAGGATGCGCAAGGCCTCGGGTAGGGTGCGGCCCTCGAGGGGCGCGGCGCGTAAATCGAGCATTGAGCGCCGGGCCTCGTCGAGGTTGAGGCGCGCGAGGGCGAGCGCGTGTTGAACGGCTTCCCGCGCCCGGGACGGGGTTCCCCCCTCGAGCAGGGCATCCGCCGTTTCCAATTGCAGGGTAATCGCGGTCAGGCCTTGCGCCAGCGTGTCATGAATCTCACGCGCGAGGCGGTTGCGTTCATCCGCCGCGCCCAGTTCCGCGCGTTGGGCGAACAACCGCGCGCGGGTCATGGCCGCCGCCACCTGCGCGCTCACCGCCGAGAGGAGTTGCAAATCGGCGGCGCTGAGGAACTGCCATTCGTCGGTGGCGACGTTGAGAATGCCCACCGACTGGTCATCCACGATGAGCGGCACGGTGGCATGGAAGAGCAGGCCGCGATTGTCTTTGTTGGCTTCTTCGGAATCTTGCAAGCGGGTGCATTCCACTACGTTGACGGCCCGCGTGAGTTGGCCTTTGCGGAGCAGGGCCTGGCAGTGGCAATCGCCGGGATCGCACAGGTAAAAATAATTGTCGTCGGTGAGGCCCGGGGGCAGGCCGCAATGTGCGGCGAGCATCAGGTCGTGCGGGCCGAGGGCGCGCGGGGTGTAGGCGGTGAGGCCGGACTCGGCCCACAAAAAAATCCAGGCCGTTTGTAACCCCATGATGTCCACGAGCGTTTCAAGCGTCACATCTAGCGCCGCTTGCATATCGTGCGTGTGATTGAGTTGTTCGGCCAGACGGTTGAGCGCGCGCAGGCGTTTGATTTCGCGCTCCTGCGGGTCGGCGGCGAGGTCGTCGTGTCGCCGTCGGATTTGGTCACGGCTGAGGAGCGGCCGGTCTATATGAAATTCGTCAAACGGGTTTTTTTCGATGAGGCCGCTGGTTGTGGCCCAGGTATAAAAGCGCTTGAGCGCGGCGGTCACTGTTTCGAGTTCGGAGCGGCGCGCCCCGCCGAGCCGCAATTCGAGCAAATAAGTGCGCAGGTCAACGTCATCGTTTTTGTTGGGCGCGAACTCGCCCGCCCGGCGGCCAGCGTGCCAAGCGGCGTAAGCTTGCACGGGGGCCAGGAAGGTTGTCTCAGTCGGGCCAAGCGTCGCGGCGAAACGGGCAAGAACAGACATCTCCCCTATTATAGGCCGGATGAGGTTTGAGGCAGAGTACCATCAATTGGGTTGCCCACCGATTTTGGATTCTCACTTTCGTAGGAACGGCCTACTAAACATGGTGAAGCGTAACTGGCATACGGTACTTAATCAGAATCGGTCTTGCCCTTTGGGGATTTGAGTATCGCGATAGTTTGGGTTGTCGGTGAGGCCGGGGGTGTAGAGGATGTATTGGGGTTTTTGTCTGCGTCCGGGCTGGCCGGTGTTTCAGGGATGGTTTGGCGGGTGGAGGCTGGGTCCACACCTTTTAGTGTCTTTGTGCTTGTCATGCCCCGCTCCAAAGTCGCCACCCGTTTTTCCATGTCTTGCAACAATTGCAAGATTTGCCCCACCGCTTGCTCGGTGGTGAGTTTCTCTGTTTTCCATGCCAGCATAACGCCATCTAAGCCGTAAGTGCCCATGATTTTCTCCTTGACATGAATTCATGTAAACCGGATATTTTTTTGGAGGGCAACGCCCTCCACTGGTCACAGAATACATGAATTCATGTTAGCCGTCAAGAGGCAGTTTTGGTTGTGGCATATTTGAATTCGGCTTTTTCAGCGACGAGGTTGAGGACTTTGACCGAAGCGCCTTTGGGGTAGTGGTTGCCGCATTCCCATTCGCTGATGGTTTGTTGGAGGGTGCCGAGTTCTTCAGCGAAGTCGGTTTGGGTGAGACCCAAATGTTCACGCAGGGCTTTGACTTTGGCGGCATCCCAGTCGTAGGCGGGTTTGCGTTTGGGGCGGGGGGCGCGTTTGGTTTTAGTGGGCATGGTGTCACTTATACATGAATCCGTGTAAGGCAGATTTTACACCGATTTGGGCGGAGGGCGGAAGCGGGCGAGCAGGGCGAGCGCCAGGCCGAGGAGCAATCCGGCGGCGGCCCAGAGGGGGAGGCGGGAGAGGAGGTCGAGGACAACGGCAGGCGGGTAGTCGGGTTGGGTGTGGGAGTGCAGGGCGACTTTGAGGGCGATGAGAAGACTGGTGACGAGCGGGACCGCGCCCCCCGCCAACAGGCCGACCACGCCGAGGGTTAGGTGGGCGCGCCGGGCGGGGAGGTTTGACCGCGTCCAATAACGGAACATGAGGAGAGCGGACAACCCGGCCCCCAGGGCCAGCACCGGCGCGAGGGAGGTGTCTTCTTGTCCAATCCAAAAAAACAGGGCAAGGCCGTAAAGGCCGATGAGAAAATCGAGCAGGCGGGGCAAGCGGGGTTAGCCGCGCACGCGTTGGACGGCGGCGGGGGTGAGGGGGACGAGGATGGAGAGGCGCGTGCCTTTGCCTTCTTCGGAATCGATTTTGACCGCGCCATCGAGCATTTCGGCGCGTTCGCGCATGTTGACCATGCCGAGACTGCCGCGCTTTTCGTAATTGTTATTGACGGCGCCGACGTTGAAGCCCACCCCGTCGTCCTGGATTTCGAGGATAAGGATGTCCCGCTGGGTCTTGAGTCGAATCCAAATGTGCTGGGCCTGGGCGTGTTTGCGGGCGTTGCCCACGGCTTCTTCGCTGATGTAGAAGAGGATGCCCTGCTGGCTTTTTTCGAGTTTGTCGTCCACGTCGGGTTCGGCTTCGACGATGACATTTTGGTTGTGGGTGTCGCGCATTTTTTCGGCCAGTTGCTGAAGCGCGGCGACCAAGCCCTGGCTTTCAAGTATCAGCGGGCGCAGGGTGAAGAGCATGTGCCGGATTTCCTTGGTGGTCTTGCGTGCCAGGTCTTCCATTTTTAAGAGTTCGTCGGCGGCTTGTTTGGGGTCGCGTTCGAGCAGGCGGCGGGTGAAGTTGGCGCGCATGGCGAGCGCGGCGACGGATTGGGTGGGGCCGTCGTGCAGGTCGCGGGCGAGTTTTTTTTGCGCTTCCTCCTGCACGTCCACCAGCCGTTCTTTTTCGGCGCGCAGGCTGTTGTAGAGCTGGGCGTTTTGGAGCGCGATGATGGCCTGATTGACGACGGCGGCGAGAAAGGCGCGCACATCGTCGGTGAAGAAGTCGGCGCGGGGGTGGCTGTAGAGGATGGCCCCGTAGGTTTCGAAGCGCACCCGGAGCGGAAAGGCCAGCAGGCTGTGGCAGGCCTGCAAGGCAATGAATTGTTTCAGTTCGGGGTCTTGCGCGGGGTGGCGGATGATCTTGGATTCGCCGGTGCGGATGACTTCGGCCAGGATGCCTTCGCGCGCCGGGCAGATGATTTTTTCATCGGCGGGCGGCATGTGCCAGGCCGAGGTGACATGCAATTGGTCATCGTCAAAAGTGAGGACAGCGCTGATCATGCTCGCGTAGGCTTCGCGGTGCCCGCTCGCGCCCATCGCCCCGAAGTTCAGGGCGGCATCAAGAATTTGATTGTAGTTAAAGGCCGCCGAAACCATGGACGACATTTCGTAGATGGCTTGGGCATGGGCGTGCAGAGCGTCTATGAGTTGCGTCTCGGCGCGCATTTCGGTTTGGATGGCGGCGGTGACAAACCGCCGCAACCGGCGGGCGACTCCCGAGAAGCCAATGGCGATGGGCCACAGCACGGTGGCGGTAAGCCCCAACGGGAAAAAGCTGGATAGGCTCGTAGACCGCTCAAAATAAATGATCGCCGCCTGCCCCAGATGAAAGGCGACAATGGTGATGAAGGAGGCCAGCCACCCGCGCCGCAGGGCGATGGTGAGCGAGGGGAGCAGACCAACCCAGAGCAGGGGGCCGGTCATATTGCCGGTCGCCCAAAACAGCCCCAGGCCAAAGAACATATCCACCCCCAAAGTCACCCAGGGAACCCAGGTCTGTTGTTGTTCGAAGAATTCGAGAAGGGTGAGACCGATATTGAAGAGCGTGGCCAGCGCGACCAGCGTAATCGCAATGGTCAGCGGCCCGCCGGGGGCGGCATACACGATGGCCAACGCCCCGGCGGCCGCGAGCAAGGTCCAGCGCAGATTAAAGACCAGCCACCCCATGCGACGGGTGATGCGGATGGTTTGCTTGGTTTGCATGGAGAGGCCAGGGGCGAACAAAAAGCCGCCGAGGTAAACGGCCCTCGGCGGCTCTGAGGAAGCCGATGTATTAGGCTAGCGTTTCTTACTCTTGGGTTTCTTAGCGGCGGAGGCGGTGACCGGGCGTTTAAAGACCAGCCCCTCGCCACCGGTCATGCCGGTGTTCATATCGTCAATCAATTCCCAGCCGTCGGCGCCCATCAGATTCAGCACCGCTGGCAGGATGGGGAACTTGCGCGCGGTGTGCAGTTTATCAAACGCCTTGTTGTAGCTTTTAAATTCGGAGGCGGTGATTTCCTCCGGCTCATCAATATCCTGATGATGAAAGACTCGATTGACATGCCACTTGGTGTCGAGCCCGGCGCTAAGCCGGGTGAGGATTGCGTATTCCCATTTGGTAGCCATAGGTTGTTTTCTCCTTAAAAGATAGATTGACTAGCGCAAGCATACTCCGAGAGGGCGGCAGAGTCAAAACAAATTCCCCGCCACAAAATCCAAATTCCAAATGAAAAATCAAGCGGGGCGGGGCGCGCGATCACCTGCCTGTAACACGGTCAGCATCTGTTGATGGATGTGACCATTGGAAACTACGATGGCTTCGCGGCCCAGAAAATCTTCCGCGCCCTCGGCGGTGGTGACGCGCCCCCCGGCCTCGCGGGCGATGAGCGCGCCCGCGCCCACATCCCACGGTTTAACGCGATATTCCCAATAGCCATCCAGCCGCCCGGCGGCCACCCAGCAACAATCGAGGGCCGCCGACCCCGCGCGGCGCACGGTTTGCGAGCGGAGTTGAAACTGAATGAATTGCGCAAAGTTGTTATGCGGGTTGGTGCGCAGGTCGTAGGGGAAGCCGGTGGCGAGCAGGGCGCGGCTCAGGTCGGTTTCAGTTGAGACGTGGATGGGCGCGCCATTAAGTGTGGCGCCCTGCCCGGCCTCGGCGGCAAAGAGTTCATCGCGGAGGGGGTCGTAGACCACGCCGACGCGCAGTTGGCCGCATTCGGTGAGCGCCAGCGACACGCTAAACACCGGGAACCCGTGCGCGAAGTTGGTCGTGCCATCGAGCGGGTCAACCAGCCATTCGTAATCGCTGACCGCCGCGTTGTCGGTGCCTTCCTCAGCGCGAATGGCGTGGGCGGGAAAGGCGGCGCGCAACCGCGCCACAATCAGCGCTTCCGAGCGGTGATCGTATTCGGTCACCAAATCCACGGCGCCTTTGAGGGTGATGTTTTTCTTTTGGGAGTAGCCCTCGCGCAGAATGGCCCCGGCGGCAAGGGCGGTTTCAGTGGCGAGGGGGAGGAAGTCGGGCATGGGGATAGGAGATACGCAATACGAGGCGCGTATTAAGTGTTGCGTAAGGTCTCTGGTTTACAAATGTTTCTCCAGCCACGCCTCAATATCTTGCATCACTTGAGTGTGTTGGATGTCGTTGTGCGGTTCATGGTAGCCGCCATTGTAGACAATCCGGGTTTTGTCGGGGGAACTGACGCGCTCGATGAAGACTCGACTGCTATCAGCCGGCATGATGCGGTCGGCTTCACCGTGGATGATAAGCAGGGGCAAGTTCAGATCGGGCACATGAGCGTTGGTCCACTCGACGGCGGCGAAGAATTCGGTGCCGAAACGGGCCGAGGCGTAGCTGTGAACGAGCGGGTCCGTATAGCCATTCACCACGGCCGGGTCGCGTGAGACCGCGCTGGCATCGAGACCGGTGGCTAAGGAGAAGGTCGGGATGAGGCGCGACATGATGCGACTGAGGAAGACGAGCACGGGGGAAACCCCGCTTTGCCCAACCGCCGGGGCCGAGGCAATGACCCCCTTAAGTAAATCGGGGTAGTGCAGGACATATTCGAGGACGATGAGTCCGCCGAGGCTGTGGCCGTAAATGAAGACGGGTTTGCCTTCGGCCTGAGCAGAAATCACTTTGATGTAGGCGCGCACATCTTCGCGGAACTCGCTCCAGGCAGTGATGTGACCACGTTGGCCGGGGGAGCGACCATGCCCGCGCAAATCGAAGCCATGCAGGGCGTAGCCCCGCGCGGGAAAGTGGGCCGCGACGGTGGGGTAGCGGCCGCTATGCTCGCCAATGCCATGCACGAGGGCAATGTGCGCTTTGGGAGCAGTCTCTGGGAGCCAGGTCTGATAGAACAGTTCGAGGCCGCCAAAGCCGGTGAGTTTTGATTCGGTGTGGTTCATCGTGTCTCCTTGAGGCGGGACCAAAGGTTTTGATAGTGTGCCAGCGGGCGCGGGGCGAGGGGCATAAGCGCTTGGGGGCGGGGG
>CAYUFY010000012.1:0-33020 GCA_964443795.1 uncultured Anaerolineales bacterium | reverse complement strand
CCCCTCCCCTCCCCCCGCTTCAAACCTCACCGTCTGCCTCATCGCTGAACCCCGCTCCCTCTACCTCTACGCCCCGCCCGAACCCCTCCGCGCCGACTTCCTCACGCCGCTCTATGATGGCCCGCTCGATTTTGTAAATTACGCCTATCAACCCGTTTTATTTGATACGCTCCCCAGCGTGGATGCTGGTTCCGCGGCCTTGAACCTCGTCCCCGTGTTGCCCGATGCCCCGGTCGTGGATTCCCTGGGCCGCGTGGTCTCGCTGACCCTCGGCGTTAACGTGGCCCTCGCAGATGGCGTGTTCATCACCTACACCGGCCAGAACCCGTTCCTTGTCCCGCAAATGCTCGTCACCTTCACCCTCAAATCCGGCCTGCTCTGGAGCGATGGCGCGCCCCTCACCGCCGCCGACTCGGTCTTCTCTTACGAACTGGCCCGCCACCCCGATGCTTTTGACTCGCGCCGCGCGCTCGCCGAGCGCACTGCCAGTTACCGTGCCCTCGATTCAGTCACCGTGCAGTGGGTTGGCCTCCCCGGCTATATTGACCCGCTCTACTCCACCAACTTCTGGACACCGTTCCCCAAACATCTCTACCCCGACTCCACCCCGCCCGAGGTCGGCGACTCGCGCAGTGCCAACGAGAGTCCGCTCGGGTGGGGCGCTTTTGTTTTGCAAGAGTGGGTCAAAGGCGACCACCTCACCTTTACACGCAACCCCAACTACTTCCGCGCCGCCGAAGGCCTGCCACATTTCGACACGCTGACCTATCGCCTCGTCTCCCCCGATTCCTTCGCCGCCGATTTCCAGTCCGGCGATTGTGACCTCATCCCCTCACCTACGTTCGCCACGCACGCCTCGCCCAATAACACCCTCACCCACCTCGACTTCAACACCGAACATTTCCCCGACCCCGTGACTCGCCGTGCCCTCGCCCAGTGCCTCGACCCGACGATGAGCGGGGCGGCGCTCCCTGTTTTTCTGCCAAGCATGCCCGCGCACCCGTTGCTGGCCCCGGACCTTTTGCCGCTCCCCTTCGCCCCCGCGCTGGCCCGCGCGACTCTGACTAATGCGGCTTTGCCCACGCCCCTCACCCTCGCTTTTGCCGCGCCGCTGGCCTCGCTCGCCGCCATCCTGCAAGCGCAACTCCAAACCAATTGCGGCCTGGAAGTTGAATTGCATTCCCTCACCCTCGGCGACCTCACCGCCGATTGGCCCGCTGGTTTTGTCTTTGGCCGCCACTTCGATTTAGCCTTGTTCACATGGAAAATTGGCGCGACCCCGCCGTGTGCGCTCTACACCACCACCCAAATCGCGGATGAAAATAATCCGGCGGGCGCCAACGCGTCGGGCTATAGCAACCCCGCGTTCGACTCAGCTTGTCAACGCGCGCTCACCACACTTAACCCGGTGTTCGCCGCGCAATATCACGCCGAAGCGCAAAAAATTCTGGCGCAAGACCTGCCGATGATCTCCCTCTCCAGCGGCACCCGGTTGGTCGCTGTTCGCCCCGAGGTACAAAACTTTGTCCTCGACCCCACTTCACCGTCGGTGTTGTGGAATATTGACATGTTGGCGGGGCAACCGTAGCCATGGCCGATCAACCTTCAGCCCCCCGGTATCGCTTGCTCCTCATCACCGCTTCATCGCCGGAAATTCGCCGGGTGCGCCGGGCGCGGGTGCTGAACTTCCAGCAAATCACCATGCCCTATCTCGCGGCATTTGTCCCGGCTCACTGGGAGGTCATTCACATTGACGAGGCCGTCACGCCGGTGGATGTTGCGCTGCCAGTTGATTTGGTTGGCATCACTTTTCACACGCCGAGCGCCGCCCATGTGTATGATCTGGCCGCGCAATTTCGGCGGCGGGGTATCCCGGTGGTGTTGGGTGGCCCGCACGTGACGCTGGTGCCGGACGAGGCGCAACCCCACGCCGACGCAATTTTTGTGGGCGAAGCCGAGACGACCTGGCCCCAGTTTTTGCGCGACTTCGAGCAGGGACAGTACGCCCAACGTTACCAACCCGACCGGCCGCCCGCGCTCACCGACGTGCCCATGGCGCGGAAGGATTTGTTTCATCGGCGGGATTACACCGCCGGGCGGCTGTTTGCCACGCGCGGCTGTTTCTACAACTGTGACTTCTGCGCGCTGGTGGTCATGTATCAGCGCCAGGTCCGCAAGCGCCCGGTGGCCGCAGTGGCGGCGGAGTACGCCTCGTTTCCGGGGAAGGTGATTATCTTCTGGGACGACAATCTGGCGAATGATCGCGACTATGCCAAATCCCTGTTTCGGGCCATTGTGCCCTATAACAAATGGTGGAGCAGTCAGGCCAGTCTACAGGCGGGCGAGGACGATGAATTTTTGGAATGGGCCGCGCGGAGCGGTTGCAAACAATTGTTCATTGGCCTGGAGTCGGTTTCGCAAGCCAGCATGAACGAAGTGCACAAGGGCTTTAACCGCGTGGAGAAATATGCGCGCGTGATCGAGCGCATCCATGCCCATGGCATTGCCGTGCAGACTGGCATTGTGTTCGGTTTTGACCACGACACCGAAACGGTGTTCGGTGAGACGCTCGACTTTCTGGAAGCGACCGGGGTGCAAAATGCGACCTTCAATATTTTGACGCCGTACCCGGGCACACGTTTGTATCAACGCCTAGAGGCCGAGGGGCGGATTTTGACTCGCGATTGGAGCCAATATAACGGCCGCGCGGCGGTTGTGTTTCAGCCCCGGCAGATGAGCCCTGAGACTTTGTTGGAAGGTTATCGGTATGCCAACCAGCGATTTTATTCGCCCCCGAGCATTGCCCGGCGATTGGCGCGCTCCCCGGTGGGGTGGTGGTGGACGTGGCCCTTGAATTTGGCCTATACCCTGGCGTGGTGGCGGGGGTAGTGAGTAATTCACCCTTACGTAGTTGAGCGTGTTTTTTAGAATGTCACCCCGAGCGGAGCGAGGGGGCGCTACACCAAAAGTAGACGCGTACGCGCCTCGCTTCGCTCGCGCATCACTTCGCGTGACAGTGCGTAAGGTGAGTGATTAAACAAAAAAGCCGACAGGCAAACGCCCATCGGCTGGCAAGATTTTAGGTGACTGTCACTGGGCGTTAATGGGCGATGTGGTAGCCAAACTTCAGCGCGCCCAGTGACAGTCACCTGGTTAAGAAGTTTTAGAACGCGATTTTTCCAAACACCAGCAGGGCGGCGCACCCCAACACACTGACGTTGAGGAAGAGCATGAGCGCAAGGACGAAACGCTGAAACGGGGTGAGCGTGTTGACGAGTGTCAGGCCGCGCTCGCGCAGGGCTGAGGCCCCGCCGCCCCCCCCGGATTCTTCATCCGCCTGATCGGATTCGTCCATGCTTTGTTGGCGTAAATTATCGAACATAGGAAGTCTCCATTTTTATGGTAGGGCCGCAATGGCAGTACCCGCTGTCTTGAGAAACTTTACGCGACAACGGGTTGCGGTGATTTTACCGGCATAACGCGCTTAGGTGAAAAAGAAACCTTCGGACTGGGATTCAGTGTCTCTTGTTTTTTCAAATCAAGATAAATGGCGCGCAAGTCGCCATGATGTTGCTGGCTGTGGGCTTCACGCGCTCGTCGGACCTCAGCCACAATTGGGTCTTGCCACATAATATTTTACTCCTCCGCCAATAGTTCCTGCGGCGTGCAAATTGTGGGCGGTTCGTAACCCGCCTCACGACAAATATGCTCAATCCGGGAGCGCATGACGGCATTGGCGATGTGTTTGAAATTCCACGTCAACAAATAATCCATGCCGTTCGTTGTCGCCAGCGCAATATGGAGCGCGTCTTCTGTTGATTCGGGTGGAAGCGTTTTCTCGTTCAGTAAGCGTTCCGCTAATTGAAGGGCCTCGTCGTTCAAGGCCAGCAAGGGAATTTCCGCCAACCGTTCAAGGCGATGTTGGGCGGCAACTTGGTCGCCTGCACTGGCTTCCTGAGTCACTAATTGCGAAATATACAAATCAAATCCAGGCCGTTTGGTATCCCACCAATCATGCGTGAGTTGTTGATTGGCGGCAATAATTAAATCACGGCTTGGGTGAGCCGCTAAATAACTGATAATCGAGGTCTCGATATAAACTTTGGGCTTCATGCTACAAGCGTTCTTTGGCCTAACTGCGGTCTCAGACTCACATCCCCCGCCAGCACGCGCAGGGTTTCGCCGGCATCGGTTTGGAAGAGCAACGCGCCATCGGGGGACACATCCACCGCGTGGCCCGCGTGGGTGGTACCGTCGGGGGCGCGCAAAACGCTGGGGACGCCCATGAGCGCGAGGCGGGCGCGCCACACGCTCGGGAGCGTATCATCCAAGATATTAGCGTAGTGGGCTTCCAGCCGGGTGAGGATGGCGAGCAAAAGGCGCAAGCGGTCAACCTCGGCGCCCGCGGCTTGCAGGCTGGTGGCGGGGAAGTCCACGCCGGTGGGGACAAAGCTGATGTTGAGGCCCAGGCCGAGGACCGCGTAGCCTAGCTCATCACCGATGAGCGCGGTTTCGAGCAGGAGGCCGCCCGCTTTTTGACCCGCAATGAGGATGTCATTCGGCCATTTGAGTTGCGCGGTGAGCGGGGTGGTTTGTTCGATGGCTTCGCACACGGCCACGCCCGCGAGCATGGTGAGGCGCGCGGCTTGGGCGGCGGGGAGGGTGGGGCGCAGGATGAGACTGAAAGCGAGCGACCCGCCCGGCGGGGTGAGCCACTGGCGGCCCAAGCGTCCGCGCCCGGCGGTCTGCTCTTCGGCGACGATGAGTAGGCCCTCGGGCGCGCCGGACTCGGCGAGGCGTTTGGCCTCGTCGTTGGTCGAGCCGATTTGTTGATAGACGTAGATGGGGTGCGCCAGCCGTAAGCCGGTGAGCGCGTGGAGCAGGTCGGGCGCATGTAACATGGATGTATTTTACTCTCGGTTGGGGCTGACCGCCAATTGTCTGGTAAAATCGCCAGAGATGCTGAAACGAGGTTGCCGATGGAACATCTTTGGTCACCGTGGCGCATGGCTTATTTGCGTAAGAGCGACCCGGACTCCAGTTTCACCAGATTGCAAGCGACGGGGATGTTAACCTTGACCGGTTGTATTTTTTGCGACAAGCCCAAAGAGCAAGTGGATGTTGAGAATTTAATTATCCGGCGCGGGGAGCGGGTGTTTGCCATTCTCAACAAATACCCATACAACAACGGGCATCTCATGGTTGTCCCCTATGCCCATGTCCCCAGTCTCGAACAATTGGATGCGCTGACGCTCACCGAGATGATGCTGTGTGTCAATCAGGGGTTGAGCGCGT
Source organism: uncultured Anaerolineales bacterium (assembly GCA_964443795.1). Classification (GTDB taxonomy): domain Bacteria; phylum Chloroflexota; class Anaerolineae; order Anaerolineales; family UBA6663; genus DATDRS01. The sequence goes on along the minus strand of CAYUFY010000012.1, from coordinate 27,725 downwards.
TGCGCAAGGTGTATAACCCGCAGGCTTTCAACTTGGGCGTGAATATTGGCGAGGCGGCGGGGGCGGGCATTGCCCAACATGTGCACATGCATGTGGTGCCGCGCTGGGCGGGCGACACCAATTATATGTCCACGGTGGCCGGGACGCGGGTGATCCCGGAAGAATTGAGCGAAACCTACCGGCTGATGCAAGCGGCGTGGGAGAAATGAGTACGAGGGTAAGTGTGTAAGTCAGCAAGTATGTGGGTGGAAATCGTCTACTCACATATTTACACATTGACACACTTGCATACCTGAAATATGACAACCAATGGCAAGCAAGCAAATGACGCAGTAATTCTCTCCGGCGCGCGCACGCCGATTGGTAAGTTTATGGGCGCCCTGATGGGGATGTCAGCCCCGCGCCTGGGGGCGGTGGCCGTGCGGGCCGCGGTGGACCGCGCGGGCGTGAATCCGGCTGAAATCGAAGAAGTCATCATGGGGCAGGTGGTCGCGGCGGGATCGGGACAGTCGCCCGCGCGGCAAGCCGCTATCCTCGCGGGGTTGCCGCCTGAGGTGGGGGCGTTCTCGGTCAACAAAGCCTGCGGCTCGGGCCTCAAGGCAGTGATGTCGGCGGCGCAGGCAATCAAAGCGGGCGACGTGCAGTTGTTGGTGGCGGGCGGGATGGAGAGCATGAGCAACGCGCCCTATCTTATGCCGAAGGCGCGCGAGGGGTTGCGGTATGGGCACCAGACCATGACCGACAGCCTAATTGCCGATGGCTTGTGGTGCTCGTTTCAGGATTGGATTATGGGCGATGCCGCCGAGTTTATCGCGGGCGAGTATGAAGTGACACGCGAAGCTATGGATCGCTTGGCGTTGGAGAGCCACCAAAAGGCGTTGGCCGCGATAGATGGCGGTAAGTTCAAAGCTGAGATCGCGCCGGTGGAGATGGACGTGAAGGGCAAGAAGATGGTGGTAGATACTGACGAGGCCCCCCGGCGCGAGACCTCGCTGGAAGCGCTGGCGAAACTCAAGCCCGCGTTTCAAAAGACCGGGCGCGTGACAGCGGGCAATGCCCCCGGCCTGAATGATGGTGGGGCGGCGGTGGTGGTGGCCTCCCGCGCCAAGGCGGAGGCGGTGGGCCGGGCGCCGCTGGCGCGCATTGTTGGCTATACTCATGCGGCGGTTGACCCGAAATATATTTTCATCGCGCCTGCCCATGCCATTCCCAAATTATTGAATCAAATCGGCTGGACTTTGAACGACGTGGATTTGATTGAACTCAATGAGGCTTTCGCGGCGCAGGTGTTGGCCGATGGTTACGCCCTGGCCGATAAGGGCTGGGACTGGAACAAAGTGAACGTCAACGGCGGCGCGATTGCGCTCGGCCACCCGGTGGGGGCCAGCGGCGCGCGGGTGCTCATCACCCTGATTAACGCTTTGCGCGACCGGGGTCTCAAGCGTGGCCTGGCCTCCCTGTGCCTCGGCGGTGGCGAGGCCGTGGCGTTGGCGGTTGAGATTGAATAGACCATGACTATCCAAACTATCGCTGTGATAGGCGCGGGCACCATGGGCAACGGCATCGCCCAAGTGTGCGCGACCAACGGCTACAACGTGACCATGATTGATGTTCAGCCCGCCGCGCTCGACAAGGGCTTGGCGACCATCACCAAATCGCTCGGCAAACTGGCCGAGAAGGGCAAGCTCACCCCCGCGCAAAAGGACGCCGCCCTAGCGGCCATTGCCCCCGCCGGGGATTTGCCAGCCGCCGCGAGCGCCGACCTCATCATTGAAGCGGCCACCGAGAACCCCGATCTCAAGCTAAAAATCTTCCGCGACCTAGACGGCCTCGCGCGCCCGGGCGTGATTCTGGCCTCGAACACCTCGTCCATCTCGCTCACCAAAATTGCAGGCGTGACTAAGCGGGCCGATAAAGTCATCGGTATGCACTTCATGAACCCGGTGCCACTGATGACGCTGGTCGAAATCATTCGTGGCCTCGGCACGAGCGCTGAGACGACGCAAACCATCATGGACGTTTGTCGTCAATTGGGCAAAACCCCCGTCGAAGCCAAAGACTCGCCGGGCTTCATCTCCAATCGCATCTTGTGCCCAATGATTAACGAAGCCATCTTTACCTTGCAGGAAGGCATCGGCACGCCCGAAGCGATTGACACCGTGATGAAATTGGGGATGAACCACCCCATGGGGCCGCTCACCCTGTGCGACCTCATCGGCCTCGATGTGGTGCTGTTTGTCATGGAAGTCCTACAACGCGACCTCGGCGAGGACAAATACCGCCCCGCGCCGCTCCTGCGCCGCATGGTGGATGCCGGGTATTTGGGACGGAAGAGTGGCAAGGGGTTTTACGAGTATAAGTAGGTGAGATTGGAGATTGGCAATTAGCGAGGCCTCAACCAATAGTTGAGGCCTCGTTTTTTAACCACGGATTTTCAACGATTACCACAGATTTTTGTCCGTGAAACCTCCGAGGTTTGGGCGAAATCCGCGCGCTTCGCGTCTGTGGTTAAAATTACCCCATGCTTCAACGCCCTTTTGCTCTGCGCTGGTTCGTCGTCGGTGCGACTTTGCTCGCGGTCTTCGCTCGCTTTTACCGGCTAACCGAACTGCCCCCGCCCGCGTGGGTGGACGAAATCTGGTTTGCGCTACGCGCCCGCGATTTTTTGGAGACGGGGCAATTCCACATTTACTTCAAAACTTTTTGGGGTGGGGTGCATCCGTTGCTGGTTTACCTCACCGCGCTGGTCGAGGCTCTTGGCCTATCTAAATCTATTGTCGCCTCGCGGTTTGTGACGACCATGTGCGGCGTGGTCAGCGTGCCGTTGTTGTACGCGTGCATGGATGAGTTCGGGCGCGGGGTGTGGCCCCCGTTCCGGCGGCGCCTCATCGCGGCGCTGGCGGCTTTTATTCTTTCCAATCTCACCTACACCGTCATCGTGGGGCGGGTGGGCACTGAGCCAGTGGTAGCGCTGGCGTTTGGGTTGGCGTGCCTTTGGCAAATGCGCCGCGCCCGCCGCACCGGCCAGTGGCGGCATTGGTTGGCCAGCGGCACATTGCTCGGTCTCGCGCAATACATCAGCCCGCATGCGCGGTTTATTGCGCCGGTCGTCGCGTGGTTCGCGTTGCACGATTTGTGGCAGACTCCGCACGGGCGTGGAAAACTTTTGGGTCAGCAACTCGTGTGGGGTGGCGTATCCCTGCTGGTCGCCGCGCCCCTGCTCCTTTTCTTTGCGCGTGAGCCGCAGTGGCTTGTAGCCCGCGCGCAAGCCATCATCCCGGCCGAGGCCGGGTGGGCATTCTATCTCAACAACCTCCGCCTCGTGTTGTTGAGTTTCAGTTGGCAGGGCGCACTCAATTTGCGCGACAACCTGCCCGGGCGCCCCATGTTCGATGCGCTTCAATCGGTTGGCTTGTGGGCTGGGGGGCTGTGGCTGGTGGTCGCGCTCCCCCGCCGCGCGCTGGCCCGCGACCTGTTGGTTTGGTCGGCTTTGATGATGCTCCCGTCCATCCTCACCGACGAGGCCCCGCAGTTCGAGCGGATGATTGGCCTCGCCGCGCCCGCCGCCGCGCTGGTGGCCGTGGGCTGGGTGGAACTTGGCGCGCTGTTCCGCGCCCGCGTGGGCCACCCGCCCCGGACGTTGGCGCTGGCCCTGGGCGTGGTGCTGAGCGTAAGCTGGCTGTGGGGCGCGTCCGATTTTTTTGGTCGCTATGCCCAAGCGCCCGGCCTGGCCGAAGCCCTCACGCATACGCCAGTGGCGCTCGCTGAACAAATGCGCGCGCGCGCGGCCACCGAGGCCGTCTTTGTCGAGCGCATCCATCCCGGCGAAGATGTCCTGCAAGTCTCCGACTATCGTTTGCCACCGCTGGATGTGTTTGCGTTCAACTTTCTTTTGCGCGATACCCCGGTGCGGCGGATGAGTTTTTTGCAATGCCTGCCCATCACCGACCAGCGCGCCACGCGCACCACTTATCTGGTGCTCGAAGCGCACGACCAGTTTGCCACGGCCACCCTCGCGCAAGCCTACCCGCAAGCCACCATCACGCGCTTCCCCACCGAAGCCGAGTCACTCGCCGGGCCGCTGACCCTCGTCGAGATTCCGGCTCACGCGCCGGGGCCGATTCCCGCGCGGGGCGCCTCCGCGCGATTCGCACCGGGTCTGCAACTGGTCGGCTATGATCTCTCCGCCACTCAAGTCCGCGCGGGCGAGAGTGTTTTTCTGACTGTCTATTGGAAAACGGAAATTGAGCTTACCGAGGACTTCATCACCTTCATGCATATGGGTACGGGATTGGATGGCACCCCGCCTGTGGCCCAACACGACGGCCAACCCTGTCAGGGGCTGTATCCCACTTCGCAGTGGCGCGCGGGCGACCTGGTGCCCGATGGTTTTGCGCTGACCCTGCCGCCCGACACGCCCCCCGGCGATTATCCGCTGGCCGTGGGCTGGTACCGCTACCCCGCGCTCACCCGGCTCCTGTTGGTGGCGGCCGACTCCCCGCTCCCCGACGACCGCGCGGTGCTGGCGACCCTCACGGTCACGGCCCCCTGACGGTTAACCCTCGCGCACCATCACCAATAACTGCGCCCCGCGCATGAACACGCCCAGGGCTTTCGTAATGCGCTCCAACCGTTTAAAGTAGGGCGTCATCGCCTCGCGTTCGATGGCGCGAAACCCAAACGGTTCATAAAATGGCCCCATGCTATTCACGCAGGTCAAATGCAACGTGCCGCGTCCGTGCTCGGCCAACAAGCGCTCGATGATTTGTTTGGCGATGCCGCGCTTCTGATAAGCCGGGATCACCGCAATCGAAGCCAGTTCGCGGCTTCCGTCCCCATGCGTTTTGATTTGCCCCGTCCCCACAACCTCGCCCGTGGCGTCGTCCACGGCCAAAATAAAATTCGGCCAGTGGAGACTCATGGGGTTAATGCCCACCTCGCGAATGATGGCCTTAATGCGGGGTTGGTCGGTGGCGGTGGCCGGGCGGAGGCTAATCATGGTCGGCGATGAGGAAGGCGCGCGCGCGTTAGCAGCAGGAGGGTCAGTCCCAGGCTAACTAAAGAAATAATGACACCAATCATCAGGCTGGCCGATCGGTACTTAAACTCTACTTCATGCGTTCCCGCCGGGAGCGCCACGGCCAGCAGGAAGGTGTCAGCGCGCAATAGTGAGGCGGGAGCGTTATTGACGCGGACCTGCCAATTTGGGAAATGTACTGCACTGAGAACTAACACCCCCGGTGCTGCCGCGTGGACGCGCAAGGTAATGTACCCCGGTGTGTCGCTGAGAAACTCAATTTCGTCAGGGGTATTAGCGGGAGCGGTTTCCACTGTCGCAGGTAGGATCACACTGGCCAACGGGTCGAAATCCGGGGCAATGAGACGCGTGAGCGCGGCATTATCGCCGGGGATAACCTCAACCTGATGAACCACGAAAGCGCGGTGGGGTTCAAGGTCGAGACGGTGGACTTGTGTCACACTGCCTTTATCATCGGGAACGTCGCTCCGCGCGACGACGGTGGAGGGCATCTCCAGCCCGCCGCGCCAGGTGATGAAGTATTTTACGCCGAGCAGTTGCCAGCGCACACTTTCGGGGGCGCGCTCGATAAAGTGCGCGTAAGTGGCGATTTGATAGGGCGTGCGGCCCTCGATGCTCGGATAGCCGTAGGCGCACCCCGCGTGGCCGGGCAGACGATTATCATCCTGAATGCGGAAGAAGCCAGACTCAGTGCTGAGCGGGGCAAGCAGGGGATTGTTTGGAAAGGGCGCGTAGGCCGGGGTGAGGTTGGTGGAGCGGGCCGCCGCGAACAGGTCGAGCAGGAGGACGCTGATGAGCAAGCCCGCGAACCTATGTTGGGCGCGCGGCGCGTGGAGGCGGACGGCCAACGCCAGCAACGCCAGACCGAGGTTGAGAGTCAGCAATCCTACCCGGCCAGGGAACTCGCCAGGGTCGAGGCCATATTGCGCGCGGTAAGTGACCCACATCAATCCAACAAACACCAACAATAAACAGCGGCCTCCGAACTGTAGCAGACGGCGCAGTTGTTGTCGGTCGGGGCGGGGCAGGGCGGCGAAGAGGGGGTGCGCGCCATAGGCCGCGAGCAGGGCCAGACTGAAACTGGTGATGAGCGCGAGATGTTCCTGACCGCGGAACAGCCGCCAGCCGGGGATGAGCCAATAGGCCACGTCGTACGCGACGGCTTTGGCCCCGAAGGATAGGATGAGGCTGACGAGGGCGGCGGCCCCCCAGAAGATGACAGGCCGCGCCGCCCGGCGGGGGAGGCGCGCGAGGGCGGTGAGGGCCAACCCGAGCGGCGCGAGACCCACATAGAGCGGGTTCCAATAACTCACTAAGCCAGTGACCACCATTTGCACGACATCTTCAAAGGGAAAGCCATGTCCGGCCTGCGCCAGACTGACCGACGCGCGCGTGGAGTTGACGATGAACTCCAGCGACGGAAGCAGTTGCACCGCGCTGAGGCCGCCCACCCAGGCCAGCAGGCCGAGGGCCCCTGCGCCGACGCGGTAAATGTTCCCGGTCGGCCACTGTTGAAATGCGAGGTAAGCGCAAACTAACAGGGCGACATAGACAAAAGTTTGCGGATGCCCGGCGAGGAACGCAACTGCCAACGCCAACGCGCTCACTGCCAGATAACGGGGCTGGCGGGTTTGGGCCAAGCGCTCCACGCCCAGCAAGGCCAGCGGCAACCACGTCACGGTTTCGAGCGTGGCGGTCTGGAGCGGCGGCGAACCGGTGAGATAACCGCCATAGGTGAACGTGAATGCGCCCACCAGACTGGCAGGCGAGCCGAGCCTCAGGGTGGTGAGGAAGCGATAGAGAAAAAGGGAGGTCAGGAGATAATGCGCGGCGACTTCGGCGGTGAGGGCCTCGATGGGGAAGTGGCCCCACCCCTGTAGCCGTAGCAGACTAAATGTGACCCACGCGAGTGGGTAGAAAACCTGCGCCTGCGGGTCAGCCTGAAGCGGATAACCGGCATACAGACATTCAATCCACACCGGTAGACGCCCTTGCAGGAGTGACCGATAGGTGAGGTCGCGGAAGATGCCAAAGGTTTCGGTGAAGTCGCCGGGGACGTAGGCAACGCGGTCGGCGAGGTTGGGGGCGGCGAAGCGCCAGAAGAAGATCGCCCAGACGAGAATGAGCGTTAGGTAAGGCGCGAGACGTTGGAACCGTGAAGCCATAAATTAGCCGGAGGGGTTCAAGTCAACTTCAATTTGAAAGCTGGCTTCCAAACTCCACTATCACCTGTGCCAACTGGGTGGGACGATGCAACGGAATATCATGCACCGTATCTTCAAACCAAATGGTTTTGACTTGAGCATGCGTTTGTTCGGCGTGCGCTACCCCCGCGCGTTTGCGCTCCAGGAATTGTTCAGCGCGGTCGTCGCGCGGGGCCGGGGGCACAGCGGGGCAGAGCAGGGCCGGGCAACGCAAGCGAGCATACAGTTCCGAAGTCTTTTGTTCATAAATGGCGCGGGCAATTTGCATATGGTGCGGGGTGGGCAACTTGCGCTCAATCGTATCGTCGGGGGTGATGATGAAACTGGCCAGGATGATGTGCGCGGTTTCATCCGAATACATCTCGCCCATCCAGTCCTTCATGCGTTCCACAAACGCTTCGCGGGGCATCCCGTCGAGCGCGGGGGGCATGAGCATTTGCTCGGCTTTCTCCCAGGTCAGGCCGGGCACCGAATTCATCTCAGAGAAACCGCCGTCCACCAGCACAATACCGGCGGCCACCGCCGGGCGCAGGGTGGCGTAGTGTAATACTGTGCTTCCACCCCAACTGTGGCCGACGAGAATGGGCCGTTGCAAGTCCAGCGCTTCGATGAAAGCATGCAGGTCGCGGGTGATGCTCGGGAAGTCGTACCCGGCGGGGGCGCGGTCGGTCAGGCCGTGGCTCCGCTGATTGAGCGCGAACACGCGGAAATATTGCGTGAGCGTCGGGGCCACGTAATCCCAAATATGCGCGTTGGAGGCCAGGCCATGCAACAAAATCAGCGGTCGCCCCTCACCGCCCCAGTTGAGGTAGTGAAAGCGGAGGCCGTTGAGGAAGAGGTAAGAGTCAGTTGAAGGCATTGAAGAAGAAGGAACCACGGATTACACAGATTTCACGGATTTTTAAGTTTCAATCAAATCTGTATAATCCGTGGTTAAATTCTCAGGCTATTGCAGTAACTCGGTTAGGATTTTTTCCGCCACTTGCGCATTGGCCTTGCCTTGGCTCTTCCGCATGACTTGGCCCACGAACCACTTGAGGAGCGCGGGCTTGGCGCGATAGGCGGTGACTTGATCGGGATTTTCGGCGATGACGGCTTGTGCGATTTGACGAATGGCTTCGTCCCCGGAGATTTGGGCGAGGCCCTCGGCGGCCACGAAGGCCCCCGGCGTTTGCCCGGTGGCGATGATTTTGGGGATGAGGCCCACGGCGGTTTGCCGCGTGATGGTCTTGGCCTCGACGAGTTGGATCAGCTCGGCCAGATGCGCGGGGGTGAAGGCCAGGTCTTTGGCCGCGAGGCCCTGCTCGTTAATGAGCCGCAGGATTTCGTTCAGCATCCAGTTTGACACCGCTTTAGGCTCGCCCGGATAAAGCTGGACGGCTTGCTCAAAGTAATCCGAGAAGGAGCGCTCGTCGGTGAGGATGGTGGCGTCGTAGGTCGGGAGTTGATATTGCGCGGCGAACCGGGCCCGGCGGGCCAACGGGAGTTCGGGCAACGCTTGGAGAATGGCAGTGCGCCACTCGTCGCTCACCACCGCCGCGAGCAGATCGGGTTCGCGGAAATAGCGGTAGTCGGCTTCGGTCTCTTTGGAGCGCATCTTTTTCAGGGTTTGCGTGTCCTCGTCCCATTCCAGGGTCCAGGCTTGCACGCGGCGGCCCGCTTCCACTTCCTGGATTTGCCGTTCGATTTCTTTGTCAATCGCGTCTTTCACGGCTTCGATGGAATTGACGTTTTTGATTTCGGTCTTGGGGTTGAGGTGCTTCGCGCCGACCTCACGGATGGAGACATTAGCATCGCACCGCAAATGCGCGCGTTCCATGTTGGCTTCGGAGATGTCGAGCCAGCGCAGGAGTTGGCGGAAGCGGATGAGGAACTGCCCGGCTTCCTCAGCGGAGCGCAGGTCGGGGCCAGTGACCAGCTCGATGAGCGGCACCCCGCACCGGTTCATGTCAATCCGCCGGGTGCCGCGCAGGGCGTCGTTCTTGGTCTTGCCCGCGTCCTCCTCCATGTGCATCTTGTGAATATTAATGCGGTGGATTGAACCATCGGGCATGGGGATATCAAAATAGCCGCCCTGGCCGATGGCGGCGTCGTATTGCGTGATCTGATAGCCTTTGGGCAGGTCGGGGTAGAAATAGTTTTTGCGGTCGAAGAAGGACACCGGGCGGATTTCGCTGTGCATGGCGGCGGCGAGGCGCACCGCTTTTTCGACGACCGCGCGGTTGAGGACGGGCAACACGCCCGGCAGGCCACTGCACACCGGGCAGATGTTGGTGTTCGGCGGCGCGCCCCACGAGTCGGCGGAGCAGGCGCAGAAGATTTTGGTGCGCGTGTTAAGTTGGATGTGGATTTCGAGGCCGATGATGGATTCGTAAGGCATGACAAGGTGACAGGGCGAGAAGGTGACCAGGTGACAAGCGGGTTGTCACCTGGTCACCCCTTCACCTTGTCATCGCTAAAAAATCTAAGACGGTTTGGTTGAACAAGGCGGGCGCTTCCAGGTTGCTCATGTGGCCCACGCCGGGGAGGCTGACCTGACGGCAGTGCGGGATTTTCTGGGCGAGGAAGTCGGCGACGACCTGGAAATCCGGGACATCGCGCTCGCCCACGATGACCAACGTCGGGGCGCGCATCAGGGCGAGGGGGCGCTCACCCTCGAACTCCGACCAGCGCCCGGGGTCGCGGTGAGTCCAATGATAACCCGAATAATCGGTCACCATGGTTTGCAACCGCGCGGCGAGGGCCGGGTGTTCATTGAGCGGGGCAAAGAGCGCATGTTTGAGCCAGTGCGCTTGGCCCGCTTCCAAACCCAATGTGCGGGTAACGCGCCCGGGCGCGCCGAGGTCGCTGGTCCACGCGGTAAACCCGCCGAGCGCGGCATCCACCGCCACGAGGGAGCGCGTTAGTTCGGGGTGCTGAAGGGCGAAGTCAATCGCAATCCCGCCGCCCATCGAAAGGCCGATCAGGTGCGCGGGGGCGGCGCGCAAGTGTTCGAGCAAGGCTTTCAAATCATCCACCTGTGAGTAAGGCTCAGTGCCGGGTAATGATGATTTGCCAAACCCGCGCACGTCATAGCGGATGACGCGATAGCGTTGGGCGAAGAAATCCCACTGGTCATCCCACATGCGTGTGTCGAGTGAGAAGCCATGGATGAAGACCAACGGTTCGCCCTCTGGCGGGCCAGCGGTTTCGTAATAGAGGCGGGTGCCATTGAGTTCGGCGAAGGCGGTGGTCATAGCCAGTCCCGTTTCCAAAAGATGATGACGACCAGGCCCGAGACCAGGACTGAGGCCAGCACAATCAGGGCAAACGCCAGCGGGTGCTCGTTGCCGGGCAGATTCACGTTCATGCCATAGAAACTGGCGATGAGGGTGGGCGGGCTGAGGACGATGGTGACCGAGGCAAGGAATTTCATCACCACGTTGAGATTGTTGGAGATGATGGAAGCAAAGGCATCCATCATCTGACTCAGGATGTCTTCAGAGATGCTGGTCATCTCGATGGCCTGGCGGACTTCGGTGAGCACATCATCCAACAGTTCCTCGTCTTCGGGGTAGTGTTGCAGTAACTGGCCTTTTTGCAGGCGCTCCAACACCAGCTCGTTTGATTTGAGCGCGGTGGTGAAGTAGACCAGGCTCTTCTGGTAGCGGAGCAGTTCGAGCACTTCCTTGTTGCGCAGGGAGCGTTGGAGCCGGTCTTCGATCGCGTCCACGGCGGTGTTGATGTCGCGCAGGCAGGTGAGGTATTCGTTGGCGATGTGCCAGAGCAGATGCAACACAAAGCGGGTTTTCTTGCTGGTGGCGAGGCCGCGTACGTTCCCCGAGATAAACTTGTGCATCACGCCGGTGGCCAGCGGGCTGAGGGTGACGATGAACTGCCCGGTGAGAATAATGCTGAGCGGGACGGTGACAAAGGGCAGATCGGCGCCAGCGGGTTGGGCAAAGGGGAAGCGCAGGATAACGAGCAGGTTGCCTTCATCGCGCTCGGTGCGCGGGCGCTCGTCGAGGTCGAGGGCGTGGGTCAGGAAATCCGCCGGGAGGCCCAAGGCCTCCAGCCGGGCCAGTTCCTCCGCGTCGGGCGTGACCGCATGCACCCAGCACCCTTCGATCACCTCGGGGATGGTTTCGAGCCGCGCGTCGGAGGTTTTGTAGATGGTGAGCATGGGGGATAATTAATCGTCTTCACTGCGTGCTTGATGAATCCGCACACGGCCGGTTTCAACAATCCAGAGCCGATGTTCAAGCTGTTCTTGGTCTAGCAACCCAAGAAATTGACGCACCCGATTTTCAAGCAACGCCAAACTGGGGTTACGGGGAACACGAATGACGACGACCCCGCCTGCCTGTTCCGGTGGAAACCGGGTCACATCAGCAAAATCCAGATCCAGGGTAATCAAGCACCGTTGTTCAACGCAACATACGGTAAAGAGATTGTGGTCGGTTGTGCCGGTAAGCGCCTCATCCCGCACGGTTTGGGCATCGTGTCCAGCGGCTTGCAACAAGTGTTGTGTCCGCTCGCCCAAATTCTCGTCCAACTTGAATCTCATACCACCGCCTCCCTGGGGAATTCGACGTAGCGCTCACGCGCCATCTCCGCGCCATAGGCCAGCGCCGCGCGGACATCGTCTTCTATCAGGCTGGGATATTCAGTCAGGATGGCCTCGACACTTTCGCCATTGGCGAGAAAGTCCAAAATGAGCGAGACCCAAATGCGTGTGCCCCGAATGCAGGGCTTGCCAAAGCAGATATGGGGATCAATCGTGATGCGATTAAGTAGCGGGTTCATCTTGCCTCCAATACAAAACACAGCTCAATTTTACTAGCGGTATTCCTGCGCGTAATGATCTCAATGGTCGAGGTGACTGTCACCTTATTTTTTCATGGGCTATCAGGGGGGCTGACAACAGGGACTCAGTGGGTAGCCTCTGGCGCATCGGTGAGCAACGGCAGACGAATGGTGAAAGTCGAGCCGCGCCCCGGCTCACTGGTCACGGTGACATCCCCGCCGAGCATCTGGCTAAAGCGTTTGGTGATGGCAAGGCCCAACCCCGTGCCACCATATTTGCGGTGGGTGGAGTCATCGGCCTGGGTGAAGGCCTGAAACAACCGGCCCAATTGCGTGGGGGTCAGCCCCACACCCGTATCGGTGATGGTGAAGATAATCGTAGCGGGGGGGCCAGTTTTCTCCACTTGCAAAGTGACTGTGCCGTTCTCGGTGAATTTGCAGGCGTTGCTGAGTAAATTGAACAGCATCTGGCGCACCTTCACGGGGTCGGAATACATGGGGCCGAGCGGGGCGGCGTAGCGCACCTGAAAGTCGTTGCCGTTTTTCTGCGCCAGCGGGCGGATCATGTGCAGGGTGTCCTCCAGCAATTGGTCGAGATCAAACACCTCCAGGGCCAGGGTCATCTTCCCGGCTTCAATCTTGGACAGGTCGAGGATGTCGTGGATCAGCCCCAGCAAATGCCGCGCCGACGAATTGATTTTTTGCAGGTCGGGGATGGACTCACTTTGCCCGATGTCCTGGGCTTCCTCCTGCAACATTTCGCTGTAACCAATGATGGCGTTCAGGGGGGTGCGGAGCTCATGGCTCATCATGGCCAGGAAGTTGCTTTTGGCGCGGCTGGCGTCCTCTGCCGCCACGGTGGCCTGTTGCGCCTCCTGCGTGGCGCGGGTGAGCTCCACCGTGCGGTCGGTCACCAACTTTTCCAGATGATCCTGGTACCGGCGCAACAAGGCCAGCAGATAAATGCTCAGGCCAAAGACAATGGCCGAGATTACCGTAATGTTGAGAACAAAGAAGAAGGTAGTGATGTCAGCGGGGAAGTTTAACCCAAAGGCTTGGGACATGCGGCTGTCAATCAGCCCGCTAAAAACCGTCAGGATGAGATAGATGACCAGCCAGCGCACGCTCCAGGGGATGTCCTGAAACGTCATGGAGCCGACCAGCGCCAACATGGACCAGAGCATGATGGCACCGCTGGACACAAACCCGCCCAACGACCACTGGAACATAAAGGGCAGGAGCAGGCTCAGGAGGACCTGAATAAACCGGGTGCGCGGAAAGTTTTTGGTCAAATAGAAATGGGTGAAATTGATGACCGTGAACACGCTGTAGCCGTAGGGGATGGCGGCCGGGAGATACAAGCCGAAATAGGCGGAGATACTGCCCCACACCAAGCCGCCACAGCCCATGAGCAGGCCCATGTAAATGAGCAGATGGTGCTGATCTTTGTCGGTCTCAGCGTCGGTGGGGGTGTCACCAATGGCCACCACTTTGGCGATGAGTTGTCCAGCTTGTTGGGCGAAGGTCATTTGTTTTTTCTTAGCCTTGTGTCAAAACCGAGGGGCATGCCTTCCGCCATTCATCCCCCGCCGTCAGCAGTTCATAAGTTGCCGAGACCCTCAACATCGTGGCCTCATCCCAATCGTTCGCCAAGACTTGCAGGCCCAGCGGCAGGCCGTGGGCGTCGAGACCGCAGGGGAGGGAGACCCCCGGCGTGCCAGCGTGGTTGGCCGGGACCGTGAGCAAGTCGGCGTATTGCATCAGCACCGAGTCGCCGTAAACCTTGCCTATCTCGAAGGCGGTGGTCGGCGTGGTGGGCGTGAGCAGAACATCACAGCCATACTTCCCGGCCTTATCAAACGCCTGCTCAAAATCACGCCGAATGAGCGTGCGGACTTGCAGGGCGCGTTGGTAATATTGTTTCGCATATTGCGCGCCCGAGACATACATCCCCATCAAGATTCTCAATTTGGGTTGCAGACCAAACGCCTCGGCGCGGCTCTTGCGGTACATCTCGCGCAAGTCACCCGCTTGCGCCTCAGTGCGGTGGCCGTACTTCACGCCATCGAAGCGGTGCAGGTTCGAGGCGGCCTCCACGCGCGAGATGACGAAATAGGCGGGGATGGCGAGATGCGTGTTGGGCATCGGCACGTTCTCGATAATCTCGGCCCCGGCCTTAGCCAACAACTCGGCGGCGCGGTAAATGGGCGCCGTGATGTCGGCGGGCAAATCCTGGTCGCGCAGTTCGCCGGTGGCCGGGTCGGGGTAGCGGATGCGAAAATAATCCGGGCTGAGGCCGATGCGGAGACCGCGCACGCCGTCATTCAAAGTCGCGGTGAAATCTGGCACCGCGAGATTCGCCGCTGTCGAATCATTGGCATCCGCGCCGCACATGGCGTTGAGCATCAGCGCGGCATCCCGCACATCACGCGTGAGCGGGCCGGGGCAATCGAGCGATGACCCAAAGGCAATCAGCCCGTAGCGGGACACGCGCCCGTAGGTGGGCTTGGTCCCGACCACGCCACAAAACGCGGCGGGCTGACGGATGGACCCGGCGGTGTCGGTGCCGATGGAGACGGTGGCCTCCCCGGCGGCCACGCTCACCGCGCTCCCGCCCGACGAGCCGCCGGGGACGCGCGCCAAATCCCACGGGTTGCGGGGCATGGGCTTGAAAGCGGTGGACTCGCTGGACGAGCCGTAGGCGTACTCATCCAGATTCACTTTGCCCACCAGCACCGCCCCGGCTTGTTCGAGCCGGGTGACCGATGTGGCAGTGTAGGGCGCGACGAAATTTTCGAGCATCCGACTGGCGGCGGTGGAGGGCGTGCCCTCGACGCAGAAAATATCCTTCACGCTCAATGGGACGCCCGCCAACGGGCCGGGGTCCTCGCCCCGCGCGAGTTGCGCGTCCAGGGTGGCGGCGCGTTCCAGCGCGCGCTCGCGTTGGAGGGAGATGTAGGCGTGGAGGGTTTGCTCGTCGCCGGGTTGAGCTTCATATGGGGCCGTACTGGGCGCGCGGCCTTCCACCGCGTCAATGCGCTGGAGGGTGGACTCAAGAATGGCAACGGCCGTGGTCTGGCCAGTCTTAAGTTTGGCCGTTAGTTCGTGGGCGGGGAGATCGCAGAGTTCTGGCATCGGATGGAGTAGCGGATGTAACGGATGAAAGCGGGTCTATCGGCTACATCCGTTATTCATCCGTTGCTAAAGGTCGGTATGCGGAATTTCCGGCACAATAAAATACCCCTCATCCACCTCGGGCGCTTGGGCGAGAATCTTGGCCGCATCCGTCGAGGGGCGGGGGGTGTCTTCCCGTAGGGCCGGGCGGATGTGCGGGGGGAAGGCCACCCCGTGGGCGGCGGGCGGCACGTCGGCGGGGATGGGAATCCGCTCAAGTTCGGCAATCGCTTTGAGTTGGCCGTTCAACTGTTGGCGCAGGTATTCGCTTTCCTCCGGCGAAAGGTCGAGGGCGGCGAGTTCGGCGAGATGGGCGAAGAGTTCGGGGGTGATGAGGTCGGACATGCGGTCTCCTAATAGGATTAGGCGATTCTACCTGACCGTGCCATGCAAAGCAAAAAGAATGCCCATGCTATAATCGCCGCGCTTGACCCGTTACCTTACCCCTTGGGAGTTTCCCCATGACCGACACCTCCGTAAGTCTCACCCTATCTTCCGAACAACTGATGATCCGCGACGCCGCGCGCGCTTTTGCCCAAAACGAAATCGCCCCCACGGCCGCGCATTTCGACGAGACCGGCGAGTTCCCCTACGACAACGTCAAGAAAATGGGCGCGCAAGGCTTTATGGGGCTGGAGATCCCCGAGGAATATGGGGGCGCGGGGCTGGACACGCTGGCCTATGTGCTGGCGTTGGAAGAAATTAGCAAGGCCGATGCCTCGCACGGCACGATTATGAGCGTGAATAACTCGCTCTTCTGCCACGCCATTTACCGCTGGGGCACCGAAGCGCAGAAGCAGAAGTATCTCAAAGACGTGGCCTCGGGCAAAAAGATTGGCGCGTATTCGCTCACCGAACCCATGTCGGGGTCGGATGCGGGCAATATGAAATCGCGGGCGGTGCACGAGGGGGAGGTGTATGTGATTAACGGGCGCAAGTCGTGGGTGACCTCGGCGCCGGTGGCCGACTATGTGTTGCTCTTTACCATGACCGCCCCGGAGAAGAAACAGAAGGGCATCTCGGCGTTTCTTATTGAGACCGACCAGCCGGGGTTTGTCCGTGGCAAGAAAGAGCCCAAGTTGGGCATCCGCGCGTCGGCGACGAGCGAGATCGTGTTTGAGGACTATCACTGCCCGGCCGCGAACCGACTGGGTGAGGAGGGCGAGGGCTTCAAGTTTGCCATGGCGGTGTTGGATGCCGGGCGGATTGGCATTGCGGCGCAAGCCTTGGGCATCGCCGAAGCCGCCTATGCAGCGAGCGTTTCTTACGCCAAAGAGCGCGAGGCCTTCGGGCAGAAGATTGGCGAGTTCCAGGGCATTCAGTGGAAGATTGCCGACATGAAAACGCGCATCGAGGCCTCCCGCCTGCTCATCTACGACGCCGCGCTGGCGAAGATGGCGAGCAAGCACACTGGCGAGCGCTACACGCTCAAGGCCAGCATGGCCAAACTGTTCGCCTCCGAGACGGCCATGTTCTGCGCGCATCAAGCGGTGCAGATTCACGGTGGCTTGGGCTACAGCAAGGAACTGCCAGTTGAGCGCTACTTCCGCGACGCGAAGATTACTGAGATTTATGAAGGCACCAGCGAAATTCAGCGGATGGTGATTGCGCGGCAGGAGTTGGGATTGCGCTAAACCTGACAGGTTTCAAAAACCTGTCAGGTTTGGCATGATGTAATCCATGTTACCGCTCATTGGGTTGGGATTGGGGCTGGTGGTTTTTTATTGGGGCGCTTTGACCATGCGCGATTATTGGCGCGCCCGTCGGGGCACCGACGCGCCGCAAAATTTGTTGGAAGTCCTGTGGGCCTTGCCGGGTTATTTGCGGGACCGCGCGAAGGCCGAACTGGCCCCGGCGGTTGAATCGGCGCCCGCGCCGGGTGCCGCATCCCCCGCGGGAACGCCACCCGCGCCACTGACTGAGTCCGGCGCGGGCCAGCCACCCGAGGGGGATGCGGCATCCCCGGCGGGCGGCGACTCCGCGCCCGAAACCCCTCCCCTCCTCGGTTTTAGGCACTCATTGATCGCCAATAATTTGCGCGCGTGGTTTTTCGGCGCGTTGGCTTTATTGTTGGTCGGGCAATATGCACTGTCCACCACGCGCGCCGAGCAACCCGTGCTGGGGTGGGTATTGTTGCTGGCGGGCGGTTTGGGGTTGGCGTGGGCCGCGCGCCCGAGCGCCGAGACCAACCCCGGCGGTTTGTGGCGGGGCGCTTTCCCGCCGGGGAATTTGTTGGGGCTGGCGCGGTGGGCCATGGTGGGCGGGCTGGCGCTGGCGCTCGTGTTGAGCCAGTTGCGCGAGCAAAATTATCAAATCTATTTTGCCGTCATCTGGCTGGTGAGTGTGGGGTTGCTCGGGATTTTGACCTGGCTGTGGGATCAACGCAGTGGTGTCTCGCTCTCGCCCAACCTGGCGCGCGCCGATGCCGTGTGGCTCACCGGCCTCACACTGGCGGGCCTGCTGGTGGCGCTGTATCGCTTGCAAAGCCTGCCTAACTCATTGATGGGCGACGAAGGCAGTTTCTGGACGACCGCGCGCGATATTGCCAGCCGCGCTTATAACCCGCCGCTATTCGAGGTGGGCGTATATGGTTTCCCGGTCTTGGGTTCCATGTATCAGGCGCAGATTTTGCGTTGGTTCGGCGCGACGGTGTGGGCCTGGCGCTTTAGCTCGGCGCTGGCGGGCGTGGCGACGGTGGGGCCGCTGTATTTGCTGGCGCGTGAACTGTTCGAGCGGCGCGTGGCGGTGGTGGCGGCGGTGTTACTGCTGGCCTCGCCGTTTTTCCTGGCCTTTGCGCGGCTGGGCTACACCAGCATCCTGGCGCTCTTTCCGGCCACCCTGGCCCTCTATTGGGCCTATCTCGGTCTCAAACGGAGTAGCGCGTTCTACCTGTTTATGGCCGGCGGCGCCGCCGGGTTGGGCTTCTACACCGCGCCCGCCGGGCGCGGGGCCGTGCTGGTGCTGGCGCTGTTCTTTCTTCTGCGCTGGCTGACCGATATACGTCACGTGGGCCAGTGGCTGACCAGCGCGGTGTTGTCGGCTGGGGGCTGGTTTATGGTGGCCGCCCCCTATTTCTTTTATCTCGCCGCCAAAGACCCGAGCCTGCCTTTGGGCCTGCTCGCCCCCGAAGGCTTCGCCGCCGCCGGTTACGCGCGCGGGCTGGCGGTTACCCTGCTGGCCCTGCATAACCCCAGCCTCATCACCCAGCATTTCCTCGCCGCGCCCTTGGCGGGCACTTGGGGCGCGCCGGTTTATTTTGTCGGGCTGTGTCTGTCACTCCTCGGTTGGCGCGAGCGGCGACATCAATATCTCCTGCTCTGGTTTGGCGCTTCGGTGGTCCTGTTCAGCGCCGCCTCCGAGTCGCCCCCGCACGACCGCAACCTGGTGGGCCTCATCCCTCTGCTCGCGCTATGGGGTGGCGTGGGGTTGGTGACCCTCTTCGACATCGCGTGCAAACTGGCCCGGCCGCTCGCCGCGCGGGCCACCGCCTGGGCGCTCGTGGGCCTCACCCTCGTCATTGCCGGCAGTGGCCTATCCGACTACTTCCAACGCGTTCCCCAGATTTATCGGCCCGATTTTGAAAACATCATTGGGTGGGCCGGGTTGTTGGCTCCCGATTATCGTCTGGTCTATGTCTATGGCGACCCGGCGCAACAAGGCTTTCAGCCCTACGTCTTGCGCGAATTCTTGCCTCATCAAGTCTATGAGACCGTCTCGCTCGACGCCCTCATCCAGCACCAGATCAACCTACCCGCCGACCAACCCACGCTGGTGTTCTATCCGCTCGAAATAGATAACGCGGCCATCGCGGCTTCCAGCACTTACTGGCCGCTGGTCGGCGAGCCGACCGTCTTTCGCAACCGCGAGGGCGCCGGGATTGGCGGCTTGGTGACCAATGTCGCCGTTGCCCCCGCGGCCTCGTTATCCAGTGATTCTTATCCGCGTCCAATTTGGATTTGGTTCGCGCTCCTGTTGGCCCTCCTCGCGACGATTTATTTTTTCCGGCGCGATTGGCTCGCCCACTGGCCCGCTTGGGCGCAGGGGCTGTTGACTGGGGTAACTGCTCCCCCGGTGGATTTATCGGTAAACGAAAGTCTCCCGGCGCCCGGCGCGCCAACTCACCCCGCGCCATTTCCCGACCCGGCGGAGACGTGGCCCCCGGTGGTTTCGCACCCCACCATTGTGGTATCGGCGTCCATGACCACGGGCGAGGCCAATGCGCCGCGTGTCGCGCAGGTGCAAGTTACCCTCGCTATCCCCGTTGGCACGCGGGTTGAATTAACGATTGAAGCCCCGCCCGATGCGGATGTTCCCATTGTGCGTCACACGGCCTACGCGTTGGCTGACGCGCATGTCCCCGCGCCACCACCCTCCCTCCGCGCTCTACCACCCCAACCGCCCATCAGCGCGCCCCCGGTTTCGCCAGTGCTCCTCACCGAGGCTCAAGCCGTCTGGCGTGATTCACTCGCGCAAATTCGTGGGGCGTGGGCTGAGCGGCGCTGGCAAGTGCTGGCATTGGTGGCCAGCCCCGGGCTGGCATACTTGGCCGGGCGCATGGCGGGTGATAAAGAACAAGCGGTCAGCCCGATGCTTTCCATTTTGTTTTGGCTGGGCGCGATTGGCTTGGCGGTTTACGGTTCGTGGCGCGGCACCCCGCGCGGGTGGCGGCTCCCCCGTGAGGCGTGGTTGTGGGTCGGCGGGGTCACGGTCATCGCGCTGGTCGTGCGCGGCTGGGATCTGCGCCATATCCCGGTCGTCCTCACCGGTGACGAAGGCTCATCGGGCCTGAGCGCCATGCGGTTTGTGAACGGGCAGGCCAATAATTTATTTGCGATTGGCTGGTATTCGTTTCCGTCGTTGTTTTTTTTCATCCAATCCCTGCCCCTGCGGTTGCTTGGCCCGACCATCACCGGGGTGCGCTTGTCGTCGGCGATTGCTGGCACGCTCACGGTGGGCGGGCTGTATTTGTTGGGGCGGGTCATGTATGGTCAGCGCGTGGGCCTGGTGGCGGCGGTTCTGCTGGCGGGCTTGCATTTTCATTTGCACTTCAGTCGCATTGGCCTGAACAATATTTGGGACGGCTTGAGTTATGTGTTCGTACTGGGGGCCTTCTGGCACGGCTGGAAGAATGAGACGCGTGGGTCGTTTGTGCTGGCCGGGGTGGGGCTGGGGTTGGCGCAATATTTTTATCCGAGCAGTCGGAGTCTGGTGGTGGTGTTAGTCGCCTGGCTGGTGGTGGCGGTTTTAGATTGGCCGCGTTTGCGCCGCAACCTGCCGAGCGTGGGCCTCATGTTCGGGGTGGGGGGCGTTGTTTTCCTGCCGTTGGCGTTGTTCTTTCTGAAACATCCCGATGAATACATGGCCCCCATTCAGCGCGTGACCATCCTCGGGCGGTGGCTGACCAATGAAGTCCAAAACACCGGGCAACCCGCGTGGCAGATTTTGTGGCAACAATTCAAGCTGAGTGTGGAAGCATATACACAAACTCCGTTACGGGTGTGGTATATGCCCGGCACCCCGTTGTTGCGCCTGCCCTCGGCGGTATTTTTCTGGGTGGGGCTACTCTTGCTCGTCTGGCGTTATCGGGATGGGCGGACCTGGCTGTTAGGTTTGTGGCTATTGGCGGTGGCCCTGGGGGGGGCGTTAACCGAGAGCACCCCTGCCGCGCAACGCTATGTCGCCGCGGCCCCGGTGGCTGTGCTGGTGGCGGCGTATGCGCTGGTGGTGGTAGCCGAGTGGCTGTTTCAATTCCAACCCCGCTATGTGCCGTATGTGGGCGTGGCCGTGGTGGTGGCCGCTGTTGGCATCAGCTTGGCCGATATGCAATTCTACTTTCAAGACTACACCCCGCGCACGGTGACCGATGGCAGTTTTGGCGGTGATAACACCTGGGTGGCGCATAAACTGGGCTTCTATTTACAGGACAAGCCCAGCGATACGCAGGTGTTCTTTTTTGGCGCGCCGCGCATGGGTTACTTCTCCATCCCTAGCGTGTCGTTTCTCGCGCCACAAGTCACGGGCTTCGAGATGCTCCATCCGTGGGGCGCGCCGGATAACCCGCAACCAGCCAGCGCGCACCTTATCTTTGTGTTTCTCCCCGGCTTTGATAATGACCGCACGCTCGTGGAGGCCAATTACCCCGGTGGGCGTTGGGTGCAGGAGAATATGCCCGATGGGCGTCTGCTCTATTGGCTATATGAATATGCCGCCCCGGCAGGCGCGCCGCCCCCGGTGAGTTTGCCCACCCCCACGCCCTTCCCGCCTGGCTACCCGATGACGATTGAGCCTACGATGACGTTCAATGCATATCCTGTCTCGACAGCTACCCCATAGGGTGATAGCGAAAACAGTTCTGGATTGATTTGAGGCACACGCGCATGATCACTCGCCAATTAGCCTTTTTACGCGCTTGGCACTGGAAACCCTGGGCACGCTACCTCCTCGAATGGGCGCTGATTGTCGGCGCGGCGTGTGTTTATAGCGGCCAGGTGACATTCAACCTCGACCCACAGGTGTTGCAAATCTCGGGGGAGCATAACGAGAGCGCCACCTTGCCGCTATTGGCCGAGATTGGTTTGCGCCGCTATGGTGAAATCCCCTTGTGGAATCCGTATATGCTCACTGGCTTTCCACATGTGGGCGATTTAGTCAATCATTTTTGGCATCCCAGCGCCACCCTGCCCGTGTGGTTCTTGGGGGGCATCAATGGCCTGAAAATCTCGGTCCTGCTGGCGTTTATTTTTGCCGGGTTGGGGCAATGGGCATTGGCGCAGGTGCTGGGCGCGCGTGGGCTGGTGCGGGTGTGGGCCGCGCTGATGTATATGTTCTCCGGCGGGTTGGCTATGTTGTGGCGGGTGGGGTGGTATGAACTGCTGTTGGGCGCGGCCTGGTTTCCGGCGTGTTTCGCCGCGCTGTGGTGGGCGCTTCAGCGGCCCGACCGGGCTTCGCTCATCGTCACCGCGGTGTGTGTGAGTATGGTCTTGACGAGCGGCGGCGGCTATTATCCCTTTTACTTGTTTGTGAGTTTGAGTGTCCTGACCGGGGTCGCCGGGGTGGCGGCCCGCGCGGGGGAGCGGCGAACCCGGTGGGCGCGCGCGCTATGGGTGGCCGGTCTCAGCGCGGGCTTAACGGCAGTGATGTTGTTGCCCATCCTCGATGGTTACCGGCTATCCATCCGCGATGTCGGACCGGATTTCGCGCAAAACTTCTCGCAACCCATCACTTATGCGCTCCTTAACTATGTGGTGTCGGCGCCGGACTGGTTTCACGCCACTATTTTGGGCACCGCGGGCGGCTGGAATTGGTTTTATATTGGCCCATTGCCGGTGGCCTTGTTGGGATTGGTGCCATTGGTCTTCAGTCAGTGGCGGCGGCGCCGGGTGATCGTTGTGGCGTTCAGCGCGCTCTGCCTGGTTTTGCTGGCCTGGCATGCCAACCGCTATACGCCCGTCCGTTACATTTACGACTGGCTACCTTTTCTATATAACTTGCGCTTCCCCAACCGCCTGCTCATCATCATTGCCAGCCCACTTATCGCGCTGGCCGCTTTGGGGTTGCACTATCTCTTTATCATGGCGCGCGTGTGGGGCCGGAGTTTGAGTTTTTCCCTCGCCAACCGCGAGGGCCAACGGGTCGTCAACTTTGTCTCGGTGAAATACCTGCTCTACAGCCTGTGGTTGGTGCCCATGCTGTGGTCACTGCAGGATGTGTATCGGGTCAACCAGAGCGTGGCGTTTGCGGCCCGCCCGCTTAACGCCAAAGCCTGGGCCGGGTTGCGCTGGTTGAAAGCGTACGACCCCGGTTTGTATTACACCCAACTGGGCGACCCCATCTATTGGGATTGGGCCCCCGCCGCCTATGATTTGGAAATGCCGGTTATCAACTTCCAATATGGCCGACATCTCGCCACTCAGGATGAGCAACATGCGCCCGGCGCACCGTTTTTTGCGCGACCTAAATATCTCTTTGTGGTGCCAGACCAGCCGCACCCGGCCCAGGCTGAACTGTTGCAAGATTTTGACGGCGTGGGATTGTGGGCCATTCCCGATGCTTTGCCCTTCGCGTTCAGCGCGCCCCCGGCGTTGCTCCAACCCTACGCCACGTTAAGCCCCGAAGCGGCCAGCCCGGTAACCGCGCGGTGGGATGGCCCGAATCGCGTTGTGGTGCGCGGTCAACCCGCGCGGGCGGGCGATCAACTGGTGGTGCTCGTCAGCCACTATCCGGGCTGGCGGCTCACCGTGGATGATCAACCCGCGCCGGTGGTGTCGGCCAACAACTATCTCGGCGCGGCCATGCCGCCCGGGGAGCATACCTATGTGTTTGTGTTCAGTCCGTGGCAACACTGGGTGGGTTTGGGAGTGTCTCTGCTGACTCTCCTGGGATGTCTGTTGGGGCTGGTCGCCGAGGCGCGGGCGGGGTGGCGGGCGCGGCGCGTGGTTTGAAGATCAAGGGATGGTTTTGTAAAATTCAGCATGGAGGCCATCCCCTGTAATTTGTGTGGTTCCACAGTGAGCCACCTGCGGTTCCCCTCCACGCTTAAGTCGGAGGCGAAGCCTAGCCAGACCCAACCCTTTCACTGCACCTCGGCGGGTTACGGCCTTCATCCGGCCATTGTGCAATGCGCGCGGTGTGGCCTGATCTTCGCCAGCCCCCGCTGGGATGGCGCGGAAGTGCTCGGCCAGTATGTGGCGGTGGAAGACGAACTGTATCTTCAGGAGCGGGAGGGGCGGGTGCTCACCTTTCAACGACATCTGTTACCCTTGCATCGGCACACCGGTGCCCCGGCGGGGCGCCGTTTGCTGGATGTGGGTGCTTACATTGGCGTGTTTGTCGAAATCGCCCAACACGCCGGCTGGCAGGCCAGCGGGGTGGAGCCGTCACAGTGGGCCGTGACGGAAGCCCGCAAACGCGGGCTCGCCATGGTCGAAGGCACTTTGGCCGCGGCTAATTTTCCGGCGGCCACCTTTGCGGTGGTGACCCTGTGGGATGTTATTGAACACCTGGCCGACCCCCTCGCTGAATTGCAACACGCCTATCGGGTTCTGCAACCGGGCGGGTGGCTGGTCATTCACACCATGGATATTGATAGTTGGCTGGCGCGCGCCTTAGGGGCGCGCTGGCCGTGGCTGATGGAGATGCACCTGTATTATTTCTCGCGCCGCACGTTGCGGCACATGCTCGAACACGCCGGGTTCCAGTGGGTGCAGAGTGAACCGCAGGGGCGCTATTTGCGCCTCAGTTATCTGGTCACCCGGGTGCGGCCCTACAGCCGCCTGGGCGCACACCTGCTGGAAACGGTGAT
Organism: uncultured Anaerolineales bacterium; assembly: GCA_964443795.1. Taxonomy (GTDB): domain Bacteria; phylum Chloroflexota; class Anaerolineae; order Anaerolineales; family UBA6663; genus DATDRS01. Next base: position 3,223 of record CAYUFY010000012.1, on the reverse strand, counting down.
CTCACTCAAGCATTGGCGGGAACGCGCCGTGTCGCTCAATCTCGGCGATCTCGTCACTGCTTATGCGCGTAAACCGCTGGTATAAAAGGAAACCAACATGAAAACTGCCTTCTTCTCTCAACACGGTGGGCCGGATGTGATGCAAGTCGGTGACCTGCCCGAACCCGAACTTAAACCGGGGGAGGTGCTGGTGAACATTAAAGCCGCCGCCATGAACCGGGTGGATAAATGGGTGCGCGATGGCTGGCCCGGGCTGAAACTGCCCCTCCCGCACATTCTTGGCTCCGATGGCGCGGGAGTCGTGGCCCGCGTGGACGCGGCGGTCACGACGGTGAAGCCCGGCGACCGGGTGGCGGTGAACACTAATCTCGGCTGTGGGCGGTGCGAGTTTTGCGTGGCCGGGCAGGACAACTGGTGTTCCGACTGGCATCTCATCGGCGAGACGATTAAAGGCACCAACGCCGAATACCTCGCCGTGCCCGAGCGGCAACTGCTCCCGCTACCGGAGGGTTGCTCTTTTGAGCAAGCCGCCGCCGCCGGGTTGGTCTTTCAAACGGCCTGGCATTCGCTCATGACACGCGGGCAACTCCGCGCGGGCGAGAGCGTCCTCATCGTGGGCGCGGGTGGGGGGGTGAACACCGCCGCCATTCAAATCGCCAAACTGGCCGGGTGTCTGGTCTATGTGGTTGGCTCGGATGACAAGAAATTAGCGCTGGCCCAAACGCTCGGGGCCGATGTGCTGATTGACCGCTCCAAAGACGACTGGGGCAAGAAAATTTATCAACTCACCAGCAAGCGTGGCGTGGATGTGGTGGTGGACAATGTGGGCGCGGCGACGATGATGACCAGTTTGCGGTGCGCGCGCAAGGGCGGGCGCATCCTCACGGTGGGCAACACCGCCGGCCCCAAGTTCGAACTGGATAACCGATATATTTTTGGCAAGCATCTCAGTCTCATCGGGTCTACCATGAGCACCCGCGCGGAATTCGCCACGGTCATGGGCCTGGTCTTTGCCGGAAAACTCAAGCCAGTTATTGATTCCACTTTCCCGCTCGCCGACATTCGCGCCGCGCATGAGCGGATGGACAGCGGCGAAGTGCTGGGGAAGATTGTCTTAAGTCTGTAAGTCGCAGATCTAACCATGCCTCGCCCAAACTCTATTACTGGTTTCGCGCTGGCCCTGGCGGCTTTAGCTGTCTTCAACGGCTTGGGCGCGCTAACGGCTTATCGGGAACTGACTTTTTTGCGCGGCTTGCCGCTCGCGGTTTCACCTGGCTATCTGTTGCTCAGTCGGGCCGGGTGGGCCGGGGCGTGGGCCGCGCTGGCCGTGGGGGTGTGGGGGTTGGCGCGCTGGGCGCGGGTGGGCGCGGGGGTCGCCCTCACGCTCTATGTGGCGCAGATCTGGCTCGAGCAGTGGTTGTTCATCCGCACCGATTTTGCATGGATTACCTGGCCTTATCTGGGCGCGGTCAGTTTGCTCGCGCTCGGGGCCGGGTGGGGCATTTTGTATCGGTGGGAGTGGCGGCCATAGCGGTTGTACAATGGGGGCTGAAAGCATGCCTGTGGGAAGACCGTGAATGAACTCGAACCGTATTTACAGGAGCAATAATGTCTCTCGATCCTAAGATTTCTCAACTTCGCCAACTTAAGGAGGAAGCCAAGCAGGGCGGGGGGCCGGAGCGCGTGGATAAGCAACACGCCAGTGGTCGCCTCACCGCGCGCGAGCGCCTGGACTTGTTGCTCGATAAAGGCTCCTTCCGCGAATTGGATCAGTTTGTCACCCATCGCACCCATGATTTTGGGCTGGACGAGAAAAAGATTCTGGCGGACTCGGTGGTGACCGGGTGGGGGACGATTAATGGCCGGTTGGTGTATGTCTTCTCGCAAGACTTCACGGTGTTGGGCGGCTCGCTGGGGGAAGTCCACGCCGAGAAGGTGTGCAAGATTATGGAGATGGCGATTAAGTCGGGCGCACCCCTCATCGGGCTAAACGATTCCGGGGGGGCGCGGATTCAGGAGGGCGTGGTCTCCCTCGGCGGGTACGCCGATATCTTCTTGCGGAACACGCTGGCGTCGGGCGTCATCCCGCAAATCTCGGCTATCATGGGGCCGTGCGCGGGCGGGGCGGTGTATTCACCCGCGCTCACCGATTTTATTTTTATGGTGAAGAATACGTCGTATATGTTTGTCACCGGGCCGGATGTGGTGAAAAGTGTGACGCACGAGGATGTCTCGTTTGAAGACTTGGGCGGGGCCAGCGTGCATAGCGCGACTTCGGGGGTGTGTCATTACGTGGCGGAGAACGAAGCCGACTGTTTATATCTGCTCCGCAAGCTGTTGTCGTTTTTGCCGCAGAACAACATGGAAGACCCGCCGTATGTGAACTCGGCGGATGACCCGCTCCGCATGGAAGCCGCGCTCGATACCATCGTGCCGGACAACCCCAACAAGCCGTATGATATTAAGGAAGTCATCCAGTTGATTATGGACAATGGCGAGTTTTTTGAAATCCATGAACACTATGCCATGAACATCGTGGTGGGGTTTGCGCGCCTGGGCGGGCATAGTGTGGGGATTATCGCCAATCAACCGGCGGTGTTGGCCGGGGTGCTCGATATCAACGCCTCGGAAAAGGCCGCGCGCTTTATCCGGTTTTGCGATTGTTTCAATATCCCGCTGGTGACGTTTGAGGATGTGCCGGGCTTTTTGCCGGGGGTCGGGCAGGAGCATGGCGGCATTATCCGCTCGGGGGCGAAGTTGCTCTACGCGTATTGCGAGGCGACCGTGCCCAAACTGACTGTCATCACCCGCAAAGCCTATGGTGGCGCGTATGACGTGATGAGTTCGAAGCACATTCGCGGTGATTTGAATCTGGCCTGGCCCACCGCCGAGATTGCGGTGATGGGGCCGGACGGTGCGGTGAATATCATCTTCCGCAACGAACTCAAGGAAGCCGCTGACCCGGTAGCAAAGAAGGCGGAACTGGTGGCGATGTACCGTGAGAAGTTTGCCAACCCCTATGTGGCGGCGGCGCGGGGCTATATTGACGATGTGATTGAGCCGCACGAGACGCGCGCGCGCCTAATTAATGGCCTGGAAATGCTCGCCAACAAGCGCGACAGCAACCCGCAGAAGAAGCACGGGAACATTCCGTTGTGAGATTGGCCTACCCTGAAATGAAAACAGCCGACCTTTTAGGGCGGCTGTTTTTTTTATTAGACTC
>CAYUFY010000011.1:0-34457 GCA_964443795.1 uncultured Anaerolineales bacterium | reverse complement strand
CCCCTTGCCGCCCCTCCCCTACACCATCGTCACCGGCGACACCTGCATCAAAATTGCGGTGACGGGCCAGGTATCAGTACAAAGCCTGCAGGAGGCCAACCCCGGCCTGAACTGTAACTTGCTCATCGTGGGTCAAGCCATCCAGGTGCCCCAGCCGACCCCGACCCCCATGCCGTTGCCGACGACCACGCTCTCGGCTATTGTCCCGCCCACCCCGGCGCTGGGAACGTACACCGTCCATGCCGGCGACACACTGCAGGTCATCGCCAATGTGTACAAAATTTCGGTGGCCGATTTGATGACCGCCAATGGCATCGCGGACGCCAACAGCATTCGCGCCGGGCAAGTGTTGGTCATCCCGCTCCCACCACCCACCGGCCCCACCCCCACAGCCACCGGCATCCCGCTCTATCTTGCGCCCAATCCGTTGCAACCCAGCGATGGCGCCGGGTTCACCCCCGCCGACAGCACGGTGTCATTGCAATGGGCCTCGGTGGGCGAACTGCGCGCGGGCGAGTTCTATCAAGTTATTTTGGAAGATGTGACCTGCAACTGCGCGGCCATTTACACCTGGCAAACCGTCGAAACCAAATGGATTGTGCCGGTGACCGTGCGCCCCGCTGACCCGACCGTGCACACCTATCGGTGGCGCGTCACCACCGTGCGCCAACGCCCCGACACCAACCCGCCCGTGTATGACCCGGCGGGCGCGGCCAGCGCCGACCGCGTTTTCTCATGGCTGGGCGGGGCCGGCACGCCCGCACCCTAATTGCCAATTGCCACGGGGCGCCACCCCGGGCGATTGACCCTGAAAGGAAAGCCGTATGTCTGAACCACGCCAGGTCCATTGTGTTAAGTTGGGCAAGGAATTGCCCGGATTGAAGCGCCCACCGTTTCCGGGTGAGTTGGGCAAACGCGTGTTTGACAACGTGTCCCAACAAGGCTGGGATATGTGGCAACAACAATCCACCCTGCTCATCAACCATTACGGGTTGAATATGCGCGACCCGCAAGCGCAAAAATTTTTGATGGAGCAACTAGAAGAGTTTTTCTTTGGGACTGGCGCGCAACTCCCCGAAGACTGGGTGCCTGAAGGTCAAGCCGCCCCCGCGCCCCGCAAGAAAAAATAAATTACTGCCCCGGGTAATTGGTGACCGGCAACTCCGGCACAATCTCAAATCGCAAACAACGGTAGGCCGCGCGCAGGGCCGCCTCCACTGCCTCGGGCTGTTCGCCCCGCGCAAAGATAAACCCCAAATAGCTGTCCCCTTCGGGTAACGGCCACAACGGATAATTAATCCGTGCGGTGATTTCGATGGACTCGATGCCGGGGATTTGCCCGGCTTCCGCGAGGCCGCTCACCCCGGTGAGGATGCCCGCCCCGGGGATGGGGATCATCATCACCCCGCCCGCGCGCCCCTCGCGGAGTACCGCTTCAACGTCCAGCCCCACGGCCTGTCGCAAAATTAATTCTTCCAGTGAGAGGGCCGTCCCAAACCGCAACGTCTTGGAACACAGCCCACCAATGGACCGCCCCGCAATTTCAAGCATCCATACCCCGGCGGGGTTGATCCGGGCCTCGGCATGGACTGGCCCCTCGCGCAACCCCAACGCCTCCGCCGCTTGGGCCACCACCACCCCAATCTGTCGCTGAGTCTCGGCGGGCCACCGCGAGGGGGTCACATAAATCGTCTCTTCAAAAAACGGCCCTTCCAGCGGATCGGGCTTGTCGAAAAGCGCTAACACCTGCAACCGGCCCTGGTGCAACAGACCTTCCAGCGCCACTTCCTGCCCCGGCAAATAGCCTTCCACCAACAACTCAGACAGCCCGCGTTGGGTTAGAATCTTTTTCACCCGCGCCCAGGCCGTCGCAAACTCAGCCGAGTCATTGGCGCGGATGACACCGCAACTGCCCGCCAAACAGGTGGGTTTAAGCACGCACGGATAGGTCACTTGCGCGGCCACTTGAGCCGGGTCAATGTCCGTGGTAAATAATTTGAACCACGGGGAAGGCACCCCCGCCTGGGCAAACAGGGTCCGCATTGTATATTTGTTGCGGGCGGCTTCGGCGGCGGCCACCGAATTGTGCGGCAAGTCCAGTTCTTCGCTGAGGTGCGCGGCGAGGAGCGTGCTCCCATCATCCGTGGGAATAACAGCGCGCAGACGTTTCTGCAACCCATACGCCTGCGCCTGCGCGACCGAGTGTTGAATATCGTGAAAATCGAAGCCGAGCACGTCGCCCCGCGTGTGTGTATGCGCCGGCGGCACATCGAGGCCGCGCACCACCGTCACCCCCAGTTTCCGGGCGGCTTCCAAAAATGGCTCTAGGCGATACGTCTGGGCTGAGGCTAAAATCAAAACACGGGGTGGGTCAGCGGGGGAGGTCATGGTGGGATTATTATAGAACAGTCCGGCGATGATACCCGCGCCGAATATTCTCAAACGTGGAGGTTTGGCATGACACGACGTGGTTTTGGCTGGTTGGGCATCTTCTCCAGCCTGAGTCTGGTGGGGTCCATAATTTACTTTGCCATCGAACTGGCGTTATATAGTCGCGCGTTCGAGGTGATGCCAGCCGGGCTTTCGTTGGGCGGCGTCCCCGTCGGCGGGCTGACCGACACCGTGGCGCAAGAGCAATTGCTTTTGGCCTATGGCACGCCCATTGAATTGCAATATCAGGATCAGATCATTCTGCTGGACCCGGCGCTGGTTGGGTTTCAAGTCAACACCAGTGTCATGTTGCCGGAGGCCAACCAGTTCCGCACCAGCGCCACGTTCTGGAACGGCTTGTGGGATTTTTTGTGGCTCAAACCGGCGGTGGTGCAGGATATTCCCTTGCGCGCGGCTTATTCTTCCGACAAACTGCGCGCCTACCTGCAGGAAGTGGCGGCGCGCTACGATGATCCGGGGAGCGCGCCCCTGGCGGATGTCAATACCCTCGGCTTTGTGCCCGGCGCGCCGGGACACACGCTCGACCAGCTGGCGGCGCTGAATCTCATTGATGCCGGTTTGCACTCGCCAAGCAACCGCACCGTGGCCTTGCCGGTCAACTCCCAGGCCTTAGTGCGGCCCTCCATGGAAACTTTGGGGGATCTCATCCGCGCCAATGTCAATCAATTTCAGTTTAACGGCGTATTCAGTTTATATTTATACGACTTAAAATCCGGGCGCGAACTTAATCTCAATCTCACCAAAAGCCAACCTATTTCCGGGCCAGTGGCGTTCTCGGCGATGAGCACCATTAAAATCCCGATCATGGCCGGGTTCTTTGAACTTAATGAAGGCGCCCTGACAGATGATGAGAGTCTCCTGCTCCAACGGAGCATTGATGAATCCCAGAACACGGCCACCGACCTCCTGCTCAAAACCATCGGCCGGGGCGACGGGTTCGACGGCGCGCAAAAATTAACCGGGCTGATGCAAAGCCTCGATTTGCGCAACACGGGCATCAGCGGCTTGTTGGACGTGGCGGGCGCGGTCGGCGCGCCGCTGGTGACCCCGGCCAATACACGCCCCGACCTGACCACTAATCCTGACCCCTATAACCAAACCACCGCTGAAGATATGGGGACGATGTTGGTGATGATCTATCAATGTTCACAAGGGGGCGGGACGTTAATGGCCGCCTTTCCGGGCCAATTCACGTCTCAGGAATGCCAGACCATGATTGACTTGCTGACCAAAAACGAAGTGGGACCGATTTTCATCAGTGGCGGCTCCCCCGGCGGGGTGGTGGCGCACAAGCACGGGTGGGATCGGCTCCCGCTCACCAATGTGGCCGATGCGGCCATCGTCTTCACGCCCACGGGCAATTACGTTCTGACTATTTTCCTGCATCGCGAAGAGACGATGGAGTTCCCCGACGCCAACCGGCTCATCATTTCGGTGGCCCGCGCGATCTACAATTTTTTCAACCCGCCCACCTCCTAACAGACCGTTGCGAAGGCGGCTGGATGCCTGCTACGAGCCCGCGGGCCTGACAATGGCGTCAGGTTGAGTTAAATCAAACGTGCGCCCCCGCTGACCGGGGGGCGCACGTTTAAATTTTTTCTGTAATCGCCCGGCGCCTTAACCGGTTTTGCGCTTGACCAGCGTCAACCGATTGCCGCCGTTTTCGTAACTGAATTCGACCGCGTCCATCACTTGCCGCATAAAATACAACCCCAGCCCGCCAATCCGCATTTCTTCCAATGAGGCATCCAGCGCCGGGTCGGGCACGCTCGTGGGGTCAAAGTGGGACGCGAAATCCTGGAGAATGATGATTAATTCGCCGGGGCGCGCGGCGCAGGTAACTTCTATCTGGCCTTTATCCTCGCCATCATAACCGTGCTCGATGATGTTGGTGCAAGCCTCATCCACTGCCAGTTGACAGCGGTTGGACTCCAAATCATCGAGGCCGGCTTCCGTGGCGGCTTCGGCAACAAAGGCGCAGATTTGCTCGAGCCGGTCATACCGACCGGGGACAGTGAGTTTCCGCTCCATCCGGGTTGACGCGGCGGACAGGCCCGCGCAAACTAAACTTTAGAAGCTACCGACGGCTTCATCCCGCGAGGGATAGATGGAGAAGATGGAAGTCAATCCGGCGAGGCGCAAGACCTCCTCAACCCGGGGCGAGGGACTGGCCAGGCGCAGGTCGCCATTGACCCGCTTGACGGCTTTGAGCGTGGAGACCATGGCCCGCAAGCCCGCCGAGGACATGTATTCGACGTTTTTCAGGTCCAACACGATTTGGGTTTTCTCGGTCTCGACCAACTTCTTCAAGTTGGTCTCCAAATCGGGGGCAGTGGCGCTATCCACGCGCCCCGAAACGGACATGACCGAGATGTTATTGACGGCTTCTGTTGTAATATCCATAAGGTGAAACTCCTATAAGTGTGGCGGGATTATAAAATGGCCGCACCCAAATGGCAAATGGCAATTTAGCCTTTAGCCGGAAGGCGCGCCATCGGCCACACCGGCTAACCGGGTGGTCGCGAGACACACGCCCACGAAAATCCAAAACAGGGTCCCGGCGGGCAGAAAATCGAGATTGAAAAAATAGTGGTCAACCACCCCCACCGCCAGGGCCGCGGTTAATCCGGCGTGGGCGCCGAGCCACACCGGGGTCAGGCGCTCGTCCCGGTACACCGCTTCCCGTTGGGCGAAGCCCCAGCCCACCAAAGTCAGCATACACAGCCCAAACGCCGCGAGGCCGGTCAAGCCCATCGCCTCGGCCATCAATAAATAAGCGCTCGACACGCCCAGATAAATATCAATCTCGGGCACGCCCGCAAACCCCACACCAAAAAATGGGTAGCGACTGATAAGAATGAAGGCGTCTTTGTATTCGCCAAACCGCATTTGTGTGGCCAGGTCCTGACCTAACAGGCCTTCCGCGAAATGCCCCACATATTCTTGGGTTACCGGTAGGAGGGCGATGAGGCAGGCGATGATGAGCATCACCCAAATCAGCCGCCGATAACGCGCCAGAGCAATGCCAGTCAGCGCCAAACCCAACGCCACCATGGCCCCGCGCGAAAACGTGAGCACCACGCACACCAGCACCACCCCAAAGGCTACGACCGTGAGCCAGCGCCATTTGAATAATGGTTTCTGCGCCACTAATTGGGGAGCCATCAGCCCGCCAATCATGGCTAACAAGCCGCCCAACACATTTGGGTCTACCGAGGTGGCGATGGCCCGTTGCGCGTTCTCTGGATTATCTTCGATGTAACGCAACACCCCGCCGGAGGGATAATCGAACACGCGCAAAGCTGAAAGCGCGCGCTCGGCCAAAGTCTCGGGGATAAAATACAACCCAATGCCCAGTACCGCCGCCAAAGTCCCGCCAATAAGAATCACTCGCGTCAGGCTTTCGATCTTTTCGCGGCTATCCAAATAATCCACCACAATGAAGGAAAATCCGATGGCCAGCAACATCTCGGCAAAGTGACGCACCAGGTTGCTGGTGAGCGGCCCATTGGAGCGCCCGGCCATAAAACTAAACACGGCCAGCACCACAAACGCCGCGATGGGCGCGTGCGCGGGCGTAAGCGTCAAACTGCGGCGGCGGCCGGTCATCCACTGCAACGCATACACGCCCACGACCGCGAACATGGCCAAATCCAAAAAGGTCGGCTTGAAGACAATTTTCACCGGCAGGGCCGCGAAGGGCAACAACGTAATCACCGCCACCACGCTCCACAAGCCAATCTCGATATTGGTCAGTGCCCACAACCCCACGGCCACCGCCCCCACCACCGCCACCGTAATCAGCACCCCGGCATAACCCACCAGCGCCCCCAGCCCCACGGCGGCGAATGCCCCCACCACACCGAGGATCAGCCCGTAATTAGTTATTAGTAATTTGGCCTTGACGTTCATTTGATTTCAATCACATCTTTCAGAATAACCATGTCGTCGGGCCACTGACTGCCATCCGGCTTAAAAGCGGCCACGCGGGCGCCTGACACCGGTTCGTAGAGTCCGAGACGCACAGTATAGCGTCCCGGGGTCAGCCGGGGAGGCAGGGCAATCCGGCGCTCATCCGCAAACGTCTGCCCCGGCAACCACATCGAAGTCGGCCAATCGTTGTCTAGGGGCGGCGCGTCTGCCTGCGTAATCCGCCCCCCCTGCCCGTCCACAAGGTGAATAAACACGGTGAAATCGCCGGGGATGGCCTGCGTGGTCTGCCAATACAAAATCAAATCCAGCGCATCATTGACGGAAAGATCGAACCCGACGAGGGTGATACCGTACTCGAATGGCATCGCCGCTTTGATGGTTGGCTTTATCTCGGGCGCTTTGACTGGGGCCGCGCGGCCAGCCGGAACCCCGACGGCTTTCTGCGTCCCCGCCATCAGCGTGTTACCCGGCTCCCCGAGCCACACGCGCACCTCCAACTTCAACCGGGTCGGCACCGCCGCCCGCGCATCAATTGGAAGCCAATAAGTATCTGCATAAATCATCCCGGGGGTCCATTGCGAAGTCGGTGCATTGCCCCCGCCCGGCCAGGTGTCAATCTTGCCCACTTCCTCCACCCCACGCCCAAAGAGATGCAACGCCAGCGCGTAATCCTCCGTCATCGCGCGCGTCCCACGCCAATACAACGTCACCCGCTGGCTTTCGCCCGGGTGCTTCACCGCCTCATCCACCGTGTACCCAATCAGTTCCATTTCATCCCCAAACACCGCTTCCACGCGTTTCAAATCGCCCGGCAAATCCGTCTCAGTCAACCCCGGCGGGGGCGCATAACGCGGGGCAATGTACAGCACCGGGATGACGGCGGCGACCAGTGCTAACGTAAAAATCCCAATCCCCAATCCCCAATTACCAATTACCCAACCTCGCCGGGCATTCCCAATCTCCCCTAACCCCGCCGCCATAAAAATCGAAAGCGGCGCAATCGCCCCGAACAACAACCGCCCCTGCGAGGCAGGAGTTTGCATGGTCCAATTGATGACTCCCACAATAGTCAGCAAACAAAAAATAATCAGCAACCCGGTTTCGGGAGTCAACCGCACCCGGCGTTGATAGGCGGCCCACCCGCCACCCGCGATTGCCAGCCCCATCAAACCGTCGAAAAAGTAATGCACCCACTCGGCAGGCAAAATGGTGAACACCCCAAACACGCTCCAATACGAGAGCACGAACCCGCGCCACTCAGTCCGCAATAACTCACCCAGCCCGATACTGCGCGGCCCGGCAATAGCCACCATGGTCTTTAAGCCCAGCAGTTCACCGTATAGAGACCAGTTGCGCCAAAACCACCAGCCCGAGACGGCCACCGCCACCCCGGCAATAATGAAACCATTGACAATGAACCCGCGCCAGTCACGTTGGTGCCAGGCGCCCCACCCCACGCCCAGCGCCGCCAGCGGCCACAATACCAACCCGCTCACCTTAGTCAGAGCCGCCAAACCCAGCAATAACCCCAACCCCGCCGCACGCCGCCAATCGCGCAACCCCGGCGAAGCGGGTTGCATATAACCGACAATCACCAGCAACGTCGCTGTGCTCAGTAACATCAACAAGTTGTCATTATTGACCGAGGCGTTGATAAATAGGGCTTTGGGGTTTAAGCCCACTAACGCGGCGGCCAGCAGCGCCCCTGTTGGCGATTCGGGCCAAATGGCACGCGCTAATTGATAAGTCAAATAAACCGTGGCCGCGCTAAGGGCTAGGGTGAACCAACGCGCTACATGCAAGGCCAGCGTCGTGCCGCGATATGGCCAGCGCTCGGTTGCCAAATGCCGATACAAGTTCACGTTATGCGGGGTATCACCAATGCCAATGCGGGTGAAAGGGTTCCAGACAAACACGTCGTCCCAGTCGGACCGGTCCAGTGGCGCAATAATGCCGGCTATCAGCATGTAATAAAATGGGGGCTGACTGCCTTCCTGCTCCCAGTCGGTCGTTTGCCCCACTTGTTGAACTGGCAAACCGTTTCCGGCCGCAATCCAATTCACTACAGCGAAGTGATACCCTTCATCAGGCGCTTCAAAGACGGGCGTGGCCCAGTCATACAGCAGACCGAGGGCGAGGTGGAGGCCCAAGATGGCCAATAAAAAACGCGGGGGGGCGTTCACTGTCATGGCAAGCCAATCCGGATTTTGCTTAGCGAGAGTGTGTCAGCATCGGTCAGGCGACCATCTGGAGTCACGAGGCGCAGGGGACGCAAGGTGGTCGAGTCATAAATGACCACTTCCAGAGCGTGTTGCCCGGGTGGGGTTTCGGCGGGGAGGGTCAGGGAATAGGCGTCGTTGAGAATAGCCTGCCCCACGTGCCAGCTCGCAGTGGGGGCCGCGCCCGCGAGGGGCCACGCATCCCGCGCGGCCCACTTATTCCCGAAGGGATCACGCACCCGCACGGAGACCGCGTAGTTTACATCCATCGGCGCGAGAGCCTCCCAATTCAATGTCACCGTGAAGGTCTCGCCGGGGTGCAGAACACGCGGATTGACCGTGTAACTCGTCAAGCTGATTAGATTATCAAAATTCTGCCGCACGGGCGCGGCCAGCAAAGCCGCGGTGCCCAATCTCACAACGGTGTCGCCAAGACTGGTGGGCAAGCGCGCGCCATCTTGTAAGTCATACAAGCCAACTTTCACGGATAGATCGGCGGGGGCGTAGGCCGTTGTGGGAAGCGCAATCACATATTCGTCGGCGAAGGTCTGGCCGGGTTGCAAAAGCGTGGTGGCCCACAATCCCTGACCGGGGTAGCGGTCCCGCTGGGCCACGATAATTTCATCCGTATCCACCACATGCACAAACACGCTCCAGTTACGGTCCATCGCGCTGAGACTTTGCCAATAGAGGGTGAGATACAATTTCTCGCCGGGACGCAAGGCGGTGGTCTGCCAAGCGTACCCTAGCAGTTGCATCTCACCGCCGAAGTCAACCTCCAGAGGGTGCTGGATGGCACTGAGACTGACCGGTGTGAGCTGGGCGGGCGGGGTGTAGTTAGGGGCAATGACGCCAAACGGGACAAGGAGAGTCAGCAGGGCCATAAAAATGACCGAGGAGGCAGGGAACAGCGGGGCGAGAGAAAGTGAGCGTGCGCGGGGTTGCAGAATCTCTCCCAAGTGAGCCAAGCCAACCACCATGAGGAGGCTAAGGGCAGAAATGGCCGGGAAAATCAGCCGCCCTTGTGAGGCCAGGGTCAGGCTGGTCCAACGCGCCAGACTCACGCTAATAATAACCAGCCAGAGCACCGGGAGAGACCAGAGGGCAACTTGAGTAATGGTCAGCGTGCGTCTGAACCACGCCCGCACTAAAACCAGGCCCACGCCAATCAACCCCAACCCCACACTCCCATTGAGAACCAGATAAACCCAAGCGGGCATGGGCAAACTCACGCCCCCGAACAATCCCCAATAGGCCTGTAGAAAACCTTCGCGTTCACCCCACAATTGGGCCAGGGTGGCGGGTTGCCCACGCGGCCCCACAATCGCAATAAAACGATTCCAACCAAGCCAGTCACCATAGAGTTGCCAGTTGCGCCAATACCACCAAAACGCGATAAGAAACGCGAGGCCGAAGATAATGAGGCCATGAATGCTGAAGGCGCGAAACGCTTGCCACGTCAAGCGACCTGAACGGGAATGTATAAAGAGCAAGGCCAAGCCGGCCAAACCCAACAAGCCTAACGCGGATTGTTTACTGAGGGCCGCGGCGCCGAGAACACACCCCAAGACCACCGCCGGGCCGGGGGTAATCCGCGCAGGGTCAGGCAACTGGCGCACCCACCGGGCCAGCCACCACAGCGCCGCGGTCGAAAGACAAATCGCCAGGTTGTCATTATTAACTGACGCGCTGATGAATACAAACATGGGGGTGAAAGCCACCCAGGCGGCAGTGACCAGCGCCAGGGGCCAACGGTTGGGTAGTAATTCCAGCGCAAACCGATATGTGAAATACACGGTCAGTGCCCCAAGCATGACCGATAACCAGCGGATTAGTCTCACCGCCAAAACCGTGCCGTGCCATTGCCGCCATTCGTTGGGCGGATGGATGACCAGATTGGTATTGCCATCGAGCGTGACCACGCCGCTATCGCTATGCGGGTTGAGCCAACGCACCTGGGGCATATCACTGGTATCAATCCAAAACGTGGCGGCGGCCATCAGCGCGTAATACAGCGGCGGTTGACTCCCCTCCTGCCGCCACGCGCCCGGGCGCTGTGGGTCTTGCACCGGCAGACCATTCCCGTCGGCCAGCGTCTTGACCATTGGATAATGCCAGAGTTCATCCGAGGCTTCAAAGAGGGGCGTGACGAGGGCGTACAGCCCACCGATCAGACTGCTTATGAATAAGAGCGCCCAGATAAGTCGCCGTTCCAGGAATGGCATTGACATCAGAAATCACGGCCCGAGGCGAATCAGCAGTTCGCCAAATGTGACCCCGGCGGCCACGGGTTGCTCTGTGGCATCCAGCAAGAAAACCCGGTCCTCCGTCGCCGCATCCCACAAACCGACTTCCCAATGGGCTGTCACCGGCACGGTCAGGTCAGGTGGAAGGTAAACACGATACTGATCAGCAAACAACTGGCCCGGCGCCCAAGCCGTGGTGGGGTTACGTCCCAGGCCAGGATATGAGTCGCGCTGAGCAATCAACACCTGGTTTGGGTCGAGCAGGTGAATGTAAACCGAGTAAGGCACCCCCGAGCGGTCGAGGGGCAACCAATATAGTGTAAGTTCCACCATTTCGCCGGGGCGCACCAAAGCCGAGGTAACGGCATAGCCCTTGAGGCGGGCCAGGTCGCCCAAACGAGCGTCGAGGGGCTGGGCCGTAGGCGGCAATTGCGACAACGGCGCGGGGGGATAATAAGCAGGGATGATGTACCCGACGAGTGCCTCCACCCCAAAGATGAATTGAAGTGTGACCAGCAAGCGCGCGAGGGCCACGCGCCAACGCGTGGGCGCTAAGGTCAACAGCCCCAGCGCCATCAAAATCATGTAGGCGGGCAAAGCCGGAAAAGTGTAGCGCGCGTTGGCCCCCGTGGGGCTGATCGTGAGGTAATACAACAAGCCGGCGAGTTCGCTTAAACCAATCACGCCCAGAAAGGCCGGCCAGAGCCGCATAGGGTGCGGGAGCGTGATAAGAGCGTAAACCAATCCGGCGAGGGCCAAGAGCGTTATGAAGCCCAACCTGTTGTACAGGGTCTCGGCCAGCACGACTTCCCCATGTCCAAATCGTCCCCAGAAAGTCGTCCAGGCATACGCCCAATTCGCAGACCAGTTTTGAACCCCCATCGCCACCGTTTGGCCGCCAAAGTTTCCGAGATTGGCGCTCATGGCAGTCAAGTCGCCGTACAAAAACCAATTACGCGCATACCACCACCCCGCCACCCCCACCACCCCACAGCCAATCATGCTTAGGAGTGTGACTGACCGCCAGAAGGTGGGGCGCGGCGTTTGGTCGCTCAGCCCAATGAGGGCTACTGCCGGAACAAACAATAAGAGACCGGAAATTTTCATCAGGGCCGTCACCCCCACCACGCTGCCAAGGATTAAAGCGCGACGAACATTGAGACCCGTTTGATAAAAATAAGCACCGAGCCAAGTCAGCAAGGCCCCGCCCGCCATCGCGCCCGCATCATTTTGCACCGACCCGGTGACCGTGAGAAACATGGGCAAAAAAGCCATTAACCCGGTGGCCGTCAGCGCCACGGCTTCATCCTCCCAAATCAACGCGGCCTGATAGGTTAACCAGAGCGTGGCGGCGCCCAGGGCTAAAGAAACCAGGCGAGCAATATGTACCGCTAACGCAATGTTGTGAAAAGGCCAACCATCCCACGGGCCATGGACATAGAGATTCTTGTTATCAACGCCCGGCTCCCAGTACCGAAAACCATGATACGGGTTGACTTGATAATCCTCCCAATTCTGAGCGGGCCAAGGCCAGGTTAAAATCGCGCTCAGGGCATAATACAATGGCGGATGATGATACAGAGACAGTTGACCAGGCTCGGAAACTGGCAAGCGTCGTTGTTCAATAAGAAACCGCACATAGCGAAAATGATAAATTTCATCCGACGGCTCAAAGGGGGGCAAGTAAAAATTATAGGCCAGCGCTAGGATGACATAGACCCCCAGCAAAAACCAAAAAGCGCGTGAGGGTGAATGCCACAGACGAGGCGCCCGAGGAATAGCAGGATTCATGGACACGCCGTATATCGCGCCCATTTTTTATTGGAGGCCCCGGTAAAATCCCAGCGTCTGTTCCGCGGTCTTATCCCACGTAAACGCTTGCGCCAGTTCCCGCGCCCCCCGCCCCAAGCGCGCGCGCAATTCGGGGGCTTCGAGCAATTGTGAAACGGCCAAGACAATAGCGGGCGCGTCATCCGGCGGAACTAAACGCAGATTGTCACCATCGCGCAGTTCGGGCAGGGGCAATTTAGGCTCCGTGGTAATCACCGGGCAACCGTGCGCCAGCGCCGCCATGAGACTCCCGCGCCGAAACGAGACCCCATCACGGTAGGGCAACACCACCGCCTCACACGCCAGCAAATGCGCCGACACTTCCGCGGCAGTGACAAAGCCCGTGCGGATGACTCGGTCTTCCAATTCATAGCGCTTAATCATTTTTTCAATCTTGGCATCAAACTCAGCATTGGTGGCGTCACTGCTCCCGGTGTTGCCACCAATGAGCAGAAGTTTCGCGCGAGTTTTACGGTCAGCCAAAATGGCCAGGGCGCTCACGAGGGTATCGCCCCCCTTGGACTCGTTGAGGAATCCAAAATAGCCCAACAAAAAATCGCGCGGACTGACTCCCAGCCGAGCGCGCCACGCCACACGATTGTAATCGCCCGGCGGGTTGGGCGCGATGTTGCTCCCGATGGGAATCTGCGCCACGCGCGGGATGCCGCGCCCGCGCAAGGTAGCCTCATCCCCTGGGTCGGTGACGATGGCCCCGGCGGCAGTCCGCGCGAGATGGGTCACCGCTTTCTCCCGCAGTGATCCGGCCTTGGGGAAGAGATATGGAATCCGCAAATCGTGAAAGGTCACGACGGTTTTAACTCCAACCACCTGCGGCAAAAAATGAATCGGCGCGGACAGATCATAGGCGGCGGCTTGATATTGCAGATTGATAAGGGGGAGATTAAGGGATTGGGCGAGGGACCGAATTTGAAAAAGCGCAGGGAAAGACCACCGCTTAATGACCGGATGCAGGAAGAAGGAAGCCGGCTGAAAGTCTTTAGCAGCGAGGCGCGTAATGACATGCACTTCGACCCCCTGCGCGGCCAGCGCTTGCGCCAGGGCGTGGGTGTAATCCCCCACCCCACCTTGCATGGGCGGAAATTCACCAGTCACCAGACCAAGACGGAGCGTGGGCGCGACCATCGGGCAAAATTATAGCCCCTCGGGTTGGCCTTCATCGTGAGAATACAATCGGGGATCCAAATTCAAGTCGCGCAATTGCGGCGCGACGAGCGCGGTCACAGCCACAACCAACAGGGTCACCACCCCACCCACCCACACCGCCGGGAGGGTGCCCAACCAACTGGCGGCGAGCCCGCTCTCAAACGCGCCGATTTCATTCGACGAGCCAATAAAGACCCAATTGACCGACGCGATGCGTCCCCGCAAATGTTCGGGCGAGAGCATCCGCAAGATGGTTTCGCGGATGACGACGCTGACTCCATCGCACAGGCCGCTGAACATGAGGGCGACCAGCGAAAGCCAGAAGTTTTTCGAGAGCGCAAAGACGATGATAGACAGGCCGAACCCCGCCACTGCTCCCAAGAAAATTTTCCCTGCGTGTTTGACCGGCGGATGGCGCGTGGCCCACAACATACTCAGCAAGGCCCCCACCGAAGGCGCGGCCACCAAAAAGCCCAGCCCAATCGGCCCCACCTTGAGAATATCGCTGGCGAAGATGGGCAGTAAGGCCACCACGCCCCCAAACAGCACCGCAAATAAATCCAGCGCCATCGAGCCGACCAGCACTTGCTGGCCGAACACATAGCGCACCCCCAGCGCGATGCTCTGCCAAATGGACTCGTGTTTTTCTGGCGGGGGCATGGGTTTGGATTTGACTAACGCCGCGCACAACCACGCCAAAGCAAACAACAGCGCAATGAGCACGTAGGTCTGGGTCACGCCCAGCCACGCATACACCAGCCCGCCCAACGCCGGGCCGACGATGGAAGTCACTTGCCACACGCTCCCGCCCCAGGTGGTGGCATTGACATACAACTCGCGCGGCACAATTTGCGCTTCAAAGGCCGAACTAGCCGGGTCGGCAAAGCCCCGGGCGATGCCCGCGATGAATACGACGAGATATAAGGCCAAGAGATTCGACGTAGCGGGGTTCACCGACAAGAGGGCAAAGGCCAGCGCCGCGAGAATGGAAACCGCCCGGGTAATTAGCACAATGCCGCGTCGGTCATAGCGGTCAGCGACATGGCCGCCAAAGAGTGAGAGGCCCACCGCCGGAATGGCTTCGATCAAGCCGAGCAGACCCAGCGCCAGCGGGTCACGCGAGACTTCGTAAATTTGATAGCCTAATGCCACGGCCAACGCGCGCCCGCCCAAAGTGGCAAAGGCGCTCGCGCCGAGCCAATAGCGAAACTCGGGCAAACGCAAAGCGGCGTAGGTGTCGGGGAGAGAAGCTGGGGAGTTAGGCATCAATTTGTTGGGGTAGGTCGGGCTGGTAGCCCAACCTCCGCAGTGAAGAAAGTCGTCGCGCTTGTAGCGCGACCCACGTAAAAACCGGCGAACCGGTGGCGAGCAATTATCTACGCTCTGTTAACCCCGACCGCAACACCGCGCGATAGACCCGTATCCGCTCGTGCCGCAGTTCGCGTTTGTGGCCGACCAAACTTTTTACCCATTCTAAAAACAATTGAAAAGCAAAGTTGCTTAAGAGCCAGACGCGCAACGACTCGGCGGCGAAGGCCCCGTGATATTTGCGAAAGTAGCGCACTTTGCTGGTATTGAAGCGGATGTGAGTGGCCGCCGGGACTTGCGCGCTCGACCGGGCCTCGTGATGAATGATTTGCGCTTCGGGAAAATAGACCACCTGCCAACCCGCCGCCTTGAGGCGCCGTTGCCAATCCAGTTCTTCCGAGTACATGAAGAAACCTTCATCAAGCCCACCAACTTGCGCATAGGCTTCGCGCCGCACGAGCAACGCCGCGCCGATGACCCAATCCACTTCGGTGATGTGCGTATCGGGCAGGTCGCGGGCGTAATAGTGATCGAGGAGGGCACGCGGGGCGAGGCTTTGTACCCAGGTGCTTTCGAAGAAGGCTGTCGCGAGGGTGGGGAACCGCCGACGGGTGGATTGCACTGCGCGGTCGGGGTAAAGCAGTTGGGGGCCAAGCACACCGATGCGGGGGTGTGAGTCCATATGGGCCAGCATCCGCGCGAGGGCGTCGTCCAAAATTTCGGTGTCGGGATTTAAAATCAGGCAGTAGTGCCCGGTGGCGGCGCGCAAGCCCAAGTTGTTACCGCGCGTATAGCCGAGGTTCTCAGCGCTGGCGATGAGTTTGACTTGATGAAATTCGGCGCGGACGAGGTCGGGGGTGCCATCGGCCGAGGCGGCATCCACGACGATGATTTCAATTTGCGGGTTGTCCAGCGGCAAGCTGTGCAGACAGCCGCGCAGCAGGTCGCGCACGTTCCAGGAGAGAATAATGACCGAGAGCGAGGGGGGCAAGTGTGTGGCAGGTGGGGTGTATGCGTGTAAGTAGCTTACACACCTACACGCTTACACACTTGTTGGGCTTACAGATTGCGGCTGACCAAATAATCGGCCAGTTCGGCCAGCGCGCGCCGATAGGGGTTGTCGGGCATGGTTGCGAGGGTGGCGTGGGCGCGGGTGAGGTAGGCGCGGGCTTCGCTAATGGCGAGGTCAATGGCGCCCGAGGCTTTGACCGCTTGCACCACGCGGCCCACCACTTCCGGGTCGCCGGCGCGGCCATTGAGGAGTGCGTGAATGTCGGGGTCATCGGGGCGTTGATCAATGTAGGCCAGCGCGGGCAGGGTGAATAATCCCTGACGCAAGTCGCTCCCCACCGGCTTGCCCAGTTTGTTTTCATCGCTGGTGAAGTCGAGGATATCGTCCACGATTTGGAAGGCCATACCGACTTCCTTGCCAAAGGCGTGCATGGCTGTAACCGTGGCTTCATCGGCATGACCGAGGAGCGCGCCAGACTCGGCGGCCACGGCAAAGAGGGAGGCGGTTTTGGCGTAAATGCGGGGGAAGTAATCGTCCCGCGAGGCGCGCCCGCGCCCGATGAAAAGCTGGTTGATTTCGCCGTTGACGATGATTTGCAGGGTTTGCGCGAAGGCGCTCATCACGCGCACCGAGTCGGCTTGGGAGGCCAGTTCGGCCGCGCGGGCGAAGAGAAAATCGCCGGTGAGCACGGTGGCGGCGGGGGACCATTGCGCGTTGAGGGTCGGCATCCCCCGCCGAAGCAGGGAACCGTCAATCAAATCGTCGTGCACCAGGGTGGCGGTGTGCAACATTTCAATCGCGGCGGCAATGGAAACCGCGCGCGCGGGTTCGGCGTCAAACAGCCGCGCTGAGAGCAGGGCCATGGCCGGGCGCACACGTTTGCCGCCCGAGGCCAGCAAATGCTCGGTAGCGCCCGTGAGGGCCTCGTGTTGACCGTTCATGGTCGCGCGCATCTTGGCTTCGACCGCGACCAGATCGGCTTTCACTGGCTCAAAAAATTCAGTAGAGGTGACTTGCATTGCAATCAATCGAACTACTCCCAACGAAACAGGCGGGCCGCATTAGCGGTCGTGGCCTGTGAGATTTCTGCCAAACTCACGCCGCGCACGGTGGCCAATTGTTCGGCCACGTACCGGACATAGGCCGGTTCATTGCGTTGGCCGCGATGTGCCTGCGGCGTGAGATAGGGCGCATCGGTTTCAATCAAAATTTTATCCAGCGGCACGGCGGCGAAGATGGCCCGCAGGGCATCATTTTTTTTATAAGTCAACGGCCCATCCACCCCCAGATAATACCCCAACTCGAGGGCGGATTCGGCCAGCGCCTGGTCGCCCGAAAACGAGTGGAGGACTGCGCCCGGCGGGGGTACGGTTTCCCGCAACAGGGTCAGCACTTCCGCGTGGGCCTCGCGGTCATGCACGATGATCGGTTTGCCCAAGTCTGCGGCCAGTTCAATCTGCGCGCGGAAGGCGGTTTGTTGTTCGGCCAGGGCCACTGTCTTCCAGTATAAGTCTATCCCAATTTCCCCAATTGCGACCACTTTTGTAGAGCGCGCCAGTTCGCGCAGTTCTGTGAGTGCATCGGCCCCCAATCCGCTAGTCGAGGTGGGATGAAACCCAACCGCGGCAAAAATATCGGCATGCGCCTCGGCCAGCGCCACCGCCCGCCGACTCGTTTCCAAATCGGTTGCGGGGATGACGATGCGCCCCACCCCATTGGCGCGCGCCCGTTCCAGCACGGCTTCGCGGTCCGCATCGAACTGCGGGAAGTCGAGATGGCAATGTGTATCTACAAACAAAACTCAAAGCCCAAATTCCAAACTTCAAATTTTGGGGTTTGAATTTTGAAGTTTGTGATTTTCACTTTAGGCCTGCCAACTTCAGCCCATCTTCCAACACCGGCTGCACCTGCTCCGGCTTTAGGACTTCGCAATAGACGCGGATGATCGGCTCGGTGCCGGAGAAGCGGACGAGCATCCAGCCGCCGCCTTCAAAATTGAATTTGAACCCGTCGGTGGTGTCAATGTTTCTGACGGTGAGGCCTCCGAGAAGGAGACCGGGTTGCGCGGCAGTGACTTTGGCCCGCACAGCATCGCGTTGCTCGGTCGGGAACTGGGTATCCACGCGGTCGTAATAATGCGCGCCGACTTTTTCAAACAGCATCTCCAGCAATTGCGAGGGCTTCAGGCCCGTCTTCACCATGAAATCCAAAAAGAGCAGGTTGCCCAAAATGCCATCACGCTCCGGCACGTTGCCCTTGAAGGCATAGCCGCCGCTCTCCTCCCCGCCGATAATGGCGTCGGTCTCCATCATCTTGGGCGCGACAAACTTGAACCCCACACCCGTTTCATGGACTGCCACACCGTACAGCTCGCCGAGTTTATTGAGCATCGCGGTGGTGCTGAGCGTCTTGACGATCGGCCCACGCTGGCCACGCACTTCGAGCAGATAGAGCGCGAGGAGCGCCATCACCTGTAGTTGGTTCATAAAGTGCCCGTTCTCATCGCCGATCCCCATGCGGTCAGCATCCCCATCGGTGATGAGCAGAACATCCGCGCCGAGTTCAGTAGTCTTCCGCAGGCCCACATCCACATTCGGGGGGATCGGCTCGGGGCGCTTCATCTCGGGGAAAGATGGGTTGCGCTCGGCGTGAATCTCGCGCACGGTGGTCTTGCCGCCCGCCAGCAGGCGCGGGAACCAGCCCCCGCCATTGCCCCACATCGCATCCACCAGCACATGAAAGCCCGCATTCTTGATGGTCTCGATATCAACCAACTTGTGCAAGTTGGCAATGTAGGCCGGCGCGGCATCGAACTTGGTAATCATTCCTTGGGCCACCGCCTCGGCATAGGCCAGGCGTTTCACCTCTTCCGAACCGGGGATGAGGCTTTCGATTTGCTTGAGACCCTCGGGGTCAATCGCGCCGCCATTCGGATCGCGCACTTTGAAACCGTTATCGGCGGGTGGGTTGTGCGAGGCGGTGATGTTAATCGCCCCTTTGGCTTTTTTATCCACCACCGCAAAGGCAATCACTGGCGTGGGCGTGGGGCCATCGGTGAGCCACACTTTAATCCCGTTAGCGGCCAGCACTTCCGCCGCCGCCGCCGCAAAATGCTCGGAGGCAAAACGTTTATCGTGGCCGATGACAATGCTCTCGCCCGCCCAGCCTTTGGAAAGAATATACGCCGCAAAGCCTTGCGCGCACCGGCGCACATTGGCAAAGGTGTAATCCTCGCCAATCACGCCCCGCCAGCCGTCCGTGCCAAATTTGATGGGGGATTCTTGCATCATTGAGATTCTCCGTTGAGCTTAATGCCGAACTGTCGTAATTTCCACCAAGTCGGGCTGGCGCTTGCCTTCCTTCAATCGGGCAATATCAGCGTCCACCATCATGGCCAGCAGTTGCGCGAAGGACACACTCGGTTTCCAGCCTAAAATCTGGCCGGCTTTAGCAGGGTCGCCCACCAACAAATCCACTTCGGCGGGGCGGAAATAGCGTTGGTCTTGGACCACATACTGTTGCCAATCCAAACCGACATGCCCAAACGCTACCTCGCACATCTCGCGAATGCTGTGCGTCGCGCCAGTCGCAATCACAAAATCATCAGGCGTGTCTTGTTGCAACATCAACCACATGGCTTGCACATAATCCCCCGCAAAGCCCAGGTCGCGCCGCGCTTCCAGGTTACCCAAGCGCAGTTTATCGTGCAAGCCCAGTTTAATGGCCGCCACCCCATGGCTGATTTTGCGCTCGACAAACTCCAAACCGCGGCGCGGCGAACCGTGATTGAAGAGAATCCCGGAGGTCGCGTGCAACCCATAGCTTTCACGGTAATTGACGGTGATCCAGTGCCCGTACAATTTGGCGACCCCGTAGGGACTGCGCGGGTAAAAGGGCGTTTTCTCGGTTTGGGGGACCGCCTGCACCTTGCCGAACATCTCACTCGATGAAGCTTGGTAGAATTTAATCTTCGAGTTAATCGCGCGCACCGCGTCGAGCATCCGGGTCACCCCAAGGGCGGTCGATTCCCCGGTGAGCACGGGCTGTTGCCACGAAGTCGGGACAAACGACATGGCCGCGAGATTATAAACTTCGTCCGGCTGAAACTCGCGCAAAACCCCCATCAAAGAGGCTTCATCCAGCAAGTCCCCTTGCACCAAAGTGATTTTATCTTGGATCGTCTCCAGCCGATCAAGGTTGATAATGCTCGTCCGCCGGACCATCCCGATCACACGATAGCCCTTGCTGATAAGAAATTCAGCCAGGTACGAACCGTCCTGGCCAGTGATACCGGTAATTAAAGCAGTTTTCGTCATTTATTCCTCACGAAAATAGTGTGCGGCTCACGAGGCACACTCAGTTGATCAATTGCGCCCGCTCGTAATCCAGCAAATCGCGCAAGCTTTGTTCAAATGGAATCGTCGCTTCCCAATGGGTGCGCGCCCGAAACTTGGTGGCATCACACCACATGACCGGCACATCCGTGGGGCGCAAACGCGTTGGGTCAAGCTCAATCGTGATGGGTACCCGTGCCAATTGCAACAGGCAATCCAGCAACTGTTGAATGGTGTAAGTCTTGCCCGCACCGAGGTTATACACCTCGCCCGCCTCGCCCCATTCCAGCGCCAACGCATACGCGCGCACCATATCCCGGACATCGGTAAAATCGCGCCGCGCTTCCAGATTGCCAACGCGCAACACCGGTGGTTGGCGACCGACTTCGATCGCGGCAATTTGCGAGGCAAACGCCGGTGCCACAAATTTGTTATTTTGCCGGGGGCCAATGTGATTGAACGGCCGCACCCGCACAATATCCAGGCCATGACTGAGATGGTATTGCAAGCCAAGAAAATCCTGGCCAATCTTGCTGACACTATAGGGGCTATCGGGCCGGAAGGGGCAGTTTTCGGTGACGGGCAAGGCCTCGGGGGGCACCCGCCCATATTCTTCCGCCGAGCCTAGAACCAAAATCCGTGGGGTAAGTTGTGTGGCCACAACAGCGGTAAACAAATTCACCTGCGCGCGCAAATTGGTTTCCAGAGTCGGCCAGGGGTCAGCCCAACTGTCGCCAACAAAAGCCTGCCCGGCCAGATGGTAAATGCGATCGGGCCGCATCGCATCAATCATGGCGCGCACCGCCACGGGGTCGAGCAAGTTGCAAGCCACCAGGTTCAACCCGGAGGGATGATACGCCCGGCGGGTGGCGGTTAAATCACACCCCCACACTTCAGTGGGGGTCGTGGTCTGAGACAACAAATAATCCGCTAAATGACTGCCCGCAAAACCTCCCGCGCCAGTGATTAAAGAACGCAACCCATACTCCTGAGATGGTGTGATGATTTTCGCAGCCATTTTTATTATACCGTGTTTTATGGCAGGCGGTGATGGAAACCCAGTGGGTTTGCCATTTTTCATTGACACTCGTTGGGGCGACGGGTATAATCGCCCTGCTCTGATGAATGAGTTTCCCCGTTGTTTAATCGCGTCCAGCCAGCCAACGCAGACCACACACCGCCTGTTTGCTCACTGTCAGAAGACTTGTTAAATTTTTTTGGAGGAACTGCCCGTGACTGAAGAAGTACAATCCACTCCGCTTGAGACCACCCCGCCCCTGCGCCTGGAAGATTTAAAGCCGAAGATGAAACTCGACGGCAAAGTGAAGAAAGTTGAATTGTTTGGCGCGTTTGTGGATGTGGGTGTGGGCCGGGATGGCTTGGTGCACATTTCCGCGCTAAGCGCCAAGCGGGTCAATCAAGTGACCGATGTGGTCAAAGAGGGCGACCCGGTGACGGTGTGGGTGCGCAAGGTGGACTCTAAGGCCGGGCGGCTGGACTTGACGCTCATTGAGCCTATGCCGGTTGATTGGGAAGAACTGAAGCCCAAACAGGTTTATACCGGCAAAGTGACCAAGTTGGAGAAGTTTGGCGCATTTGTGGATATTGGAGCGGAACGGCCGGGCTTGATCCATATCAGCGAAATGGCCAGTTATCGCGTGGAAGAGGTCTCGGAAATCTGCAAAGTCGGTGATGAAGTGCAAGTGAAAGTGTTAAGCGTGGATGCCCGCAAGAAGCAGATCAAGTTAAGCCTGAAAGCCATGGAAGAATTCGACGCCGATGCGGGTAGCACGGATGAAGAGCAACTGACCGCCATGCAAATCGCTCTGCAAAAAGCGCAAGTCTCCCAAAACAATGGCCGGATGCGCGCCGACCGCCGGGTCACGGCCCAAAAAGCCCGCCAACAACAGGAAGATTTGTTGAGCCGCACGCTCGAAAACAAACGCCAGTAGTTTTTGTTCAACCCACCTAGTTTTAAAAGCCAAAGCGGGCCGATGGCCCGCTTTTTGATTCCTGGGTTCTGTCCAACCCGGGCAGGAAAATAAAACAGGGTCAGCGACTGCTCGCCGCCGAGGCGAGCGTTATAGGCGGTTGGCCGGAGGGTTAGAAATCATCGTCCTCGTCATCATCCCAATCGTCGTCCTCGTCCTCGTACAAGTCTTCATCTTCTTCCTCGAATTCTTCCTCGAATTCTTCCTCCTCCCATTCTTCTTCCTCGGCCTCAGTCGCCTCATCCGTGCGGGCAAAGGTCAGGCAACCGCCGTCCGGCTCGAGTTCAACCGCCGCCGCGCCACAATAGCCGTCATCAATAAAGACGCAGTCGTCGTAGTGACATCGAATTCGGGGCATACACTTTCCTCCTGAAATTGGGGCTAAGATTCCGCCAGTAAATCGGACTTTACCAGACGGATAATGGATAAGATCAAAATGGATACAACCACGATAGCCGAGACCACACAATAGGGGCAGATGGCATGAATCACGTATAGCTCTAAGTAAGTAAGATAAGCCGAATACAAGGTTCCTGTCAATGCCAAGCCAAACACGGCCTGCCGGCCATAAAGCTCCGCCAACGCCACCCGATCCTCGAAAATCAGCACCGCCGCAACCAATACATACATTCCCAACCCAAGGAGTGCAATGGGAATGCCATTGATCTCGGAATACGGGGAGCTATTGACTGTGTCGCAACCACCACCCGCCGCGCAAAATAAAGCGCGGGCATGGACGATTTTAATGTACGTCAAGTAAATCGAGTCAATAATTCCCACAACCGCGAGGGCCAGGCTCCCCCAGCGGAGCCAGAAATCCAGCGGACGGGCGGTTGAGACGCTCATCATCCACCTCCCGCCAATAAAAGCGCAGTATCCAAAATCTCCTTCAAACCACGCGATGAGACCTCATTTGGCATAAACGGGATGGCGCCCTGATATTTCACTCCGTTGACAAACAAGGTGGGGGTGGACTCGACTCCCACCCGTTGAGCCTCGCTGGTCGCCTCATTGACTTTGGCGCGATAACGTTGGGTATCAAAACAGTTCGTGAACTTAGCCACATCGGCCCCTACTTGTTCAGCATATTTCACAAACTCAGCCCGGCCATTGGGAGTGTCCTCGGGCGGCTGGTTGCTGAAAGCCACATGGCGGAAATCCCAAAACTTGCCCTGTTCGCCAGCACAATAGGCCGCCTCGGCCGCTGAGATGGAGGGACTGCCCAGAATGGCGATGAGATGGCTCTCCT
The DNA here is from genome assembly GCA_964443795.1 of uncultured Anaerolineales bacterium. Classification (GTDB taxonomy): domain Bacteria; phylum Chloroflexota; class Anaerolineae; order Anaerolineales; family UBA6663; genus DATDRS01. The sequence continues at coordinate 10,720 of CAYUFY010000011.1, read as the reverse complement.
CCCGCACCAAGCCGGCCCGCACATATTGCTCCAACACTTGCGGCTCGGTTTCGAGAAAATATTGCTGGCAATAGGGGCACCGTAAATCCTCGTACTCTACCACCACTACGGGCGCTTCCAGACTGCCCCGATAATGGATGCCCTCAGGGGTCACGCCCGTTTCAATCCCCGTGGGCACCGGCACGGTTGGCACGGCCGCCGGATTATCCGCTTGCCCCACTCGAATGAGGACGGCCACCACCAAGACCGCAATCACGATCAACCCGCCAATCACAAGGGGGCTGGTCCGTTCGGGCGGGCGATTTTTAGAAACGTTTCTTTTCGACAATTCATCTTCTCCTTAAAGTTGGCGGTTCGGCAAACAAATCTGGCCAGGCTGGCTGGTCAGCTTACCCCTCATCCATCAACCACACTCGCGCCAATTCTCCAGCTGGCACAGTCAATACGCCCTCCGGCACAATCAGCAAGGCATTCGCTTTAACCAATGATGTCAAAATCGCCGACCCCTGGTCACCCGTGATGCGGACGACGAGTTCCCCCGCCTGCCATTCGACCACGGCCCGCAAATAACTTTCCCGGCCATCTGAGTGAATAGGCTCCAATACGCGCGCTTGCAATTCCATTTTAGTCGCGCGCCGTCCGCCCATCTTCAAAATGGCCGGGCGCACAAAGACTTCAAAAGTCACCAACGCCGACACCGGATTGCCCGGCAAGCCAAAAAACGGGGTGCCGCGCACCTGCCCAAACGCCAGCGGTTTGCCCGGGCGCATATTGACCCGCCAAAAATTCAACGCCCCTTCGGCGGCCACCACCTCTTTAACCACATCATACGCGCCGACCGAGACACCGGCCGAACTCACAATCAAATCCGCTTTGGCCTCCACCGCGTGCAACAATTTCTCACGCACCTGTTCGGCGCGATCACGCGCAATCCCCAACCGCAACACGCGCGCCCCCAACCGCTCCACCGCCGCCGCCAAAGCATACCCGTTCGATTCGCGGATTTGCCCCGGCCCTGGCGTTTGTTCGGCCTCCACCAATTCATCGCCAGTGGATAGGATGGCGATCAGCGGTGAGCGATAGACTTTCACCCGCACCTGCCCCAGCGACGCCAGGACGCCCACCGCCGCCGCCCGGAGGGACTCTCCGGCCCGCAAGACTGTCTCGCCCCGGCGCATACCCTGCCCCACCGGGCGGATGTTGGCCCCGGGCGCAACCTGCGTATAAAAGCGCACCACGGTGGGGGACGGCGCACCCGCGTGGGCGCGGTCACGTCGGTCGTCAGTGTCCTCCACCGGGATCACCGCTTCGGCCCCATCCGGCACCGGCGCGCCAGTCATGATCCGCATCACCGTCCCCGGCGCCAAAGGGGCGGGCCGGGATGAGCCCGCCGGGATATCGCCACTCACGGGCAAAGTCACCGGGTTTTCGCGCGAGGCCCCGGCCACAGCATCCACCTGAACTGCATACCCGTCCATCCCTGAATTAGAGAATGCCGGGATATCCTGGTCCGCGATAATGTCCTCGGCCAGAACCCGCCCGGCGGCCTGCGCCAGGCTTATCATTTCAATCTCCAGGGGTGAAAAGTTTTCGAGGATGCGCGTGAGCGCAAGGGACACGCTCAACAGCGGTTGTGAGGGGGCAGTCATGCGCTGACTCAAAAGGGGGGAATGCGCGGATTATAACATGCAGGCTGAACGCGTTAGCCTGCCCGCCACCGGCGCGCCTCGATCACGTTGGGCAGAGTCTCAATCCGCGCCAACACCCGCGAGAGCAGGCCCACATCGGCGATCTCCATGGTGGCTTCAATGGTGGCGATGCTGTTCTTGGTCGTGGCATTAAAGGCCGTCATGTTAATGTGTTCTTCTGAAACCAGGGTCGTCACATCCCGCGCCAGCCCGTCGCGGTCATAGGCGATGATGCGCACCAAGACCGGGTAAGTATTCTGGGCCTGCCCCCACGAGACGCGGATGTACCGCTCCGGTTCCCGGTTCTCCAACACATTCGGGCAATCCCGCCGATGAACCGTGACGCCGCGCCCCCGCGTGATGTAGCCGATGATGGGGTCGCCCGGCACCGGGCGGCAACACGGCGCGAGTTTAGTGAGAAACCCCTGCGCGCCCAAAATGCTCACTTCGTTGGAGCGAACATCCTTGGGCGCCACGCTGGGCAGTTCTTTTTCTTTCTTTTGGTGTTGCTCCTGTTCATCGGCCATCACTTTGGCGGCGATGTGTTGTTGATGCACATCGCCCGTGCCAATGGCATAAAGCAACTCCTCGACCTTGCCTAGGCTGAGCGCGTGTGCCAGTTTTTCCAGATTGAACTCATCGGCCCCCAACTGCTTAAGGGTTTTATCCAAAATCTCACGCCCCTGATTGACAATCTGTTCACGGTCTTGCTTGCGGAACCACTGCCGGATTTTCTGTTGCGCGCGGTGGGATTTCACCAAGTCCAAGGCCGGATTGAGCCAATCCCGCGAGGGGCCGCCCTGCTTGGCCGTCAAGATTTCCACCTTGTCACCAGTCTTAAGGCGATAGTCGAGACTCACCAATTTGCCGTTCACCTTCGCGCCCCGGCAGCGGTCCCCGACGGTGGTGTGGACATGATAAGCGAAATCAATCGGCGTGGACCCCATGGGCAAATCCAAAATATCACCGCGCGGGGTAAAAATATACACGCGGTCATCATGCACTTCGTCCCGCACCGCCTCCACAAATTCGCCCGCGCTTAAATCATTCCGCCACTCCATCAACCCCCGCAACCATTGAATGCGTTTCTCGAACGCTTCCTCCCGCCGCGCCCCTTCTTTATAACGCCAGTGCGCGGCGATGCCATATTCCGCATTTTCGTGCATCTCGGACGTGCGGATTTGCACTTCCAAATCCTTGCCGTCGTCATACACCACTGCCGTGTGCAACGATTGATAAAAATTATCTTTGGGGGAGGCAATATAATCGTCGAACTGCCCGGGGATTGGTTTCCACAAGTTATGGATCACTCCCAACGCTTGATAACACGCTGTTTTGTCTTTCACGATCACCCGCACGGCGCGCACATCAAACACCTCGTGAAAGCCCACCTGCTTGCGTTCCATCTTTTTATAGATTGAGTAAATATGTTTGGGCCGCCCGCTTATATCCGATTCCAACCCCTCTTTGGTCAAGGCTTCGTGCACATGGCGCACAATCCGCTCCATGGTCCGCTCACGGTCAACCCGCAATTCATCAATCTGCGCCGCAATCTCGCGGTATTTCTCCGGCTGGAGGTGTCGAAACGATAAATCCTCCAGTTCCCACTTCATCTGCCAGATGCCCAGCCGATTCGCCAGGGGCGCGTAAATCTCCAGCGTCTCACGCGCAATCCGCGCCTGCTTTTCGGGTTTCACATACTGGAGCGTGCGCATATTGTGCAGGCGATCGGCCAGTTTAATCAGCACCACCCGCACATCATCGCCCATTGCCAAAAAGGTCTTCCGCAAACTCTCCTTGTGCTGGTCAATCGGCGTGGTGCCATCCTTGGAGACGCGGGGCAACTGCGCCAGTTTCGTCACCCCTTCCACCAGTTTCGCCACTTCCGTCCCAAACTCGCGCTCCAGCTCCGGCGTCTTCAGCGCGGTGTCTTCCACTGTGTCGTGCAACAAACCCGCGGCAATCACCACCGCTGGCATCCGTAGTTCGGCCAAAATATAAGCCACCTGCAAACAATGTTGCACATAGGGATCGCCCGACGAGCGGAACTGCCCCGCATGCGCCTGTTCGGCCAGCCCATGCGCCTTTTCGATCAAGGCGCGCTCTTTCGGCGTAATTTCGACCGACAAAGCCTGCAACAAAATTTCGAGCTTCATACCCGGAGTATAACGGGCGCCCAAATTAACGACAAGGGCAGAGTCCACAAAAATTGATTTTCATTACTTCACGCAAAGCGCGGGCTGAGCTGGTCGAAGCCCGCCCCCTGCGGCATGGTGAGCGACAGTCGAACCATCAGGGTGTTTACGTGAACTATTGATTTTGGATTTTTTCGGCCTCATGCTACACTCTTTGTTATGCGTGGCACTCTCCTTAGCGGCAAAGGCCTCTGGCTCCGCCGCCTCACCGATTGCGAACAAGGCGACCCCGACCGCATTGCGGCCCGCGCTCAGGCCGCCGGTCTAACTCACGTCATCCTCAAAGTTGCCGATGGCGCCGACCCGGCCAACGCCGAGCACAGCGCCGCCCTGGTCAACCACTTGACCGCGAGCGGGATCACCGTCTGGGGTTGGCAAGCCATCTACGGCGACAAGCCGCGCTTCAAAGGCGAGTTCGAAGCCAATTATCATCTCCGCGAAGCCGACCAGGCCCTCGCCCGCATTACCACCTTGCGCCCGCTCGGCCTCGCCGGCTACGCCCTCCTGGCCCAAGGCGATTACGAACGCGCCGCCTATCGCGCGGCCAAAGCCACCGAGTTCATGCAAACCCTCCGCGCGGCCTTGAGCGATTTTCCCCTCGGCCTCGCCTCCTGGAAAAATCCCAAATCCCATCCGCGCTTTCCGTGGGCCGAATTCCGCGCCCACTGCGACCTCGACCTCCCCCAAGTTTTTTGGATCGCCGCGCCCGGCGAAGCCGCCCATCAACTCGAAACCTCTGTGCGCCAATTCGCCGCGCTCACCCCGCGCCGGCCCTACAGCCCCACCGGCCCGGCCTTCTTTGAAGACAGTTGGCGCCCCTCCCCCGACGACCTGACCGAATTCGTCCACACCGCGCACACCCTCGGCCTCCCGGCGGTCAACCTCTTCAGCTGGGATTCACTCGCCCTCACCGGGGCCGAACCGACCAACCGCAAAAAACTCGACTTCACCCCGCAATGGCAAAGTTTTGCCGACTACCATTGGCAAACCCCAACCGCCTCCCCTTTTTGGATTAGCGCTCCCGCGCCCGAAACCGCGCCCGCGCCGATCGGCGTGCCCGCACCGATTGCTGAACCCGAACAACAACCCCCCGCGCCCCCGGCGGGTGCTGAACCCGAGCTGGTTGCCGCGTCCGAAGCAGTAGTCGAGTATCCGCTCGAACCAGACGAAAACCCCCTCGTCAGCGAACCCGAGGCAGAAGCCGACCTCCCCGACCACCTCCAATTCCTGGGCCATCCCGAACTCGAAGACCAAATCGAACTCGAAGAGCCTCCGCCGGCCACCGAAATATCGCCCACGCTGGAGCTCGAACCTGAGCTTGAAGAACCCAGCACCCCCAAATCGCGCGCCGACCTCCCTGCCTGGCTCCAGCATGAACTCAGCCGCGCCGACGAAACCATCCCCGAACCCGATTCCGTAGGGGCAGACCTTGTGTCTGCCCCCGAACCCATCGAAGAATATCTCCTCGATCCCGACGAAGACCCCATCGCCTTCGCCCTCGAATACGCCTCGGGCGCCGACCTCCCCGATCATCTCCAATTTCTTGCGCATCCCGAACTCGAAACAGCGATTGAGTTATACAAATCGGTGGCCCCGGCGGTTGAGCCAGAACTCATCGCTGAAGCGGAACCCAGCCCAGAAGCGGAACTTATCGCCGAACCCGAACCCGATTCCGTAGGGGCAGACCTTGTGTCTGCCCCCGAACCCGTCGCCGAATACCCCCTCGCCCCCGGCGAAGAACTACTGGCCTTTGGCATAGACGCCACGGATGCCGCTCCCGATGACGACCTGCCCGAACACCTGCAATTCCTCATCCACCCCGAACTCGCCGATGAGATAGAACTCTATCAACCTGAGGCGGTTGAGCCTGAAATCCCGGCTGAAGAACCGGTGGCCTTTGGATTCATCGAATCGGCCCCAGCCGTTAACTTTGACTTCATCACCCCGCCCGCCCCGGCCGACGACTTGCGCGAGACCCTGTTGGCCGAACCCGAGCCCGCGCCGGAATACATCATCGAGCCGGATGAAGACCCATTCGTCAATTTCACCATTCAATCCGAACCGGATGATGCCCTGCCCGAACATCTCGCCTTCCTCAACAACCCAGCACTCGAAGACGACATCGAACTCTACGAACCCACCCCCGTCGGGGCAGACCTTGTGTCTGCCCTTGATGTAGGGGTAGGTCTTGTGCCTACCCTCGGCCAAGAAACCATAGCTCCACCTCTGCGCTTCGCCCCGCCCCAACCGCGCCGCGCCTTCACCACCAGCGAATTCGACAACGCGCCTGAGAACATCTTTGAACCGGAAGAAGAACTCGACCTCACTTCCGAAAACCTCTTCGCGGAACCAGCCATCGCTGAGCCAGACTTTAATCCGGCCCCGATTGAAAACCTCGTCAATGTTTTAGCGGGCGCCGACTTCGTCCACACCACGGCTATCGAAATAGGTAGGGGCGAGTCTGAGACTCGCCCCTACGAACTCACCTCTGAAGATGAAGTTCTCTTCGCCTCCTTCCTCACCGAGCCGGAAGATCAACTCCCCGACCACCTGGCCTTCCTCAATGATGAAACCCTCGTGGCCGAGATGGAAGAAGTTGCCCCCCTGCAATCCGAACTCGATGCGATGGGCCTGGAAGACCTCCTCGGTTCCCCAGATGAAACCGACCTCCTCCGCGAAATCGCGCGCGAAGCCGAAATCGCGCCGCCGGAAGAGGTCATCAGCGAGCCCGAGTTGGTGCTCGAGCCTGTCGTCTACGACATCACCCTCGAAGACGCGCTCGAACTCCAACTCGAACCCGACGACGATCTGCCCGACCATCTCGCCTTCCTGCACAACCCGGCCCTCGCCGATGAAATGGAACTCATCGTCCCACCGCCGACCATCGCGGTCGAGGCCACTGTCACCCCTGCCGACATTCAAGCCGTCGCCGAGCAAGCCCACGCCCTCCAGGTCACTCCGTCCCTACCAATATCGGCCATCCCCGACTGGGTCGTCCTCCCCGAAGACCTCTCGGTCTCAACTCCAGCCGACGAGGCCGACCTGGTCTCGGCCATTGTCGGCGAGGTCCGGCCCGAAATTGCCGCCGAGGTGGAAGAGGCCCTGGCGCCCGAACCTGGGTTGCCTTCTGACACACCGCTCCCCGACTGGCTCGCCGAAGTTGACACCGAACTCACCCGCGCCGCCGAACCGCTCCCCGACTGGCTCGCCGACGCCGAAGCCGACCTCATCCGCGCCGAACAGCACGGCCCCGATGCCCTGCACGAACCGACCGGGGAATCCGAAACCGAACCGCTCCCCGATTGGCTCGCCGACGCCGACGCCGACCTGGCCAAAGCCGGACCGATAGATTCTGTAGGGGCAGACCTTGTGTCTGCCCCCGCGCCGATCGCCGAACCCGAGGCAATCGCCACCCCTGAACCTGAACCAGCGCCCACACCGATCGCTGAACCCGAACCGATTAGCGCCCTCGAACCAGAATCCGCGCCCGCGCCGATCGCTGAACCCGAGGCGACAGCCGCACCCCAACCGCTTGCCGCGCCTGAAAGCATTGCGCCCACCATCCCTGCCCCCGCCGATGACGACCTGATCGGCCAACTCTTCTACGCGGTGCGTGGCGGCGAGCTCGATAAAGCGCTGACCTTCTATAGCCCCACCTTTGCGCTCGTCAGCCAAAAACGCATTCTGCGCGATCCCGCCGCGGCCCGCGAATTTTTCCAAACGCTCACGCTCACCCCACGCACCCTCAGCCTGCTGTCACAACGCGGCTCGCGCGCGGCCATCACCGCCCACTGGACAGCCCGCCGCGCGGATGGGGCCGTGCTCGAAGGCACCGACACCCTCCACCTCAACCGCGAGGGGCGCATCGTTTTCCATCAAACCACACTGCACGATCAATAAGCATTTCCACATCCTCATGGGTGGCACGATGATTGCATCTTTTAACTCACTATGACTCTTCATGGCAAAGGTTGGTACATCTGGCAGGTGGCGCGGTGCGAGAACGGCTCGCCCACGGCCATCGCCACGCGCGCCGAGGCCGCCGGAGTATCCCACGTCCTCCTCAAGGTCGCCGAACGCACGTTTTCCTTCGGGCTGGATAAAAACGGTCAGGACCTCATCGCCCCGGTCGCCGATGCCCTGCGCGGGCGGGGCATCCAGGTCTGGGGCTGGCAATACATCTATGGCGAGAATCCGGCGGGGGAGGCGAACATCGCCATTCAGCGCGCCCATCAATTGAAACTGGATGGGTTTGTGGTGGATGCCGAGGGTGAGTTCAAAAAACCGGGGCACTCGGGCGCGGCGCGAACTTACATGCACACTTTGCGCGCCAGTTTGCCGACTTTGCCCATTGCGCTTTCATCCTATCGTTATCCATCGTTTCATCCGCAAATCCCGTGGGCCGCGTTTTTGGAAAAGTGCGATTACGTGATGCCGCAGGTGTATTGGGAGCAGGCCCACAACCCTGACCAGCAGTTGGCGCGGAGTGTGACGGAATTTAACAACCAGTCATTGGTGGGCGTGGTGCGACCGGTCATCCCCACCGGCGCGGCCTATGGCACGAACAATTGGCAGGCCACTGCCGAGGACATCACCAAGTTTTATAAAAAAGCGGTGGAGTTAGATCTGCCCGCCGCCAACTTGTATTCGTGGGATTATGCGGGCGCGCCCGCTAACGCCGCCATGTGGCAGGCCGCCGCGCAGTTTGAGTGGCCGGCCGTTACCCAACCGGACATTGTGGAACGTTATCTGGCCGCGCTCAATTCGGGCGACCCCACACAAATGTTGCGGCTGTATCAGCCGAACGCTGGGCATGTCACGCTGAAACGCACGGTGATCGGCCTGGAAGATTTGGCCAAGTGGTACACCGATTTGTTGAAAAACAATCTGACGGGGGCGAAGTTCGAGATTACGGCAGTCACGGGACGCGACAACTCGCGCTATGTGCGCTGGCAAGCCATTGGCCCGCGCGGCTCCGTCGCCGACGGCGAGGATACCCTGGGCCTGCGCGAGGGGTTGATTCAGTATCACTTTACTTCGTTTACATTTTCCCCGCGCTAACCGTACGCATTTTAAGTCTTTCACCACGAAGACTCCAAGACACCAAGTTCTCTTTATAAAAATTCTTCGTGCCTTTGTGTCTTCGTGGTGAAGTTTTTTACCGTAGACCGCCTCCCGGCGGTTTTTTATTTCCCCCCCGCCTTTGTCCATTTAAATCCGCGCCATCCGTTGACAAAACGCCTGCCCTCACCTAAAATCGCGTCGTCTCACATAGCAAAATTTTATCTCACAATATGAACGCCCGCACCACCCACTACCCCGGCACCCAAACGGTCGCCCGCGCCCTGAACATCCTCAAGTTCTTCACGGATGCCCAGCCCAAACTCACGCTGGCCGAGGTGAGCCGCGCCGCCAAGCTGACCAAGCCCACAACGTATCGTCTGCTCACCGCGTTGGAGAAGGAGGGCTTGCTCACGCGCGATGCCCACGCCGAGGCCTATCGCCTCGGGCCGGAGGCGATTGCGCTGGGCTGGCGCGCCATCCGCGCCAACGATTTATATTCTGCCGCACGGTCGGAATTGGAAGCGTTGGCGCAGGATGTGCGCGAGACCGCCAGTCTCGAAGTTTTGCGCGGGGACGCGATGCTGATTTTGGACGAGGTGCATGGCAACTATCTCGTGGGCAACCTGCAATCCATCGGGACCAGCTGGCCCGCGCACGCCACATCCACGGGCAAAGTCATTTTGGCTTTCTCCGACACGCCCGATACAAAAACAATCCTCCAATCCTCGCTCGCACGTCTCACCCCTCAAACGCTCACGTCTTCGGCCGCTCTCCGCCGTGAGTTAGCCAAAGTGCGCGAACAAGGTTACGCCACCGCGATTGAAGAACTCGAAGCGGGTCTGGTCGCCATTGGCGCGCCCATCTATAACGGCGCGGGCGAGGTCGTCGCGGCGGTCAGCATCGGCGGCCCTAGCCAGCGCCTGACCCCCAACCGCATCCCTGAAGTGGCGGCGCGGGTGAAGAAGACCGGGGAGAGAATTTCACAAAGACTTGGATATAGAACTGACAAGGTGAAGGGGTGACAAGGTGAAGGGGTGAGGTTTTTTTCATCTTGTCACCCCTTCACCCAGTCACCTTGTCAGATATCCACAAGTAACTGGAAAAGACAACACCATGCTCCGAGGCACCCCCTTCCATCCCCGCACATCCGTCATCAACGAGCCGCAAACGTGGCGGCGCTGGTCTGGCTATCTCACTGCCGGGTCGTATGAACTCAGCCACGAGCGCGAATACTGGGCGGTCCGCAACTCCGCCGCGCTGTTCGACGTTTCGCCGCTGATGAAATACATGATTACCGGCCCCGACGCGATGCGCCTGCTCAACCGCGTGGTGACGCGTGACGTGAGCAAGTGCGCCATTGGGCAGGTCATGTACACCCCGTGGTGCGACGAACACGGCAAGGTGATTGATGATGGCACCATCGCGCGCCTCGCCGACCAAACCTTCCGCCTCACCGCCGCCGACCCCAACCTGCGCTGGCTCTCGATGAACGCTGTGGGCCTCGATGTGAAGATTGACGATGTCTCCGACTCGCTCGGCGCGCTCTCTCTCCAAGGCCCCAAGGCTCGCTTGATTCTCGAATCAATTACTAATCCTCCAATCTCCAATCTCAAATACTTTCGCTTAATGCAAACTAGCATTAACAACATCCCCGTCACCATCTCGCGCACGGGCTACTCCGGCGACCTCGGCTACGAGATTTGGGCCGACGCGAAAGCCGCGAACGCGGTGGCCTTGTGGGATGCGTTGATGAACGCGGGCCACGACTACAAC
>CAYUFY010000010.1:0-34510 GCA_964443795.1 uncultured Anaerolineales bacterium | reverse complement strand
CTTGGCGGGCGGCCGCCGTGCTACGGCTGGTCAGCACGAGAACACGGTCACCTGCACAGTTTTTTTATGGCGAGCAGGTGAAGTGCGCCGGGTGGTCGGGGTGGGGCTTGTGCGAGTTATCGGCAATTTCGTTCGGGAAGACGAGCGCCAGTTCGTTGAACCCGGATGTTCCGAGGACACTGGTGGTTACCGCGCCATCACCTTCGGCCAGCCGTTGCAGGAACAGTTGCATATTCGGGCTGGGGTCGCGGGTGATGTAGAACTCACCGTAGGCCGCCGGGCAGACGTAGTAGGCGTTGTAGCCACCAGCCCAGTCAATGAGCCGGTCACCTTCCACCGGGCCGGGGCCGCCGTTGTCGGCTTGCATAGCATCGCGGTCCCAACCGCCATAGATGTAGTCTATGCCCTGGAAGTTGTCGGGCATCCCGTAGGTGAACCACACCGCCGGGTCACGCGGCCCGTCCGCCGTCGCCTCGCGTGGCTTCACGTCGAGGTAGTCGTCGCCGCGCCCGCCGTAGAGGTGGTCGTGGTCGGGGCCACCCCACATCACATCGTTCCCGTCGTCGCCAAAGAGGTGGTCTTCGGCAGCGTTGCCGTTGGCGAGGTCGTTCCCCGGGCCGCCGTGGATGCTGTCGTTGCCATCGCCGCCCAGCAGGATGTCGTTGCCCTCTGCGCCTTGGCCGGTCTCAAACGAGTAGAGCGTGACCTGCCGGTAGAGTGAGCCGGTGACAAAGATGGTGTCATCAATGAACGGCTCGCGCGGTTCGATGAACCAATCGAGTTGCGGGTCGTCAATCCCATCGCCCATCAGGTTATTCGTGATGAGGCCGAGGTCGCCGAGCATGGCATCTTCACCGGCGTTGCCTTCCATGTAATCGTGGCCCTGTTGGCCGTACATATCGTCGTGGCCGTCGTTGCCGAGCATGAAGTCATTGCCAAACGCGCCGCCACTTTCGGGGGTCGGGCTGACGCTGACCTGGCGCACGACCTGGTCGAAGCCAAAGCCGAGCAAGCGCACCCACAGGCCGCCCGCATTGGTGGCGCGGGTGATGGTTCCATTGTCGCCAATCATCGCATCGTCGTCGAGGCCGCCATCCATTACATCGTCGCCGTCCAGCAGGTTCGTGGGCGGCACGCCGCCGCCGATGAGACCATCGCCCGCCGAACTGCCGCCGAGCAGATCGTCCTCGCCATCGTCGCCGAACATCCAATCAGAGCCGTGGTTGCCTTCCAGGTAGTCGTCGTCCGCGCCGCCGTGCATTTCGTCGCCGCCGCCGTTTTCGTCAGTCAGCCCGTCGTGGTCGTTGTCGAGGGTGTCGGCGGGGTCTTCGTTGAAGTGGCTATCGCCGTCGGCATCCACGTCGGTGTTGCCCTGACCAAACATGAAGTCGCGCCCACCTTCACCGTAGAGCAGGTCACTGCCGCTGGTCGCCGGGGCCACGCTCGGGCCGCCGACTTTCTCCACATCGAAGAGCATCACCTGTCGGGCCGCGTCACCCGTGTTGGGGTCAGGTTCCCACTGGCCGAGGGCGTTGGTCGCGCGGGTGATGCGGGCGTTGTCGCCAGCAATCACATCGCCATCATCAACAGTTTGAATATCACCGTCATCGCCGTAGATTGTGTCGCCATCATCCACGAGGCCGTTGCCCACGCGGTCAGCGTCAATCACGCCGTCATCCGCCGAGCCGCCGCCGATGAGGTCGTCTTCGCCCGCGTCGCCGTAGAGGAGGTCAGCGCCGTGATTGCCTTCGAGGTAGTCTGCGCCCGCGTCGCCGTGCATCACGGTTTCACCTTTGCCCTGACCGAAGAGTACGTCATCGCCGTCGCCACCGAACATGGCATCGTTGCCGCTCACGTCGGGGCTGATGGCTGGGCCGCCCGCGAGTTCCACATCGTAGAGGACGACCACGCGTTGGGTTGAGCCGTTGAAGGCGTTGAGGCCGCCGGGCCGGGTGATGTTGCCGTTGTCGCCGAGGAGGTAGTCCACGCCGCCGTCGCCGTGCAGGGTATCGCCGAGGTCGAGGACGTTGCGGAGTTCGCGGAGAGTCCCGCCGGGGCCGCCGTTATCGTGGCCGGAGCCGCCAATCAAATCGTCTTCATCGGCATCGCCGTGTAGGAGGTCAACGCCGGAGTTGCCTTCCAGGTAGTCGTCGCCCGCGCCGCCGTTGAGGGTGTCGTTGTCGCCTTGCCCGTACATCACATCGTCATCAGCGTCACCGTTGAGGGTGTCGTCGCCGCTGAGCGCGCCGTCTACCGTGAGGGCATCGTCGGCGAAGTCCACGTTGTAGAGGACGATGAGGCGCGGGCTGTTGCGTGTGACGTTGGCGTTGTCGCCGGCCATGAAGTCCACGCCTGCGCCGCCGTTGAGGGTGTCGCCCGCGCCGCCGATGTTATCGTCGTTGACGTTGGCGAGGGAGCGCGAGGCGCCGCCCGCGCCGCCATTGTCGTGGCCCGAGCCGCCGGTCAGGTCGTCGTCGTCATCGTCGCCGTTGAGGATGTCTTTTCCGGCATTGCCTTCCATGTAATCGTCGTCGCCGCCGCCCGAGAGCGTGTCATCACCGCTTTGGCCGTACAGCACGTCATTGGCCGCGCCGCCTTCCATGATGTCGCCGCCGCTAGAGCCAGCGACCACGACCGCATCGAGGAAGGGCACGTCGAGGAGGACGATGTGTCGGATAGGCACGCCGCCCACCGAACCGCCGGGCCGCGAGATGAGGGCGTTGTCGCCCGCCATGTAATCCACACCGTCTTCGCCAGCCATGAGAGTCTCGCCGCTATCGGATGCGCCGGGGCTGTTACTGCCGCCCAGCATATCGTCGTGGCCGGGGCCGCCGTACAGGGTGTCCGAGTCGGCGTTGCCTTCCAGGTAGTCATCGTCGGCGTTGCCATACAGGGTGTCGGGGCCGTCGCCGCCGCGCAGGAGGTCGAGGCCACCATCACCGTACATCTCGTCGTGTTGGCCGTTGCCTTCCAAGTAGTCATTGTCGGCGTTGCCGCGCATCACATCTTCGCCGTCGCCGCCGTACATGAAGTCCGCGCCGCTGTCGCCATACATTTCGTCGTTGTCGGCGTTGCCATACATGACATCATCTTGCTGGCCGCCGCGCAGGAGGTCGTTACCGGCGTTGCCTTGCATATAGTCCGCGCCGGTCTCGCCAAACATTTTATCGTGGCCACCTTCGCCGAACATCAAGTCCGCGCCCTCACCGCCGAAGAGGCAGTCGGCGTTGCCGCCGCCGGAGCCAACGTTAGTGCAGTCAATTGTCCCAACCGCCGCGTGGTTGGTGGGAATGACCAGCGGGATGAGCACCGCCTTGGGGGCGTGCGCGTCCAACGGGGCGGAGGAGAAAGTGCCGTTGTCGCCGAGCATCACATCGCCGCCGTTTTCGCCGTAGAGCAGGTCGCGCCCATCACCGCCGACGATGGCATCAAATTCGTCACCGCCGTAGAGAACATCGTTGCCGCTCCCGCTGCCATCATCGTTATCGCCATACATGGTGTCGGTGCCGCCGCGTCCGTAGGCGGTGTCGTCCCCGTTGCCGCCGACCAGGTGGTCGTTGCCATCGGGGGTGGCGGCGCTATCGTCATCGCCTTCGAGGAAGTCGTTGCCCGCGTTGCCACACAGGGTGTCATTGCCATCTTCGCCGGTGAGGCCGTCGTTGCCAAAGCCGCCATAGAGGAAGTCGTTCCCGGGCCCGCCGAGGAGTGAGTCTTGGCCGCCCGTGCCAGCGCCAGCGGCGTTGCACGTCAGCACTTCATCGCCATAGAGCGTGTCGTTGCCGATTTCGCCTTCGAGGTTATCGTTGCCAGGGCCACCCGAGAGCAGGTCGTCGCCATCGGGGTTGGCATCCGCGCCGGGGCCGCCGTGCAGGTCGTCGTCGCCCGCGTCGCCGTAAAGGAAGTCACCCGCCGGGCCGCCGTTAATCACATCGTTGCCGCCATCGCCGTGGATGGTGTCTACACCGAGTTCGCCGCTGAGCACGTCATCATCCGCGCCGCCGTTGAGGGTGTCGCCACCGCCGCCGCCGTTAATCTTGTCGTTGCCGGAGTCGCCGGAGAGGTTGTCGGCCCCGCCGCCCGAGCGGATTTGGTCGGCCCCGTCGCCGCCGGTAATCGTGGCGGGGGCCATGAAGGGCACGGTGTTGCTCAGGGCATCGGTCCCGGCTTCAAGCGCGATGGTGTCGTTGCCGTCAGCCGCATCCACTTGAACCGCCGTGATGCCAGAATATTCCTGATAGATGCCAAAGGCCGAGACCGAGAACTTGCCGGGGAGCGCCGTGGTCAACTGTCGAATGACCACCTTTTCATCTTTCATGTCTACCGAGACTTTGCGGGCCTCGCGCCGCGCCTGCGAACCCATGTTGACGACGAGGGTTGACCCGCTGACATAGGCCAGCACGGGGTTGGGCGGCTCGCAGAGATTAAGTGAAAAGTCGAGGAGCGTGACATTGGCGATGGTGATGCGCCAGGTCTTGCTAAAGAACGCGAACCCGATGCGGACATAGGCCCCGAGGAAAGCCTCCAACTTGCCGGAGATGTCGAACAGACAAATGGGATTGGCGAGTTTGTTGAAGATTTCCTGTATCCGCAATTTGCCGTCGGGGTCGGGGCTGTCGTTGAGGTTCAAGTCCACGGTCAGGCGAATGCCGCCCTCCACGCCCGCCGAGACGATGAGCAGTTCCACGCCCGCGCCAGCCGAGACCGTGCCGATGAGACTGATTTCCGGCACATCCACGCCATTAGCGTCGAGGTCGTCAATGAAGATGCCGTCAAAGAGATGGTCAGCCGAAGCGCCATCCAGCACCATCCGCAAGCCGGAGGTGTCGTAGCCCATGGCGAAGCGCCCGCGCAAAGTGACCGCCCCGGCGATGTTGATGGAGATGGGCACTGGCCCGATGAAGATTGGCCCGAAGGTGTAGCTCATCCCGGCGGTGGCTTCGGCGGTCCCCGCGTCGTACCGCACCAACGTCACATCCTGCCCCATCAGGAGTGAGAAGATTTGGGAGGAGTCGTTAAGGAACGGGAAGGACAGGCCCGGCGGCAAGGCCTTGCTAAAGATGGCTTGCAAAATGCCGGTGCGCGTCTTGGCCGTGCCGGGTTTGATGAGTTTGTTGGATTGGTCGGGAGTGAGTGGCCCGGCCTGGGCCTTGTCGAGGTCAATCTCAAACGCGCCCGCCAGCGATTCGCCGCCCAACGGGAGGACGAGATTCCCGTCGGTGGGGAGGCCGTTGATGAAATCTATGAACGCGAGGACGTTGCGAACCAACGAAAGGTCCGCGCCCGTGGCGGTCTCGAGCAACGAGATGAGGGTGATGTCATCCCCGCCCACCAACCGGCTGAGGTCAGAAAGCACTGGCAGGGGCGCGCGCAAGGTGTCAATAATCGGCTTGAGCGGCGAAGTAATCTTTTGGACTTCTTTGACGATGGGGCTAAGGAACTGACTGACAAATTCGCCCGCGTCCAGGTACAAGCTGTTGAACTCAACCGCCGGGGTGGTCGCGCCGCCATCCAGACTCCACGCCCAACTGAGGTGGAACGCGCCGAGAACACTGGGTAGGCCGTAATTCTCACCATCGCGCAAGCCGGTGCGGAGGCGTAGGTCAACGTTGATGTCGGCTTCCACGTCCAAATCCACATCGGCCTCGCCGGAAACCAGTTGAATGAAGTTCAGGCGGTCGCCGCTGGATTGCAGGTCAACCGTGGTGAGCAAAAGAATCCGCGAGGGGTCGTCGTCGGTGTCATCAGTGCCATCGCCATTCGCGCCATCGCGAATGACAATTTGCAGGAAGCCCAACTCGCCGATGAGACAGCGCTCATCCGAGAAACCGGCGAGGCCCTCTTGCGTTAAGTCGTTGGGGTCTTTGGCATTGCATTCGGTTTGCAGGGCCGGCGCGGCCTCGCCGATGCCCACCGCCGCGCCAATGGAGAGTTCGGCTTCAGCGCCGTGATTGGTGACGATGTACGGCCCCTCGTTGCGGCTGAGGCCGAAGTCCACGATGAGCGTCCACCCGGCCTGCGCCTCCAGGGTTCCGGCGCTCCGCAGAGGCAGGCCCGGCAATCCCAAATCGAAGGGCAAGGCCACGCCTTCCACACAATCGTCGTCACAGCCTTGCGTGGGCGCGCCGCTATCCCCCACGCCTTGCCCTAACTTGAAGGTGACACGCACATCGCCAATCGTCCCCACCGAGGCGGCAGGGGCGCAATCCGCGAGGGGCGCGCCGCACTTCACTTCCACGACCACATCGTCGGCGGTGATGGTCGTGTTGGCATCCGGGCCATCGAGAATGTGCGGGAAGGCCGGGTTGCTGAGGGCGTTGAAGATTTCAGTTTGAATGGTGGTGCTGACCATCCCAGCGTTGGCGCTGGCCTGCAAGTCGGCGGCGAGGTCGGCGAGGGGCGTGATGACGTTGTTGTTAATCGCGCCGACCACATCGGCTCCGGCATCGAGCGCGTCGCCAATCAAGGGCAAATGAATGTCGGCGGAAGCGCCGTCGAGGTTGGCTTCCAACTGGTCGGCCAAACCTTTGAGGGCTTGCAAGATGAGCGTCCAATCCAACGCGGCGGAGGCAATTTGCGCGCCCAAGTTCGGCGGGACGCTGACATACCATTTTTCGGGGGTGGTCACACTGTCGGGGTCTTCGAGGGCGGCGGCGCGGAAGCCCAATTCGCCGAGGTAGGTCACGCTCGGGCCGACGATAAGCGCGAGGGACAGGTTGGCGCACGCGTCGCCGCTCATGGTCTCGCCATTGGCGGTGCCGCAGTCGTTGGTCGTGGCCGGGCCATCAAAATTGACGCTGAGGCCGGTAATAAAATCGGCGATAGAGAAAGTCTCGTTGTTTGGGGTTGCGTCAAGGCCGCCTTCGACCAGCGAAAGGCTCGCGCCCAGTTGCGCCGTGCCGAGGCCGAAGACTTGATAAGCGTCGGTCGCGTCCCAATCGTTATCTGTGCCGCCCGCTAAAGCGCAGGTCAGCGAGGTCACGGCCACGGCTGTCACCACGCATTGAGAACCATCGCTGATGTTCTTGAGCAACGAGCCAACCGGCACGGTGAGGGTGGTGAAACTAGCGCCACTGTTGGTGAGGGTGGCGGAGTTGTCGGCCCCATCGTGGGTGCCGGTGGTGAGGGTGATGCTGGACCCAAGCGCGAGCGTGAGTGGGCCGAGGTTGGCGCTGAGATTAACTTTGCTGGCTGAGACTCCGGCTTCTAAAGTGATGCCGCTCGTGTCCACGACCACAATGCCGGTCGGGTCAAAAGTTGTCTCTAAAGGAATGCCCAGGTCGAGTTGGGCGTGCGCACGGTATTGCAAACTAAAGGAGGCGCTGGTGTTGAGACCGACCAGCCCGGCCATTGAGGAACCGAGGTCGAGTTGCACTGGCACACTGAGGGTGGGAACCAGGCGGTCACTCGCCACGCACGTCCCGAGGGCCGCCGTGGAGAGATTCATTTGCGGCGGGTGGCCCATGAGGGTGGGGGCGCTCTCGCCGGAGACAAACCCAGCGGGTGGCATGACTTGAATGGTCGGGAGGAAAATCCGATAGGGAGAACTGCCAGCGAGCGGGTCCACTAGAATAATGGCGGCGGTGTGACCGCCGGCCGCCGCGAGGGCCGGGAATGACCCCACGGGCGCGGAACCCCCGGCGGGCCCGGTACACACGCCGTAGCCCAGGCGAATCACGAGGTCTTGCACGCCATCGCCGGAGGTGCTACCGGGGACCGGCAAATCCAGCATTTGCAATTGCAAGGCCGCAGAGGGCAAGCCCAGTTTCGACTCGATGACGGTTTCCAGTTTTTGCAGTGAGCGGGGCGGGGTGATGGCGGGCAGTTCGGCGGTGTGACGGCCAGCGCTGTCGTTGAAGGTGAGGTTGATGATGAACGAGCCGAGGCCGCCCGAGGTGGTGACGGTGAACGCGGCGCTGGTCGTAGGCGAGATGCCCACCGTGCTGGCGAGGGTGGTGTCGGCGGCTGGCGTCCCACCGGTGATGGCCCATTGCACGGAGGCCGCATCCACGTCGGTTTTGGCGCGGCAATAAATCCGGGTGCCGACAATGGCCCCGGCCAGGCCCCCGGTCGCCTCGGGGGTGAGGCCGCATTGAATCGTGGCGTCGGGCACGCCCATGCGAATTTCGTCGAGCGCGGTCTTGATATCCTGGAATTGACTGAGTAGTTCTTTGGGGCTGGTGCCGACCAGGGGCAACGGTTCCGACAGCGCGCCACCACTCAAATCATCGGCGGCGGTGGCGAGGGCATCCAGGTGGTCGAGGATGATGCTCAACAACGCCATCGGGTTGGTCGAGTCTATGTCAAAGAC
Source organism: uncultured Anaerolineales bacterium (assembly GCA_964443795.1). Lineage (GTDB taxonomy): Bacteria > Chloroflexota > Anaerolineae > Anaerolineales > UBA6663 > DATDRS01. Next base: position 26,202 of record CAYUFY010000010.1, on the reverse strand, counting down.
TTTGAGGCTGTCATTGAAATCAGCGGTGGGCGAGACCAGCAAACTGCTGGTGAGGGGGTGACAATTGGCGTCGAAGACATTGGGCCAACTCAAGGCCACGCCCGCCGAAGCCAGTGGGGTCGGCGGGTCACCGGCGGAGGCGGTGGCTTGCAAGCCCGCGTTCATTTTGATATTGCAGGTCGGGTCAACATACGTGGCGAGTTGGGTGATGAGCTGGCGGACGCGGATGGCATCGCCCAACATGACCACACCCGCGCCGGTATCCACTGGGATGCCGGGGGCGGTGATGTCCACGCCCAACATGGGTTTGGATGAATCAGCGCGAGCGATTTGGAATGCGGTGCCGGGCTGGGTCGTGTTTTGCGCGCCATCGCCCGCCACTGTGACATCCAGAAAGCCGATGCGCCCGGCGAGAGAAACGGTGGCCGTGACCAGCGCGTCGGCTTGCAATTCGTATTGGCCGGGGCCGGGGCGAACCTTGATAAAGAAGCGGTCTTCCTCGCCCGTGGGGAAAGCCGCTTCGTCGCCGGGCGTGATGGCCGCCGGGTTAGTCACCAAGATCGCGCCAAAGGTCACATCCAGCCCAATATTGTTCGGGTCAATACTCACGCTCGCACCACTGTCTTCGCTGAGGCCAATGAGCCGGGTGGTGGTGCTGATTTGGTCGCCAAAATCCAGCCCGCCCGAAACCGGCGCGGGATTGCTGGTCTTGACGATGTGGTAGGAGAGACTCTTGGTGGCGGGGTCATAGTTAAGCCCAACCGAGTCGAGGTCAGCAATGTCCATGAGGCGGGCCACCATGCTCTGCGCCGAGCGGAAGATGGGCATGACGGTATGGGAAGCCCCACCGGGGTCGGTGAATTGCAGTTGGACTTGGGGCGCGCCGGGGCCGGTCAACGTAAACGAAGCGTTGACCGTGGGGTTAGTGCCCACCGTGCTGGTGAGCGTCCCATTGGCCGCCACCGTGCCATTGGCAATACTCCAAGTCGCCGCCGTTGGGTTTTGCAGGGTAATGGCCTGGCAGTAGACCGTGGCCCCAACAGACAAATTGGAAACATCACCGGCGGGCATATCGGTGTTGGTCGTGCCACAGAGGATGGCGGCATCGCCCTGCTGGTGGAGAAAATCAATCAGGGGCTGAGCAAAGGCAAAGGTGTCGCCCAATTGCTGACGGAGGAAGGGCAAGCGCAAATCTCCGGCGGCCTGTGTGCCAAGCAGGCTGGCAGCCATCTGGCTGAAGCCATTGAGCATCTTCAGCGGGTCCATGTTGGCGAAGTCACCCACCGGGCCGAGGGCCGGGGTGACGGTGGGGTCAAAGCCATTGGCCAAACTGGCATCGGTGAAGCTTACCGAACCGGTGAGGGCATTGAGCGGCGCGGTGGTGGTGACGCTGAAAGTTGCGGAGACATCATCGCCGGGCGCGTCGGCAAATGCCACGCTGACTAAATCTACGGGCGCGGTGTAACCCCATTCGTCCACAGTGAGTCGGCCATTGCTGTCCGGGTCATGGAAGGTCAGGCCGAGGTCGCCATTGAGCAAAACCGTCCCCGCCACGGTGACATCGGCGAACCCCACGCGGCTATCGAAACCCAGCACCGGGCCGCTCGCATCGGTTGTGAAGTTGAGGGTTGGTTCACCGACCAAATAAAAGGCCAGTTCGGGGTGCATGGGCAGTTGCGTTTTATCAAGTTGAAAATTGAGGGGGGCATTGAGGCCGAGTTGGAGCGGCAATCCGCCGCCGTTAAAGTTCACCGCCCCGTTGGATAAAGCAATGGCGGGCGTAACCACCCGGCTGGCGGCGAGAGTCAGACTGACATCAATTAAATCGGGGTTGGCGTTGGGGGTGACAGTGACGGAGTTGAAGTTTAGCGTCACGCCGCCGTAGTTGCTATCGAGTGCGTCAATGGCTGACGCTAAATCATTGAGACTATTATGGGTGGTGCTCAATCCGGCCAACGCCGAATTAAATAAATTGGTGAGCCGGAGGGCCTCGTTGCCCCCCAGAGGCAAGCCAGTGAGCGGGAGGGCCTGCCCCAATTCTTCGGCGGCCCCCACACTATCCAATACCAAAGCAAATTGCTTCAAGCCGAGGGCGATCTTCGCGGCATTGTCGTCAGCCGCGCCGACGGTTTCCGGCAGATGCAAGAGCATCATCAATTGACCCAGGATAAGTGTGATGCGAAGGAAACGTGACATCGTTTGACTCCCAAACTATAAGCTTGAATCTTCAACCGGGAATTGCAACTGCTCCCGAAAATAAAAAAACCGACCATGAATACGCATTGGGCCGGTTTCGCTATTTGCTCCTTGAGGGTTTGCCTATCCCAGGGGATGGGCAAGCGACCAGGGTAGAACCCTCAGATCATTGCTTCCACGAATTTTTTAGAATTCGTTATTCAATTTAGTAGCCCCTATTAGCAAATTGGTTTAATTACTGAACGACTGTCATCTCAGATTAGCACAATCAATACTACTAAGTCAATCCAATTTGAAAATTGGGCGACGGTACCATTGTCCCATATCCTTTTCAGACTTGAGGTGGCTTTTGCACTCAGCATCCACCTCGTAATCTTTAAGTTATACTCAACCACATGTCCAATTTTCCGCCGCCTTCCGACTCCAACGACCCTACCCGCCCACGCCGAATTGAACTCGACGAATACGGCATGCCGCGCGTGCGGCGGGAAGGGCAAACCCCGCCCGCCCCGCCACCTGCTAGGGGCGTTCAATTGAACGCCCCTACGGAGGGACAATTAACCGCCCCCGCCGTCCGCCGCCCCAATCGTCGCCGCGCGCAACAAATTCAGGGATGCTTTTTTATTACGCTCATTGGGCTACTCTTCTTTTTAGGCGTGCTTACCGTTGGGGCGCTGGGCTTCTATTGGTCCATTGCCAACGACCTGCCGAGCGTGGATGACCTGCAAGCCCGCGCCGCCAAGTTTGAGACCACCCGCATTTACGATGCGAAAAATAATTTACTCTACGAAATTATAGACCCGCAAGCGGGCCGCCGCACCCGCGTGCCGCTCGCTAAAATCTCGCCCTATCTCATCGCCGCCACCATCGCCACCGAGGACAAGGATTTCTATTCGCACCCCGGCTTCAACGTCTTCGCCATCATGCGCGCCATTTGGCAAAACTTGCAAGAAGGCGAGACCGTCTCGGGCGCATCCACCATCACCCAACAACTCGTGCGGGCGCTTGTCCTCACCGCCGAGGAACGCGGGCAACGCACTTCCATGCGTAAAATCCGCGAGGTCATCCTCGCCGCCGAAGTCACGCGCCGCTATAGCAAGGAAGAAATTCTGGAACTGTATCTCAATGAGATTTATTACGGGAATTTGGCCTACGGTATCGAGGCCGCCTCTGAAACCTATTTCGATAAAAAAGCGGCTGACCTGACCCTCGGGGAAGCGGCTTTCCTCGCAGGTCTGCCGCAATCCCCGGCGGTGTACGACGTTTATACGAATCGGGATATCACCATCCGGCGGCAACAAGATGTCCTGCGGCTCATGCTCACGCTCGGCTGTGTGCCAGTCAGCACCCAAGCTGAGCCGGTGTGCGTGACCCCCGAAGAGATTGGCATGGTGCTGATTGATTTCAAAACGCGCCAGTTTGCCTCGCCCGCTTTTGATGCGACCTTCCCCCACTGGGTCAACTATATCCGTCAAATTGTGGAAGACCAATACGGCGCGCAGACGCTTTACCGCTCGGGCTACAACATCTACACCACGCTCGACCCCGACTTGCAGACTCTGGCCGAAAACGCGGTCGCCGCCCAAGTGGCGGCCCTCGCCGAGAAACACGTGACCGATGGGGCGCTGGTCGCCCTGCGCCCGGCCACTGGCGAAATCGTCACCATGGTCGGCTCCGATGCTTATACCGACGCGGTGGATGGTCAAATCAATATGGCCATCCGCCCCCGCCAGCCGGGGTCTTCCATCAAGTCGCTCACCTATGCGCTGGCACTTGAGCGCGGCTGGACTCCGGCGACTCTGTTATGGGACGTGCCCACCGATTTTCCCGACGGCGCGAACCCGCCCTACCAGCCCGTGAATTACGATGGGCGCTTTCACGGTCCCACGCTCGTGCGCGCCGCGCTCGCCAATTCGTACAACATCCCGGCGGTCAAGGCGCTGGAGTTCGTGGGCATCTACGGTGAGCCAGGCTTCATCAAGTTCGCCGAACGATTGGGCATCAGCGCATTCACGCAAAACACTTATGGGCTGGCGCTCACGCTCGGGGGCGGCGAAGTCCCGCTGAGTCAAATGGTCACGGCCTACGGCGCGCTCGCCAACGGCGGTCGGCGCGTCTTCCCCATCGCCCTCCGCCAAATCACCGACAAGGATGGCAACGTCATCTGCCAGCAACCATTGCGCCCCGACCAACTCAAAGACTCGCCGCCGCCCTGCCAAACCCCGCCCGCCGACTGGGACACACAAGTGCTTTCACCCGAGACCGCCTATCTTATCAGCGACATCCTCGCCGACAACAGCGCGCGCACACCCGCCTTCGGCCCCAACTCGCAACTCCTGCTTTCCTTCCCGGCCGCCGTTAAAACCGGCACCACCAACGACTACCGTGATAACTGGACGATTGGCTACACGCCCGATTTGGTGACTGGGGTGTGGGTGGGCAACGCCGACTTCACGCCGATGATTGGCACGAGTGGCGTGACCGGGGCCGCGCCGATTTGGCATGAATTTATGGAGGCCGCCCTCGCGAGCCACGCCACCCCCTTCTCGCGCCCGCCGGGAATCGTGGACAAGAGCATTTGCGGCCTCTCGGGCGTGGAGCCGAGTGAATATTGCCCGCCCGGTGTCATCCGCAATGAAATGTTCGCGTCCGGCAAGCTACCCATCACCGCCGACCGCGACCTATGGCAAAAAGCCTTTGTCGATTCGTTCACTGGCCTGCGCCAAACCGCCGAATGCGCCAAGTATTACCAGAACGACCAACTGCTCGGGCAACAAAAAACGGTTTACGCCGTGAATGACCCTTTCGCGCAAAAATGGCTGACCGAGGACCCCAACGGCCAGGCCTGGGCCGCCGGGAATAACTTTATCCCGCCGCTGGTCTGGGCCCCCGCGCGTGACTGCGGCCCCGATGACGCGCACCCCATCATGAGTTTCGCCTATCCGCCCGAGGGCGCGACGCTGACCGGCGGCGCGATTCAAATTCAGGGGCAGGCCGCCGCCAGCAAAGACTTCGACCACTTCATCATCGAATACGGCCTCAGCCACGACCCCGAAGGTTGGGGCACCGTGATTGGCCCCAACACTAACCCGTTCCCCACCACCGGCGCGCTCGCCGAGTGGAGCCTCGACCCGCTCCCCGACGGCCCGATTGCCTTGCGTATCATCGTCTACAACAAAAACGGTGGCTCCGCCGAATGGCGTGTGCGCTTCAACATCCAGCACCCCACGCCCACCCCGGCCCCGACGGACTTGCCCACCCTCACGCCCACCGATACCGCCACGCCCTTGCCGACCTCCACCGGCACGCCCACCCTGCCGCCGACACAAATACCTACCCCAACGGCGGTGCCGCCGAGTTAAGACGCTTTGTATCCTCCGTGTTACGGTTTAGATTCAGGCCATTCATAGACTTAGCCATAAACCAATCTTTCTCCCCATTCTTCCAGTCTCCCTCCTCCCTCGGCGTGTGCTATCATCCGCGCCATGCAAACCAAACCTAAGCAAAATTTCAAAGACTGGCTGGCCGAGCGCCGCGCCAAGATTAAAGACTCGGCGCTGAACATCCGCCGGGCGGTGGTCGTGGTCAGTCAGGCGCACCCAGCTTCGGCGGCGGCCATGGCGGCGTGTACGCTCATCGGCGCGCTCCTCCCCGCCTCACAGGCCTGGGTCGGCAAACTCATCGTGGATGCGGTGGTCAACGCCATCAACACCAAAACCGGTTTCGATGGCGTGAGCGCGGTCCTGCCCCTGCTCGGCATTGAGTTCGTTCTCATTATCGTGCAATCAGTCAATGGGCAGGCGCGGGCGCTGGCCGAGCATGTCCTGCACGCCCGCGTTAACTTGCACATCAACACGCGCATCATCCGCAAGGCCCTCGAACTCGACCTCTCCCACTTCGAGAACGCCGAATACTACGACAAACTCCAAAACGCCCGCCGCGAAGCCGACTGGCGCGGTTTGCAGATTATCAACGGCGGCTTCTATCTCATTCAGAATACGGTCACGCTTTTATCCTATGGCGCACTGCTCGTTCGGTTCAGTCCGTGGCTCGCGCTCATTCTCTTTCTCGCCACCATCCCGGCCTTCATCGCGCAGAGCCAGTTTGCCGAACTGCACTTCCGCGTCCTCTCATGGCGCGCGCCGGAGTTCCGCCGCCTATCGTACTTTGAACACCTGCTCACCGACTACGATGCGGTGAAAGAAATCAAACTCTTCGGGCTGGGCGAGCCGCTCCTGGCGCGCTACGCCGATTTGTTCTGGAAATTTCTCAAAGAAGACCAAGTCATCGCCCAAAAGCGCAGTCTGGCTTCGCTCGGTCTCGGCCTGCTGGCCACGCTCACTTACTATGGCTCCTACGCGTGGATTGTCTGGCGCGCGGTCGGCGCAACCATCACCCTCGGCGATATGACGCTCTACCTCGGCATCTTCCGCGCCAGCCAGAATATGTTCGAAGCCATCTTCTACGGCCTGAGCGATTTGTATGAGAACGGCTTGTTCATGTCCAACCTGTTCGCCTTCCTCGAACTCAAGCCGCAAATGGTGGTCGCCACCGCGCCCCGGTCCATTCCCCAGGAAATCCGGCATGGCATTGAGTTCAAAAATGTGGCCTTCAAATATGAAGGCCACACCGAGTACGCCCTGCACAACGTCAACTTCACGATTAAGCCCGGCCAAAAAATCGCACTAGTCGGCCCCAACGGCGCGGGCAAGACCACCCTCATCAAACTCCTCACGCGGCTCTACGACCCCACCGAGGGCCAAATCCTGCTCGATGGCGTTGACCTGCGCGACTACGACCTCACCGATCTGCGCCAGCGTATCGGGGTCATCTTTCAAGACTTCGTGCGCTATCACCTCGCCGCCTCCGAGAATGTCGGCTTCGGGCAAATCGCCTCGTTGGATGACCGCCCCCGCATCGTGGGCGCGGCCCAGAAGAGTGGTGCCGACCCCGTGATTACCGCGCTCCCGCAGGGGTACGACACCCTGCTCGGACGCTGGTGGAACAACGGGCGCGACCTCTCTGGCGGCGAATGGCAAAAAATCGCCCTGGCCCGCGCCTTCATGCGCGATTGCGAAGTCATCGTCCTCGACGAACCCACTGCCGCCCTCGATGCCGAGAACGAGTTCCGCGTCTTTCAACAATTCCGCGAGCTCACCGCCGACAAAATGGCTGTCCTCATCAGCCACCGCTTCTCCACCGTCCGCATGGCGGATAAAATCTACGTCATCGAAAAAGGGGCCATCACCGAGCGCGGCACGCATGAAGAACTGCTGGCGCTCAATGGCACCTATGCGCGCTTATTCACTTTGCAGGCTGAGTCATACAAATAAACGTGCGCCGCACTTTCAAAAGTGCGGCGCACGTTGTTGCCAATATTGATTACGTTCTCCCGGCAGGGGTTGCCACCTCGCGCGAGATGCCGCACCCGCGCGGGTCAACCTCCGCCCTGCGGGCCTTGGGTTCCCCTCACACTGTCTCCACCAACCGCGCCCCGGTCACCTCAATCAAATCCTTCACCCCCAATCGCAAGTTCGCCCCTCTTTGTCCGGCGCTAATGTGGATATAGGGTAAATCCAATGCGGCCTTTTCGATGCAAATCGTGAAGCCCTTGTTCAGCAACGCCAGCGCCGAGATGCCGCCAGTTTGCAAGCCCGTGAGCGCCTCGGCCTCCCGTTGGCTCGCCATCGTCAACTTCTTCTCGCCCAATGATGCGGCCAGCGCCTTGAGATTTAATTCGCGCCCGGCGGGGACCATGACCAACACCGGTTTCTTGCCTTTGGCCTCGCGCAAGACCACCAGCGTTTTATACACGCGCTCCGGCGGCACCCCCAACAATTCCGCCGTCGCCTCCGCCGAATGTTTCTCGGGGGCAAACTCAAACACCTCATACGCTATCTTCCGCGCATCGAGCAAGCGCGTGACGTTGTTACGGAAGGGCATAAGAAACTCCTTCCCCCATCAGTGGTTTTCTGATGGGGGAAGGCCGGGATGGGGGTCGGGGGAGGGTCAGGGTGGGGGCCGGGTCTAAAGATGCGCCAAGAAGTTTAACACCCGCCCAAACGCGCGGTTCAAGAACGGCGGCCACATGGACGATGGCAGGGGTTCAGGAAAGCGCGTCGCGGTCGGCTCATCCCAACGGTTGCCGTAGCCGCTTGTGGACCACAGCAAATCACGGCCCTTGAAACCGGCATCCGTCACGCCCTTATCCACATCATAGCCATTGTTGATGTAGGTGTTGCCATGCACCCAATTGCCCTCGGGGATGACCGGAATATCCCACTCGGTTTGGTTGCCGAAAAACTCGGGGAAGTCGGTGAGCGACACAAGCCCCACGGCATAAGACTTGTTATCCTTAAAGATGTTGCCAGTGACTTCGGTGGTGTCCGCCGAGATAATGAGCAAGCCCGTCCCCGCCGGAACCAACGCCACCGTCATCTCGGGCCGGGCGAAATTAGCGAGATTATTATTCTCAAAGCGGTTGTTGCGGATGATCGTGTTGGAGCCTTCGGCGGCGGTTTTGCCGGGGAGCAGGAACACCAAAATCCCACCGGTGTTGTCGTGGCTATAGTTATCCTGCACCACCGCATCCACCGAGTTCTCGATCTCGATGCCCGAGACATTGCCAAAGGCTTCGTTATTCTGCACCACAATTTGCTTGGATTGCCCGACGTAAATGCCGGTGTCAATCACCCGACTCGTCACGGATTTTTCAACCAGCACATCAGTCGAAAGAATCGGGAAGATGCCGTATTCCCCGGTGTCGTCGGTGATGAGGTCGCGGAAGACGCCGCCAGTGACGCCCTGAATTTGCGCGCCATTGGAGGTGTAGTGAATGATTTTAAAACCCCTGATGGTAAAGTAATCACCGACACCCACCACCCCATTGGCCTTTTGCCCTTGCCCGTCGAGGGTGGCGCGTTCGTCGCCCTGCACCACGCCCTCGAGGGTGAGGCTCTCGGTGCTGACCAGCACTTCCTCGTTGTACACGCCCGGCATCACCCGCACGGTGTCGCCGGGTTGGGCCTGATCCACGGCGGCCTGGATGGATTGCCCCGCCTCAACGGTGATGACTTGCCCCGCGCCACGTTTGTCGGGATTGGTGGGGGGAGTTGGATCCCCGGCTTTGCCTTGCCCCCCGAGTTTGGGCACATCGGGCGCGATGGGCCAGAAGCCCAACGCCAGGATGGCAACCACGAGCAGGGCCAGCAATCCCCCGCCGACGTAAGTGATGGATTTCTTCATAATTTAATGCGACTCCTTGAGGGTAAGATGGCGCGAGGTTAGCATATCCCAGGCAAGTTGCCAACTTGGGCTACGGGGGCAGTATAATCATGGCATTCGGAGCGAATGGTCTATGTCTGAAATGGAATTGGTGTGCGCGAATTGTGGACGGCATTTGGATATTGCCGACAAGTTTTGCCGGGACTGTGGCTTGCCTACTGTGCGACAGGCTCAGCGCCAGAAGCAAGTGGCGGTGATGCCGCCCGACACGAACGAATTGCACCGCGCCCTCAACGCGGCCGCCCCCGACCCCAAGCCGTTTGTGCGGGGTGGCACCACGCCCCCACCGCCCCCTGGCCCCGACACGACCGGTGATGTTTTGAGGGCCACCAACCCCACCGCGACGACTAAAATGGCGACCGCCACGACGTTGATGTTGGTGATGATTGCGGTCTTCGCGATTTTGGCGGTGGTGTTTTTGGTGCTGGCCTTGCGGTTATAGCGCGCCTTTTTCGGCTGAGCCACACCGCGCCGCGTCTCACCATTTACTGAGAATCAAAAGCGACGACCCGTTGGGTCGTCGCTTTGTTTCAATCGCTGAAATAAATTTAGAACAAGCCCCAATCCGCGCCCGCGCCTTCTTCCATCATGGACGGCTCCCACATTTCCATGCCCATCTCAATGCGGGAGGGGAGGCCCGAAGCCACTTCCACTTTCTTGCGGGTCTGCTCCAACATGGCCGGGCCGTAGGGGCAGAAGGGCGTGGTCAGAATCATTTTGACCAGCGTCTGATCGGGTTGCAAGTCCAGATCGCGGATGAGGCCCAGTTCGATAATGTTGAGGCCGATTTCCGGGTCAATCACTTCGCGCAAGGCGTCACGGATGGCGTCGGCTTTGGCTTTGTCTTGAGATTCGGCTTGCCAGACAAGTTGGTTAGCGGGAGCAGAGGACATGGGTGGATTCACTTTCGTTTGGATCAATGGTTAATTTTCAGGGAAGAGCGCGTCAACGGCAATGGTGGCCGTTTTATTGGGTGTAATCACATAGACACAATGATCAGCGCCATCGAGGACACAGGTGGTTTTTTCCACGGTCGCATCCATGACCTGGCTGATGAGGGCGTGGTCAATGGCGCAGACTTCGGGGTGCTTTTGGCCGAGGCGCAGGTAGGGACAGGAGTATTCGGTGAGGCGGATGGTTTCACCGGTGCGGTTCCAGCGGGCCATGAAGCCCTCAGCGCCGAGCATTTCGATGAGGAGTTCCATCTTCTCCTCCAGTGATTTGTCGGCCAGCTTGGCGGAGTATTCGGCGATGATGCCGTCGGCCATGCGCGAGAACATGGACTCGATGGCTTCGGCGGGAAGCGATGTTTTAAGCTCATCGAGGAGGCGGGTGCTGAGGTGCGCATATTTAGGCGCGAGCCGCTCGTGCGCCGCTTCGGTGAGGGAATAAACCAGGTGTGGCCGCCCAACGCCATGCCGCTCTTCGGAAAACTTGATAGAACCTTCGGCTTGGAGGCTGGAGAGGTGGTGGCGCACGGAAATATGCGAGATGGACAGACTCTCGGCGAGGTCGGCAATGGTGACTTGGCCGCGTTCTTTGATGGTCTGGAGAATACGCTCGCGAGTGGTGTTCATGTATATTTTCCAACGCGAGTATAGCAGGTTTTGCCGGTTTTTGTCAATTTAGTATATTATTATATAAATTATTGACAGCCTATGAGGCGTGGTGCTATAATGCCGCTGTTGAAAGGCCGACAAAGGCCCGGGAACAGCAATCCCCACTGGGCGCACGAAAACGGCTGAGATCAAAATCACAAGGAGAAAATTTCATGGCTTCAGTTTTGGAAGTTCGCAATTTACATGTGTCGGTGGCCGATAAGCCGATTCTCAAGGGGCTGAATCTGGTCGCCAAGCAAGGCGAGGTGCACGCCATCATGGGGCCAAACGGGACAGGCAAGTCCACGTTGGCCTATACGATTATGGGGCATCCCAATTACACCGTCACCGCCGGGCAGATTATCTTCAAAGGCGAGGATGTGCTGGGAATGGAGCCGGATGTGCGTTCGCGGCTCGGTTTGTTTTTGGCGTTTCAGTACCCGGTGGCGATTCCGGGGGTGAGCGTGGCGAATTTTTTACGGACGGCGATTAATGCCCGGCGCCGCGCGGTGAACCCGAACGATAAGGGGATGCCCATCCCGGAGTTTCGGAAGTTGTTAAAAGCGAAGATGGATATGTTGCAGATGCCGCACGATTTTGCCGGGCGGTATTTGAACGACGGGTTTTCGGGCGGTGAGAAGAAACGCGCCGAGATTTTGCAAATGGCCACGCTGGAACCGGAGATTGCGGTATTGGATGAAACCGACTCGGGGCTGGATATTGACGCGTTACGGATTGTGGCCAGCGGCGTGAACGCCTTGGCCGGGCCAAGTTTGGGCGTACTGGTCATCACCCACTATCAGCGGATTTTGAATTACATCAAACCGGGCTTTGTGCATGTGATGCTCAATGGGCAGATCGTCGAATCGGGCGGGGCCGATTTGGCACTGCATCTGGAAGAGCACGGTTACGATTGGGTGCGCGAGAAATACGAAACGGCGTAATCGCTAATAACGTAATAACGGATAGCCAATGGCTTATGGCTATCCGCCATAAGCTAAGTGAGGTAACAATGGCTGAGAATGATAAAGAACTGGTCTTGGACTCCAAAGACCGATACAAAGAAGAATATGGCTTTCATGAGCCTGAGAATTACACCTTCAAGGCGGAAAAGGGCCTGAACCGCGAAGTGGTTGTGGCGATGTCCAAATTGAAGGGCGAGCCGCAATGGATGTTGGATTTCCGGCTTAAGGCGCTCGAGATTTTTTACAAGAAACCCATGCCCACCTGGGGCGCGGAGTTGGGGACGATTGATTTCGACAATATTTATTATTACATCAAGCCGTCCGATGAAAGCGTGAAGTCGTGGGATGATGTTTCGCCGGAAGTCAAGAATACCTTTGACAAGTTGGGTATTCCAGAAGCCGAGCAGAAATTCCTGGCGGGCATGGGCGCGCAGTATGAAAGCGAGATGGTGTATCACGCCGTCCGCAAGGACTTGGAAGAGAAAGGCGTGGTCTTTCTCTCGATGGATGATGGCCTGCGCCAGTATCCCGATTTGGTAAAGCAATATTTCGGCACGATTATTCCCTCCACCGATAACAAGTTTGCGGCGTTGAACAGCGCGGTGTGGTCGGGTGGATCATTTATCTATGTCCCCAAGGGCGTGCATATCGAGATGCCTTTGCAAGCGTACTTCCGCATCAATGCCAAGAACATGGGGCAGTTTGAGCGGACGCTCATCATTGTGGATGAGGGCGCGTATGTGCATTATGTCGAGGGCTGCACAGCGCCCATTTACTCCTCCGACTCGTTGCATTCGGCGGTGGTCGAAGTTATCATCAAAAAGGGCGGGCGGTGTCGCTACACCACCATCCAGAACTGGTCCACCAACGTCTACAACCTGGTGACCAAGCGCGCCGCGGCGTATGAGAACGCGACCATGGAATGGGTGGATGGGAATTTAGGCTCCAAAATAACCATGAAATATCCAGCCGTGTATCTCATGGAGCCGGGCGCGCACGGCGAGATTCTCTCGATTGCGTTTGCGGGCAAGGGCCAGCAACTCGATGCGGGGGGCAAGGTCGTCCACGGGGCGCCGTACACCACCAGCAAAATCACGTCCAAGTCCATCAGTAAAGGTGGCGGGCGCGCGTCGTATCGGGGTCTGCTCAAAGTTTACAAGGGCGCGCATCACTCAAAATCGAATGTGGTTTGCGATGCCTTGCTCATTGATGACCAATCGCGCTCGGATACTTATCCGGTGATTGAAATTGACGAGAACGAAGTGGACATCGGGCACGAGGCCTCGGTGTCGAAAGTCGGTGAAGATCAACTCTTCTATCTGATGAGCCGGGGCTTGAATGAGGAACAGGCGGCCAGCATGGTCGTCGGCGGGTTCATTGAGCCGCTGGTGAAGGAACTGCCCATGGAATATGCGGTGGAATTAAACCGGCTGGTGCAGTTGCAGATGGAAGGCAGTATCGGTTAACCCTCACCCCGGCCCTCTCCCAACCGGAAAGGCATGGTTGGGAGAGGGAGTTAAATATCTGTTGAGATAATTTATGACCATGATGGAAGCCCTCCCAGTGAAGCCTGCGGAACAAACTCCGAAATATCAGCGGACGGTGATTACCACGGGCCGCAAAAAAGAAGAGCCGGAAGCCGCTGAGTTCAAGGTTGCCCGGTCAGCCGTGGTGGCCCTTTCGAAAGCGAAGAAAGACGCCACTTGGTATGCTCGCCGCCGCCTGACCGCCTGGAAGACTTATGAAGCCATGCCCATGCCCACGCTCAACGACGAGGCGTGGCGGCGCACTGATATTCGACCATTCAAATGGGGCGAAGTGGCATTGCCTCATCAAAAGACGACTAAGTCGAGCAAGGCGACTGTGCCCGGTGCCCTGCTCAAGCCGTTGGCTGGCTCCCAGCAAGGTGGCCAGTTGGTGGCGGTGGGGGGCCGCATCGAAAAATACGAACTCGATCCATCCCTGAAGAAACAAAAAGTTGTCTTTACCGACTTTCTCACAGCGACCAAAAAACATCCCGAGTTAGTGAAGAAATATCTCGGCAAGGTGGTGAAACCCACCGAGGGCAAGTTTGCCGCATTGGCGGAAACTCTGACGGATGGCGGGTTGTTTGTCTACATCCCCAAAGGGGTGGTTCTGGAACTGCCCCTGCACTCGGTGGCCTGGCTGACGGGCGCGGCGCATTTCAGTCGGGTGGTGATTGTGGTGGACGATGGCGCCTCGGCCACCGTGGTGCATGAAACCGCCTCACCCGAACGGGCGACGGCCCAAGCCCTGCACGCCGCGACGGTGGAAGTGTTGGTCGGGAAAAATGCGCACTTGACCTTTGTCGAGTTGCAGTCGCTTGGCAAAAACGTCTGGAATTTTACGCACGAGCGCGTGCGGGTGGGCGAGGCCTCCAAAGTGGATTGGATTTTCTCGGCGGTGGGCACCAAAGTGACCAAGAATTTCTCCGAGATTGATTTGGACGGCGAGGGCGCGGTGGGCAAGATGTCGGGCTTTTACTTCACCGACGGCGACCAGCATCTCGATCATGATACTCAGCAAAACCACAACGCGCCGCATGGCACCAGCGATTTACTGTTCAAGGGCGCGCTGAAAGAAAACAGCCGGTCAGTCTGGCAGGGCATGATCTATGTGGCCCCCGGCGCGCAGAAGACCGATGGATATCAGGCGAATCGGAATCTGGTTTTGAGCAAAAACGCCCGCGCCGACTCCATCCCCGGTTTGGAAATCCTGGCCGATGACGTGCGTTGCACGCATGGCGCCACCGTGGGGCAGATGGAAGAAGAAAACATCTTCTATCTCATGGCCCGTGGATTGCCGCGCCCCGAGGCCGAGCGCCTGGTCGTGGACGGTTTCTTTGACCCCATCCTGCAACGCATTCCCTTTGAGGGTGTGCGCCAACGCTTGAAGAAAGCCATTGAAGCGAAGATGGGCTGAGACAGCGACGAGTGACAGGCACAACTGTCACTTGCACTTGTCACGTTATATGCCTTTTGAAAAATTCGCCGTCGGCGAAGCAGTTGAGATGTTATGTGACCATATGCACGCCGGCCAGGTGGTGCACGACTGGCTGGCCGGGCGGGTGGTACAAGCCGACGCGCGCATGGTGGCGGTGCGGTTTGAGACTGAGGTTTATTCCAGCAATGGCTGGCGCATTCCCGACCGAACGCTCTGGTGTGCGCACGGGTCCAAGAATATCCGGCGCATTCAAGCGTAATTCCAAAGTTGGTGGTCTTTCCCGCTCCCCGGCTTTTCCAACTCACCTGACACACAATCTCAAAAATGCGCTCATCTCCGCAAGGTGAGCTTCTGACAAGGAATCGATCTTCATGACTAACAACACTGGCTATGTGCGGGGCGAGGTACTGGTAGAAACCGATTGGCTGGCCGCGCATCTGAATGATCCGGATATTCGCATTGTTGAATCCGACGAAGATATTTTGCTGTATGAGCAAGGGCATATTCCCGGCGCGGTGATGATTGACTGGGTGGCGGATTTGAATGACAAGGTGCGCCGCGATTATCTGGGGCGCGCTGGCTTTGAACAGCTGTGCGCCAGCAAGGGCATTGGCAACGACACCACCGTTATTTTCTACGGTGACAAGAACAACTGGTGGGCGTGCTATGCGTTTTGGGTCTTTCAACTCTTTGGTCATACCAAAGCCAAGGTTCTGAACGGTGGGCGCAAGAAATGGATGGATGAAAAACGCGAACTATCCAAGGATCGGCCCGCTTACCCGGCCACAACCTATCGCGCTCAGGAGCGCACCGACTATAAAATCCGCGCGTTCCGCGACCAGGTGCTGGCCCATGTCCAGGCCCAAGGCCCGCTGGTGGATGTGCGCTCCCCCGGGGAATACACCGGTGAACTGTTACACATGGCCGCTTATCCGCAGGAGGGCGCCCTCCGGGGCGGGCACATCCCCGGGGCGCGCAGTATCCCGTGGGGCAAAGCCGCCCGCGAGGACGGCACCTTCAAATCAGCCGAGGAACTGCGCCAACTCTACGAGACCGAGAACGGCCTCGCCCCCGACCAAAACGTCATCGCCTATTGCCGCATTGGCGAGCGCTCGTCACATACCTGGTTTGTCCTCACCTACCTGCTCGGCTACCCCAACGTCCGCAATTACGACGGTTCGTGGACCGAATGGGGCAATCTGGTTGGGGCGCCCATCGAGCGACCTTAATGCCGGACCGCCAAGAGTTCGTAGACTACATCCTCGACCACTACCAGAACCCGCGCCATCACGGCGCGCTGGCGGAGGCCGATGTGATCATGAAAGGTGGCAACCCGGGTTGCGGGGATGTGGTGACGATGTACGTCAAGGTGGATGCCGACACGCGCATTACCGAGGTGGCGTTTGAAGGCGAAGGTTGCACCATTAGCCAAGCCGCCGCTTCCATCCTCACCGAAAAAGTTCTGGGCAAGACCCTCGCCGAGATTACCGAGATGAGCGCGGAAGTGCTGATTGAGGACATGGGCCGCGAAGTGGTTGCCAGCCGCCTGCGTTGTGCCACATTGGCTTTGAACACCCTCAAAGCCGCCGAGAAAAAATATCGCGCGGGGCACGGGCCGCTTGAGTCGCCGGTTGAAAATTTCTAATACCCATGGCTGTCCGGCCGTTTGACCCCACGCGCTATCGAACTGATTTCCCCATCCTCACCCGCGAGATCCGGCCGGGGGTGCCGTTAATTTATCTCGACTCCACGGCCACCGCGCAAAAGCCCCAAGTGGTTCTCACTGCGATGGATGACTACTATCGGTTGTCCAACGCCAATGTGCATCGCGGTATTCACGCGCTGGCCGAAGAAGCCACGGCGCTTTACGAAGGCGCGCGGCAGAAAATCGCCCGATTCATCAATGCGCGCACCCCGCGCGAGATCATCTACACCCGCAACACCACCGAGTCCATCAATCTGGTCGCCTACAGTTGGGGGCGCGCCAACCTGCGGGCCGGGGATCTGGTTCTCATCACCGAGATGGAGCATCATTCCAACCTCGTGCCGTGGCAAATGCTCTGCGCCGAAAAGGGCGCGCGCCTCAAAGCCATCCGCGTGACCGAGGCAGGTTTGCTGGACCTCGATTCGTATGCCGCCCTGCTTAGCGAACAACCAAAACTAGTCGGCCTCACACATATGTCGAACGTGTTGGGGACGATTAACCCGGTGACCGCGCTGGCCGCCCAGGCCCACGCGGTTGGCGCGTTAATGTTGGTGGACGCGGCCCAATCGGTGCCGCATTTACCGGTGGATGTGCAGACCCTGGGCGCGGATTTCCTCGCGTTCTCGGCGCACAAGATGTGCGGCCCGACGGGGATCGGCGTGCTCTGGGCCAAAGAATCTTTACTCGACGCCATGCCCCCCTTCCTCGGCGGCGGCGACATGATTAAGCGGGTCTACATTGATTCGTTTAAAACCGCTGATCTGCCACACAAGTTCGAGGCCGGCACACCGGCGATTGCCGAAGCCGTTGGTTTTGGCGCGGCGGTGGATTACCTCACCACCATTGGCATGGACACGATTCATGCTTATGAGCAGGACATCATTGCCTATGCGCTCGAACGGCTGGAGGAAGTGCCCGGGGTCACGGTCTATGGCCCGAGCGCAGAGCACAAAGGCGGGGTCGCGGCTTTCTCGCTCGTCGAAGCCCATCCGCACGATGTAGCCCAAATCCTCGACCGGGATGGCATCGCTGTGCGCGCCGGGCATCATTGCGCCATGCCTTTGCACGATCGCTTCAATCTCCCGGCCACCTCGCGCGCCAGTTTTTACTTCTACAACACGCGCGAAGAAGTAGATCAGTTGATTGAGGGGATTTACAAAGTCAAAAAAATGTTTGGCTAATAAACGTGCCAGGTGACACCTGGCACCTGACACTTTCTATGGACGACCTTTACCGCGAACTCATCCTCGATCATTACAAGCACCCGCACAACCACGGCGCGCTCGACCCCAACGATTTTTCGTTTGAGGACGAGAACCCGTTGTGCGGCGACAAGATTCGCATTGATGTGCGCCTGGATGAAACCCGACATGTTGCCGCAGTGGCTTTCAGTGGCAAAGGTTGCGCCATTTCCCAAGCGGCGGCCTCCCTACTCACTGATTACATTTTAGGAAAATCTTTGGAGGAACTGAAAGGGCTTACCAAGGATGATATTCTTGAAATGCTCGGCGGCATTCAACTCGGCCCCACGCGGATCAAGTGCGCCCTGCTCTCCCTCAAAGTCCTGAAAGCCGGGGCTTACGGGCTGGCGGGCGAAAAATACACCGGCGACGAATAAATAGTCATCCATGATGACTCACTGGTCACGGATGATTGATCACTGTTCCCTGAAAAACCCCATGCTCCCTTACAAACAAATTGACCCCACCACTGCTGAATACATTACTGTAGCCACCAAAGCTGAACTCCCCAACGGCACGCGCAAATTAATCGAAGTGGATGGCCAACCGATCGCCGTTTTCAATATTGCGGGCGAGTATTATGCCATTGCCGATATTTGCTCACATGATGACGGCCCGGTGGCCGAAGGCGACCTGCACGACCACGAAATCGAATGCCCCCGGCACGGCGCGCGCTTCGACGTGCGCACGGGCAAAGTGCTATCGTTCCCGGCCATTGTGGATATTCCGGCTTACCCCGTCAAAGTGGACGGTGACACGATTCTGGTCGGACTGCCGCCGGGCGAGTAAGCGACTTCGCTTCACGCCTGACGTTGCCAAGTGAACAGTAACCAGTAAACAGTCTTAGGCTGTGGACGGGTCACTGTTCATTTTTTGCTTTTTGCTCCAACCTGTTCTTCGTTATAATCCTCCCCATGCCCAAAGCTAAAGTCCCGGCGGTGCGCGCGGAAGAACTCCGGCAGGCCTTGCACTTCCATCTGCATCGTTATCATGTGCTCTCCGCGCCAGTGATTTCCGACCAGGAATACGACGCGCTCTTTAGCGAACTCCAACAACTCGAAGCCGCGCATCCTGAACTCGTCACCCCAGACTCACCAACTCAGCGCGTGGGCGGCTACGTCTCTGAAAAATTTGAGAAGGTGCGCCACCCAGCGCCCATTCTCAGCCTCAGTAACGCGTTTGACGCCGCCGGGGTGCGCGCCTGGTTCGAACGCATTCGCAAACTGGATGACCGGGTGGAAACCGCCGAGTTTGTGGTTGAGCCGAAGATTGATGGCCTGACGGTGGTGTTGCATTATCAGGCTGGCCTGTTCAGCACGGGCGCAACCCGGGGCGACGGCGAGATTGGCGAAGATGTTACGCCGAATCTAAAAACGATCCGGACCTTACCGCTCCGTGTTCCAGTTGAAAAAGAAGAAAAGGAAGAAGGAAGGAGGAAGAAGGGAGCTCGCGCCTTTCTTATTCCTCCTGCCTCCCTTGTGGTTCGGGGTGAGGCCGTCATCAATACCACCGACTTTGAGAAGATGAATGCGGCTCTCGCCGCGCAGGGTGAGAAGACCTTTGTCAATCCGCGCAACACGGCCTCGGGCGCGCTCCGCCAGCTCGATTCCGCGCTCACGGCGACCCGGCCCATCTCGTTGCTCTGCTATGCTATTGTAGAGGCCAGTTCGGAATTAAAACTTGCGACCCAATGGGACGTCCTCGAATATCTCCGCGCGCTCGGGTTTCCGGTGAGCCCGGTGGCGAAAAAGTTTTCTGATATCGAGCACGCCATTGCCTATTGCGAAAGTTGGATTGAACAACGCGATACCCTGCCCTTTGAAGTGGATGGCATGGTGATTAAGCTCAACAACTTGCGCCTCGCCGCCGACTTGGGCACGGTGGGCAAGGACCCCCGTGGGGCCACGGCCTTCAAGTTCCCGGCCCGCGAGGTGACGACCACCCTCAACGCTATCGGCGTGAACGTGGGCCGCACGGGCGTGCTAACCCCCTACGCGATTCTCGAACCGGTGGAGGTGGGCGGCGTGACCGTGCGGAATGCCACGCTCCACAATTTTGACTACATCCGCGAGAAGGATATTCGACTGGGTGACCGGGTGTTGCTCAAGCGCGCGGGGGATGTCATTCCCTACGTCATCGGCCCGGTGGTCGAGGCCCGCACCGGGCCGGAAAAAAATTATCAACTGCCACAAGCTTGTCCGGCCTGCGGCGAAAAGATCGAACGGGTGGAAGGTGAAGTTGCCTTTTATTGTGTGAATGCGGCGTGCCCCGCCCAACTGACGCGCAATGTGGAGCACTTCGCGGCGGTGCTGGATATCGAAGGCTTTGGCGAAAAAGTGGCGGCGGTAGTGGTTGCACAGGGGTTGGTTAAAGATGTGGCTGACATCTTTTCCATTACCAATAATCAATTACTGGAATTAGAAGGCTTTGCCGAAAAGAAAGCCGAAAAACTGCTGGCCGCGATTGTGACAGCCAAGACTCGCCCACTGGCGCGGTTGCTGTCCGCGTTGGGGATTCGCGGCGTGGGCGAGGTCATGGCGAATGATCTCGCCGCGCACTTTGGTTCGCTGGAGGCCTTGAGCCAAGCGACCGTTGAGGCATTGCAGGCCGTGGAGAGAGTGGGGCCGAATGTCTCCGAGGCCGTCCGGGACTGGTTCGCGCGCCCGGGCAACAAGAAATTGCTCCGGAAGCTGAAAAACGCCGGGGTGTGGCCCACCGCCGAGAAACGCGTTGCCCCGACGGGCGGGGTCTTCGTCGGGCAGACTTTCGTCATCACGGGCACGCTTCCTACATGGAGTCGAGACGAAGCCAAGGCATTTATCGAAACACGCGGGGGCAAAGTGACCGACAGCGTGAGCAAGAAAACCAGTTATCTGGTTTTGGGGGAGGCCCCGGGTTCCAAGCTGGCCAAAGCCCAAAGCCTGGGGGTGCCGATGGTAGATGAAGCCGCCCTCCGCAAGCTGGGACAGTGATTATTATTTGCAAATTACCTGTGTTATATTCTCCCCCAATGGATACTCGCATAGCAGACAACATCACCAAACGCATACAGTTTTGGCGCGACCGGGTCAATAAAGGCCAGGAAGATGACTTGTACTTTTTCAATCAACCGATTGAAGAATTGTGTGGAGGGGCGCGGGTGCGCGTGAAGGGGCGCGAGATGCTCATGTTCGCCTCCTATAGCTATCTCGGTCTGATCGGGCATCCACGCATCAACGCCGCCGCCAAAGCGGCGGTTGATGAATTTGGCACGGGGACGCATGGCGTCCGGTTGCTGGCGGGCACGCTCATCTTGCATCGGGAACTCGAACAAGCGCTGGCCGCCTATAAGCAGACAGATGATGCGGTTACCTTTTCCAGCGGCTATGTGACCAACCTCACCGCGATTTCCACCCTCCTCAGCCGACACGATGTGGTCATCAGCGACAAGCTCAACCACGCCTCCATCGTGGATGGCTGTTTATTGTCGGGAGCCGATTTCGTCCGCTTTAAGCACAACGACATGGCTGAACTCGAGCGCTGTTTGCAAAAAGCCAATCCCGAGGCCGCGAAATTGGTGGTGGTGGATGCGGTCTTTAGCATGGATGGCGATATCATCAACCTGCCCCGCACGGTTGAGCTTTGCCGCGAGTACGGCGCCTGGCTGATGGTGGATGAGGCGCACTCGGTGGGCGTGCTGGGCGCCACCGGCCACGGCATCGAGGAGCATTTTGGCCTCGGCAATGTGATTGACCTGAAGATGGGCACGCTCAGCAAAACCATCCCCTCGGTGGGCGGCTATCTGGCGGGGAATAGCGATCTCATCAATATGTTCCGGCACGCCTCCCGCGCGTTTATCTTTTCCGCTGCGCTCCCACCGGCCCAGGCGGCGGCGGCGTTAGCGGCCTTGCAAATCCTGGAGGCCGAACCCGAACGGGTTGAAAACCTGCGCCGCAACGCCAACCACTTCATCACCGGCTTAAAGCGGTTGGGCTTCGACACCATGCAAACCGAAACCGCCATCGTCCCCATCCTGTGTGGCGCCGACGACAAAGCCTTCGAAATGGTGCGCTATTGCCAGCGTGAGGACATTTTCACCTTGCCGGTGGTCTCGCCCGCCGTCCCCGAAGGCCTCGCCCGCCTGCGCGCCACGGTCACCGCCGCGCACACGCTCGCGGAGATTGACCACGCACTGGGTGTGTTTAAAAAAGCCGGCCAACAAGTGGGCATCATCTGAAAAGTGAAAAGTGAATTGACCCTTTCACTTTTCGCTTTTTATTTTCATGGCCGCTATCAGCCTAAAAGCCGGGCGCGAACAATCCCTCCGCCGCCGCCACCCCTGGATTTTCTCCGGCGCAATCCAAAACATTGATGGCGACCCGCGCCCGGGCGAAACGGTCTTGATTCGCGCGCCCGACGGGGCTTTCCTCGCTCAGGGCGCTTACTCACCCCAATCGCAGATCGCCGTCCGCGTGTGGACTTTCGACCCCGATGAAACCGTTGACCCGCACTTTTTTCGCGCCCGTCTCCAACGCGCCCGCGCCGCCCGCACTTTCCTGCCATCCTCGCCCCAATCACCGCTCTCTGCCCTCCGCCTGGTCAACGCCGAATCTGACGGTCTCCCCGGCCTCATCGTTGACCGCTACGGAGAATTTCTGGTGTGCCAGTTTCTCTCTGCTGGGGCTGAATACTGGAAACGTGAAATCGTCACCCTGCTCACCGAATTTTACCCGTCGGTCGGAATTTACGAACGTTCCGACGTGGATGTGCGCGCCAAAGAGGGTCTGCCCCCAACCACGGGGGTGTTGGCGGGTGAGCCTCCCCCGGATTTAGTGGAAATAGACGAATACGCCTGTCGCTTTGCGGTGGATGTTCGACGCGGACACAAGACCGGTTTCTACCTTGACCAGCGCGCTAATCGGACACTGGTAGGCGAAATAGCCGCCGAGCGGGAAATCTTGAATTGCTTCGCTTATACGGGGGGCTTTGGAGCCTGGGCACTCAAAGGCCAAGCGGCCAAAGTGACCAACGTCGAGTCATCGGCCGCGGCGCTTGATCTCGCCCAGCATAACTTTGAGTTAAATCAGCTTGACCTGAGCCGCGTCGAAAATGTGGTTGGGGATGTCTTTCACGTCTTGCGCCATTATCGGGATTCCCGCCGCCAATTTGACCTGATCGTGCTTGACCCGCCCAAATTCGCCGAATCGCGAACCCAGGTCGAAAAAGCCTCGCGCGGCTACAAAGACATCAATCTGCTGGCGCTCAAATTACTACGGCCCGGCGGCTTGCTTTTCACCTTCTCCTGTTCGGGCGTGGTATCCCCCGATTTATTCCAAAAAATCGTGGCGGGCGCGGCGCTCGACTCGGGGCGCGAGGTCAAAATCCTGCGGCATCTCACGCAAGCCCCCGACCACCCGGTGGCGCTGAACTTTCCCGAAGGGGAATATCTCAAAGGGTTGGTATGTCTGGCCGATTAATGCATTTGTTTTTGCCAGGCTTTTTTGATTCTAACCAAACCTGTAGTACAATAATCCTACTCTAAATTCGCCGCATATTCTGAGGGTTACATGGGCAATTCTCACGTTTTAATCTTTCAGGCCGATCCACGTGCCACCCAAATCTTAGCCGAGTTTTTTGAACAGCGGAAAGACTTGGTCTTTTTGGCCGCCACGCTGACAGAGGCCCAGGGGCACTTAAAACACAACCCCGATCTAATCATCATCGACTCGCACCTACCCGATGACCAGTGGTTAAGTTTTTTACGCGAAGTGCGACGAGAGTACCCCAAACTCACGGTGCTGATGACCAGCGATTATCCTGACTCGGAAAGGGAGCTAAAAGCCAAAGAACACGGCGCCGAAGTTTTCCTGCGCAAACCCTTCATCAAGTCCCGAATTGAAGCGGCCATCAAACGGCTCCATCCCGATGTCAGTGAACACCCAGTCATTGATCTTGACCTGCCTAAAGTCCGCATCCCAGTGCGGATTAAGCTGACCCTGCCCTATGTGGTTCTAGCACTGGCCTTTGCCATTGCCGCCGCCGCCCTTGTCAACCGTTACGTGCTCGAATCGGTGCAGAACCGCTTTGCGACCCAACTTGCTGAAGCCGGCCGCCTGACGTCAGATTCCGTTGTGGATGAAGAACGGCGTCTCCTCGAAACCCTGCGCCTGATCGCCAATACCCAAGGCGTGGATGCGGCCATCACCCAAGGTGACGCCGACCAACTTCGCACGATTGTCCTGCCCATTGCCGTCAACTCTCAAGAAGAAGTGCTTGAAGTGCTGGACTCTACTGGTATTGCCGTCCTCTCCCTGCGGCGACAGTCCGGCTCCACCACCAACTTCGACTTCACGAGTGGCAATGCGCAACTGAAACAACTGGAGTTTGTGCAAAATGTGCTGACCGGCAAAACGGACGAGCAAGGCGATAAATTTTCTGGGCTAGTCCGTTTGCCTGAGGGCGATTTTTTCTATGTGGCTGGGCCCGTGCGGAATGCCGACAACAAACTGGTCGGGGTGGCGCTTGTCGGCGAATCGGTTCATACCCTGGCGCAACGTCTGCGCCAAGCCACCCTCGCCCAAATCACCTTCTACACTTCTGAAGGTGAACCATTGGTTAGCACATTTGACCAGTCACCGACCGCACTTAGCCCCGCGCAAGTTCAAACCACGCAAGCAGGTCAAGACACCGAAAGCCCGGTGCGTGACCTAAGCATTACTGGACAATATACTGAAATCGTTGGCCCCTGGGAGGTGCGAGGCGGCGCGGATGTGGGCATCCTGGGAACGGCCTTGGCCCGGGGCGTTTTGGTCAACCCCACTCAAGTCACCCAGATCCAGGCGTTTGCCGCCATTGCCGCCGCTTTTGTGCTAGTCATTGCGGTGGGTGTCTACCTCGCCGGGCAAATCACCCACTTGCTCTTGCAAGTGGTTCGTGCCTCATCAGAGGTGGCCCAAGGCAACTTGGAAGTCAAAGTCACGGGGGGCGGTGATGACGAAGTGGCGGTCTTAGCCAAACAGTTCAATTTCATGGTCACCCGCCTGCAAGAAGGCTCGGTCTATCGCGATTTGTTGGGGCGCACGGTTTCACCCCAAGTCCGGGATCAGTTACGGCGATCCTTTGAATCAGGCGGCTTAAAACTTGAAGGTCAGACCACTGAGGCGACCGTGATGATGACGGATATTCGCGGCTTCACCACCATCTCAGAAAAGCGCGAGCCAACGACCATTTTTACTTGGCTCAATGAATATTTTGGCGAATTGGTTCCCGTCATCACTACACATGGTGGGGTCGTGGACAAATTTGAAGGCGATGCCATTCTCGCGTTTTTCGGCGTTTTGCCGGAACCCTTGTCCCCGCAGGAAAGCGCCTTTCAGGCGTGTCGCGCCGCTCAGGAAATGCTCGACGTCATTGAGCAAATCAACGCCCAACGCATCAAACGTGGCGATCCGCCCTTCATCACCGGGATTGGCATCAACACCGGCCATGTCACGGCCGGCGGACTAGGCGCTTCTGATCGGCTTAACTACACCATCATTGGCGACGCAGTCAATACCACCCAACGCCTCGAAAGTTTCACCCGCCAACTGGGGGCGACCAGCATTGTCATGGGCGAAGCCACTTACCAGGCCCTGGGCGACAAAGTGCAGGAACTCCCCATCGAGTCGTTGGGGGCCTTCAGCCTCAAGGGCAAAAGCGAGTCGGTCGCCATTTATCGGTTGAGGTCGGCCAGTGGCAACTAATTCTCGAGATTCCAGCGGGATTCCCAGCCGCGACACACGCAACTGGCTTATCATGCTGGGGGGGTTGGTTATCGTGGTGGTCTTTGTGGCGATTGGCGCATATATCATTAGCCAACCGCCGGCAGTCACACGGTTGCTAACCAGTTTGCATTCCGGTTCACAGGCCGATTACAGCGCCGATAATCGCACCTCACGCATTGTGCCTTTGGATCTTAGCATCATCGAAGACGCCTTACAGGATCAGGCGGTCGAGGTTGAAGCCGCCGCCACCCTAAGAAGTGGATTGCGTACCCCGGTGGTTACAGTGACCCCGGGCCGAGGCACGCCCCGGGCGCCGACGGCCACTATTACCCCCAGTCCCACAACCCGACCACCTGACACCCCAACCTTCACCCCACCCCCAGCGACAACCAGCGCGGCGACCCGAACGGCCTCACCCACCGCAACCCGGGTGCGTGGCACCCGGCAACCCACCGCCACATCCACACCAACCGTAAGACTTACAATCATCGCCTCGGCTACGCCAAC
>CAYUFY010000009.1:0-34543 GCA_964443795.1 uncultured Anaerolineales bacterium | reverse complement strand
TTACGCGGATTCCACAGATTTTTTAATGCGGAAGTAATCCGTGTAATCTGTGTAATCTGTGTAATCTGTAATGGTCAACGGATAGTTGAACAATCTCGCTTTTGCTGCCCGGCCACATTTGAGCGTGTTTCGTAGGCAACCCTCAAGCAAGGTGGTGTTCGGCTAACTCCTGACCAATAAAGTAATCTGTGTAATCCGTGGTTGATTTTATTTTGAGGTCAGCCAATCGCTCAGTGCGTGTAGACCAAGTAAATACGACCGCCAGCCAAACCCGCGAATCGTCCCCACACAGACGGGCGCGGTGAGGGAGCGGTGGCGGAATTCTTCGCGGGCTTCGGTGTTGGAGAGGTGGACTTCGACCACCGGCAGGCCGCTGGCCGAGATGGCATCGCGCAGGGCGATGGAGGTGTGGGTGTAGCCGCCGGGGTTGATGATGATGCCTTTGGCCCAACCGCGCGCGTCGTGCAGGGCATCAATCAACACGCCTTCGTGGTTGGATTGCAGACAACGCACTTCGATGCCTAACTTTGCGCCCTCGGCTTTGAGGGCGGTATCAATATCGGCGAGGGTGGTGGAACCGTAGATGTGGGGTTCGCGGGTGCCGAGGAGGTTGAGGTTGGGGCCGTGAAGAACCAGAATTGGTAATTGGGGATTGGTAATTGGGGAAGAGTCAGGCATGGGTGAGGGCCTCCAAAGTTTGGGTGAGGGCGGGTTCATCAACGACGATTCCAAATTCCACTTCGCCGATGTGTTTGGGGAGGGCGAACTTGAGTTGGCCACCGGATTTCTTTTTATCACCGCTCATCGCGGCGCGGATGGCGTGCGGGGCGAGGCCCACCGCGCGGGTGGGCAATCCCACAGTTTGCAGACAATGTTCAATTTCAGCGGCGAGGCCCGGGGCCGCGAGGCCGATGGTTTCGGCTAACCGCGCTTCGGCCACGAGGCCGATGGCAATGGCTTCGCCGTGTTGCAGAGCGTAGCCGGAGGCGGCTTCAATGCCATGCCCGATGGTGTGGCCGAGGTTGAGTTTGGCGCGTTCGGCTTTTTCGTAGGGGTCGGCGGTGACGATGCCGACTTTGATGGCGGCGGCGCGGGTGATAAAGGCGGGGGGAAGCCCCGACCCCGGCCCCCACCCCGGCCCTCCCCCGTCAAAAAAACCTTTGACGGGGGAGGGAGAGGTGATGCGAGCAAAAAGTTCCGCGTCGGCGATGATGGCGGATTTGATGATTTCGGCGAGGCCGCAGAGGGTTTCGCGGCGCGGGAGGGTGGTGAGGGTGTCGAAGTCGGCGAGGATGAGGGCGGGCGGGTGAAACGCGCCGACGAGGTTTTTGCCTTCGGGCAAGTCCACACCGACCTTGCCGCCGAGACTGGCATCGGCCATGGCGAGGACGGTGGTGGGGAGGTTGGCCCAGCGCACGCCGCGCATAAACGTGGCGGCGACAAAGCCCGCCACGTCGCCGACCACGCCGCCGCCGAGGGCGAGGAGGGTTCCGTTGCGGTCGAGGCCGTGGGCGAGGCAGGCGGAGGCGAGCTGGCCGACGGTGAGGAGGGTTTTGGAGGATTCGCCGGGGGGGAAGGAGGCTCGCCCCCACCCCGGCCCCGCTTGCGCGCCGTCGGGAAAAGCCCCGACAGAGGAGGGAGCAAGAGGCGCGGTGTTGGTATCGGAGATAAGGACGTAGGGTAATTGAAGATGATGCGCCTGCAAAAGTTCGGGGAGACGCGGGAGGAGGCCGTGGCCCATGAGGGCGGTGGAGCCGGGGAGGGTGAAGTGAGTAATGTTTTGGTTGGCGTGATAGAGGGCGAGGATTTTTTCGACGAGAGAATCGAGGGGGGTGTTATCGGTGGGGAGACGGAGGGAGAAAGAGTTGTAGAGTGCTTCGCGCTCGGTGAGGAGGGCGGCGAGGTAGGCGCGGGGGTCGGCTTGGAGGAGCGGGCGGGCGTAACTATCGGC
Organism: uncultured Anaerolineales bacterium; assembly: GCA_964443795.1. Taxonomy (GTDB): domain Bacteria; phylum Chloroflexota; class Anaerolineae; order Anaerolineales; family UBA6663; genus DATDRS01. Next base: position 32,592 of record CAYUFY010000009.1, on the reverse strand, counting down.
GAGGCGCGCGAGGAGGGTATCGAGGGAGGCGGTGAGGCAGAGGGTGACGCCGGTGGCGGCGAGGGCGGCGCGGCTGTGCGGGTTGAGCAGGGCACCGCCGCCGGGGGCGAGCACACACCCTTCAAGGGCCGACCATGCCCGGCACATGGCGGCCTCGCGGGCGCGGAAGAGGGCCGCCTCACCATTTTCAAAATACGAGGCCACGCTCCGGGTCCAGTGGTTTTCAAGCCATTCATCCCCATCCACAAAACGGTAATTAAGTTTTTCGGCGACGAGGCGACCGAGGGTGGTTTTGCCCACGCCGGGCGGGCCGTAGAGAATGAGGTTATTGGTAATTGGTAATTGGGTCATGGCCAGAAAACAGTAGGCTGATTTTTCATGGCGAGGTCGGCCAGGCTCATTTGCCGAAGTGAATCGAAACGCGGTTTGAGTTCGGCGAGTGAGTCGCCGCCAAGTTTTTCGAGGAGCGCATCGGCGAGGGCGAGGCAGAGCATGGCTTCGCCCACAACGGCGGCGCGCGGCACGGCGCAGAAGTCGGAGCGCTCGTAGTGCACGGGCGCGGGTTGGCCGCTGGCGAGGTCAACCGATTGCAACGGGTTGAGCGTGGTGGAGATGGGCTTCATGGCGGCGCGCAACACGAGCGGTTGCCCGGTGGTGATGCCGCCTTCAAGCCCGCCCGCGCGATTGGTGGGGCGAAGAAGGAAGGAGGAAGGAGGAAGGGGGTCGTTCTCTTCTGCCAAAATAATTTCATCGTGAACTTGCGTGCCAACTTTTTGCGCGTTGTCAAAGGCATCGCCGATTTCAACGCCTTTGATGGCGTGAATGCTCATCAGCGCGGCGGCGAGTTTGGCAGTGAGGCGGCGGTCCCAATGCGTGTGCGCGCCGAGACCGGGCGGCACGCCGAGCGCCACCACTTCAAACACGCCGCCAAGCGTGTCTTTGGCTTGCATGGTTTGTTGGATGTGACTCAGCATGGCGGCGGTGGCAACGGGATTGGGACAATTGAGTTCGGATTCGGCCCCCAAGCGGATTCTTGTCTCGAGCGGGATGCCGCTCACATCGGCAGTGACCGGGCCGATGGCGGTGACGTAGCTCCCGATGGTGATGCCGAACTCGAGCAGAAGTTTGCGACACACCGCGCCCACAGCCACGCGGGCGGCAGTCTCGCGGGCCGAGGCGCGTTCTAATCCCAAGCGCAAATCGTCGTAACCATACTTCACGGCGGCGGTGAGGTCGGCATGCCCCGGGCGCGGAATGGTCATCGGCTCGACCGCTTTACCTTTCCACTTGGCGTGGTCGAGATTGTCAATTTGCAACGCAATGGGCGCGCCGATGGTGCGCCCGGCCATCACGCCGCTGAGAATTTGCGCCGTGTCGCGTTCCAGTTTCATGCGCGGGCTGGCGCCGGGGTACGGCTTGCCCGAAGCCGAAAGGCCTTGTCGCCGCGCCAGGTCGGGGGCGAGGTCATCCGACGAAAGCGCAAGGCCCGCCGGGAAACCTTCGAGAATGGCGAGGAGCGAGGGGCCGTGGGACTCGCCAGCAGTGAGGAAACGAAGCATTTTAGTTTCTCCCTTGCTCCCCTGCTCCCCCGCTCCCCGGCAGGGGGGCAGGGGAGCCCGCTTCGCTAGGGAGCCGGGGAGAGGCAAGTTTATTTTGGGCGGCCTGCCGCATGAGCGCGCGCGGGGCGGTTTTACCAGTCCACTGTTCAAAAGCCAGAGCGCCCTGCTCTATCAGCATCCCCAGACCGGTAGTGGCGCGGAGGCCAGCGGCGCGGGCTTGCTTGACGAGCAGAGTCTCGGCGGGGTTATAGACGAGGTCATACACAAACGCATCGGGCGGGAAGGGCGTGCCATCAAGCCACGGGGAGGTGTCGAGGTTGGGAGTCATGCCGAGGGGCGTGGTGTTGACGATAAGGGCAACGTTGTCGGAGGCGCGGAGGAAGGAGAGGGGGGACCAATCGAAAAGCTCAACGGGGGAAGGGTAAGTGGTAATTAGTAGTTGGGCTTGTTCAGGACGGCGGGCAATGATTCTCACTTTGGCCCCGACTCCGGCGCAGGCGGCGAGGACGGAGCGGGTGGAGCCGCCCGCGCCGAGGATGAGGACGAGGCGATTGGAGATGTGAACGTCGTGGGCGTACAGGTCGGCGAGGAAACCGGCGGCGTCGGTGTTGTGGCCTATCAAGACCTCACCCCCCACCCCCCTCTCCCGACGCGAAGAGCGCGCGTCGGGAGAGGGGGAGTCGCGTTTGACAATCAGGTTCACTGCGCCGATGGCTTGGGCGGTGGGGGTAAGGCCATCGAGGAGGGGGATGATGGTTTGCTTGTGCGGGACGGTGACATTGGCCCCGGCGTAATCGGCGGTGCGGAGGCGGGCCACGGCGGAGGCGAGGTTGGTGGGTTCGACCGGCAGGGGTTCGTAATGCCAGTCGTGCAAGCCAACGTGGTGCAAGGCCGCGTTGTGCATGGCGGGCGAGACGGAGTGAGCGACGGGGTAGCCGAGGAGAGCGAGGCGCATAAAGTTCGAATGCCAAACGGAAGGCGGAAAAGGGTAAGAAGTGAAAAGTAAAAAGTGACAGGTGGTAAATGGCCCGATAATCCAGTGACCCAATATCTCAATCTCTCAAGGTCTCCAGCACTTCAAAGTATGTTGGAAATGTTTTGGAAACACAAGCAGGATTTTCAATAACAACGCCGGGGACGCGGAGGCCGATGAGGGCAAAGGCCATGGCCATGCGGTGGTCGTTGTAGGTGTGGATGGTGGCCGGGTGGATATTGGCACAAGGATAAATTTTCATCCCGTCGGGGTATTCTTCGACGGCCACACCAAGGCGGTGAAGTTCGGCGCAGGTGGCCGCGACCCGGTCGGTCTCTTTGACCCGGGCGGAGGCGATGCCCCGAATGGTGGTGGGCGAACTGGCAAAGGGCGCCAGGGCGGCGAGGGTTTGGGCGGTGTCGGGGATGTCGCGCATATCAATATCGAGGCCGCGGAGGTGAGGGGAGGCGGTGACGGTAATTGAAGAGTAATTGGCAATTGGTAATTGGAGATTGCTGATTGTTGATTGTTGATTGTTGATTGACAAGGTGGGGTTTTCGGTAATAGTGCAACCCATTTGAGACAAGATATCTAAAAAGGCAATGTCACCCTGTTTAGAGTGACGGGAAACGTTTTCCACACGCACCGAGCCGCCACAAATAGCGGGGGCGGCGAAGAAGTAGGCGGCGGCGGAGGCATCGCTCTCGATGGCGTAAGGGCCGGGGGAGCGGTACACCTGCGGAGCCACGCAAAAACGCTGGTAGCCGTCATGTTCTACGGTCACGCCGAAGTCGCGCATGATGGCGAGGGTCATATCCACATAGGGTTTGGAGTTGAGTTCACCAGTGACTTCAATTTCCAGAGCGGCGCGGGCATAGGGCGCAACCATGAGCAAGCCGCTGAGGAACTGACTGCTGATGTTGCCCGCGACGGTGGTGTGACCACCGGGGAGGCCGGAGGAGGTGAGGCGGAGAGGTAAGTGGTAAGTGGTAAGTGAGGATTGGAGATTGGAGATTGGTTCAATATGTGCGCCGAGGCGGGTGAGGGCTTGGATGAGGTCACCGATGGGGCGCTCGCGCATACGGGCATCGCCGTCCAAAATATATTCGCCCTGCCCCAAGGCCAACAAGGGGGTGATAAATCGGGCGGCAGTTCCGGCGTTGCCCACATAGAGCTGAGCAGACGTAGCCGGGATATGGCCACCCAAACCCAGAATTTTTAGTGTGTCAGGCGCGACCGAGGTAACGGAAAAGCCAAGGTGTTGGAGAGATTCGATGAAGTGATGCGTGTCGTCGGAGGCCAGGGCATTCGTGAGTGTGGTTTCACCTGTGGCGAGGGCGGCCAGAAGGAGGGCGCGATTGGTGAGGCTTTTGGAGCCAGGAACGGTGATGGAAGCCGAAAGCCTGTGTGAGATCGGAATGATGGGAAGCGCAAGAGAGGGGGAGAGCATGAAAGTCTGTATGTAAGTGGGCAGGTTTTATTTGAAGCGTTGGGCGCGGTTGGTTTGGGCGGCGGCAAGGGCGGCGCGGAGGGTTGTCGGGTCGGCGGTGTCGAGGAGAGTGATGAGGGTGTCGAGGTGTGAACGATAGTGCATGAGTGAATCGAGGATGGCCGTGCGGTTGGTGAGGAGGATATCGGTCATCATGGTGAGGTCGCTGGCGGCGAGGCGCGAGGTGTCGCGGAAGCCGGAGGCGGCGAGGGTCCACATCTCGGGGTCGGCGGCGAGGACGGTGTGCATGAGGGTCACGGCCACCGCATAGGGCAAGTGGCTGGCGAGCGCGGCGAGGGCATCGTGGCGCTCGGGGGTGAGCAATAAAGGGCGCGCGCCGATGGCGGCGATGAGTTCGTGGGCGAGGCCGAGCGCCGTTGGGCTGGTGCGCGCGAGCGGGGTCAGGATAAACGCGCGGTCACGGAAGAGGTGCGGGTCGGCGTGTGCGAGGCCGCTGGTCTCCTTGCCGCACATGGGATGACCGCCCAGCGGGTCGAAGTGCGCGGGGAGTTGGCTCATGGCGGAGGTGATGAGGGTTTTGGTGGAGCCGAGGTCGAGAAGAGGAATTGGTAGCTGGTAATTGGGGCTTGGTAATTGGGAGAGTAGTTGGAGTTGAGAAAGGATGGTGCGGACCGGGGTGGCGAGGATGAGGAGGTCACAACCGTCGAGGGCGGCACCGAGGTCGGGATAGCAAGTGACCCCGAGGGCGCGGGCTAACGCGCGGGTGGAATCGTCGGGGTCAGCCCCCACGATGGCGCGGCATTTATCCTTTAACGCCAACGCGAGTGAGCCACCCATGAGGCCGAGGCCGATGATGGCAACGCGGGCGGAGGCGAGGGTAAAGGCCGGGTTATCCAATTACGAATTGCTAATTACGATTTACCAGTAAATGGTAATTGGTAATTAGCATCTCCCAACGGCTTCGGCTACCCGTTTGACTTCCGTGACGAGTTGCGCGAATTTTTCGGGCTTGAGGGATTGCGCGCCGTCGGAGAGGGCTTCGTCGGGGTGCGGGTGGACTTCGATGATGAGGCCATCGGCCCCGGCGGCGATGCCCGCGCGGGCGACGGCGAGGACGTATTCCCATTTGCCGGTGCCGTGGCTGGGGTCGAGGAGTACGGGTAGGTGCGACATTTGTTTGAGGACGGGGATGGCGTTGATGTCGGTGGTGTTGCGGGTGTACTTCTCGAAGGTGCGGATGCCGCGCTCGCAGAGGATGACGCGCGAGTTGCCTTGCGCCATGATGTATTCGGCGGACATGAGCAGTTCTTCGATGGTGGACATCATGCCGCGTTTGAGGAGGATGGTGCGGCCTGACTCACCGGCGGTGTTGAGGAGGGCATAGTTTTGCATATTGCGCGCGCCGATTTGAATGACATCGGCGTAACGGGCGACGAGCGGCACTTGTTCGGGGGACATGGCTTCCGTGACGATGGGGAGGCCGGTGGCCTCGCGGGCTTCGGCGAGGAGTTCGAGGCCTTTCTCGCCCATGCCTTGAAAGCTATAGGGCGAGGTGCGCGGCTTGAACGCCCCACCCCGCAGAGCCACTGCGCCCGCTTCTTTGACGGCGAAGGCGGATTCGAGAATTTGTTCGCGGCTCTCGACTGAACAGGGGCCAGCGATGATGCCGATTTTTTGTCCGCCGACTTTCATGCCATCGAGCGGGACCAGCGTATCGAGCGGATGCATCTCGCGCGAGGCGAGTTTGAAGGGTTTAAGAATGGGGACGGTCTTCTCCACGCCATCCAATACTTCAAAGGCCGTGCCATCAATCGGGCGGTCATCGCCGATGACCCCGATGATGGTGCGCTCTTCGCCGCGCGAGATATTGACGCGCAGGTTTTTGGATTCGACTTTGGCGACGACCTCGGCGATTTGTTTGGCGGTGGCATCGTGACGCATTACGATAATCATGGATGATTCCTCACGGTTGATTTTGACCGACTTGGGCGGCGCGGTCGGGCCGGAGTTGAGCGGCGGCGTGGAGATAGCAGTGGCGGAGTTCATGTTGAGCTTTGGCCGTGTTCCAGTGAATAAGCACGCGAATACATCTGGGCAACCCGCCGGGGACAACCATCTCGCTGGCGCACATGAGCGCCACATCCGTCCAGCCCAGTTCACGCGCGGCGCGGGCCGGTTGTGCGGCGGTTAAATCGGGCGTCACTGTAAAGATCACGCTGGCAATATCCGCTGGGTCCAGCTCATTGACAGCGACGATTTCCACCAAAAGTTCGCGCGTCGCCGAGCGAATCGCCTCGGCAGTATCGGCTTGAGCAATGGTGGCCCCGCGAATGCCTCGAACGGGCATGGTCTGTCTCCTGAGGCCTCACCCCCGGCCCCTCTCCTGACCGCAAAGAGCGCGGTCAGGAGAGGGGAGTGGGTTGCTCCCCTCTCCCGAAACAGCCTTTCCGTTTCGGGAGAGGGGGCGGGGGTGAGGCAAATAAAAACCGCGAAGCCGTTACGCTTCGCGGTTTTGAGTGTTGGGTCAGTCGGTCAGGCTCTACTCATGCGCAAGCGGCGGCAGATCGGGGCGAGTGCCGTAAAAGTACGCATAAAAGTAAAAGCCAAACACTGATTTCATCGTGGCTGAAAGATAACACAGGCTGGGCCAAAATCTCCCCACACTTTGCACAAAAGGCGCGCCGAGTTTTTGTAAGCGCGCTCCGGTTGACGCACTCACAACGCCCATGATACACTCGCGCCATGCTTACGCGCTCCAACCCCACCGACACTAATCGCTTCGCTCCCTAAAATGTGTCGGTTTGCGCGTGCCTGCCCGTGACATTCGCCCCGACCGCAAGTCGGGGCTTTTATTTGCCCTCGGTAGGGGCGTTCAGTTGAACGCCCCTACCAGAACCCCCCTGCCAACCCGAAAGGATAATAAATGCCCTCCCCCGACTCCCCCGTCTACGCCCACCCCGAACCAAATCTGATTCCCGTTGGCGATTACCTGAATCAACTGGCGACGATTCCGCCCTCGCGGATGTTCCTGATTAACAAGAGCCTCGCCGTTTACCGTCAATCGCATCCCGACGGAAAAACCTACGACGCCTCGCAGGGTGACGGCGGCGCGAGCTTACCCGGCGTCCCGCGCGACGTGCTGGAACGCGCCCACCAACTCCAAATGGAACACGGCACGGCTTATGATATGCCCTTTGGCACTGAGGCCTATCGCAAAGCCGTGATTGAAAAATATTGGAAACTAGACCCCGCCAGCGGCCTCGGCCCCAACAACGTGATTGCCACCCAGGGCGGGCGCGATGCCCTGATGAAAGCCTACTCCGCGATGCTGGCCCTCGGCCATGGGCGACTCGGCGACCCGGTGGTGGTTTCCCGCGTCCCGTGGATTTCGTACAACTGGGGCCCCTACGGGGTCGGCGCCAACGTGCTGTTGGCCCCGGGCCGCGCGGAAGAAGGCTGGGCCTATTCGGAAGAAGGCCTTGCGGCCTGTGTTGAGTTCGCCGCCCGCAGTGGGCGCAAAGTGGCGGGCCTCATCATCACCAACCCCGACAACCCCACCGGCGCGACCATCTCCCCCGAAAAGCAAGCCACCCTCGCCAAAGCCGCGCTCAAAGCGGGCGTGGCCTATGTGCTGTTCGACTGGATGTATCACTACGTCACCGACGAACAGCCCATAAACCTCAACACCTTCATCCAATACTTCGACCCCGACGAGCGCAAGCGGCTGATGTTCCTCGATGGCATCACCAAATCGCTCGGCGGCTCCAACATCCGCAACTGCCACCTCATCGCCTCCGAGGACGTGATTAAGTTCACTGTGGCCCGCGCCTCGCACACCATCGTCCCCAGTTTCTATTCGGTGGCCGTGGCCATGGCCGCCTACGAAATGGGCTACGAGAAAGTCTCGCGCTCCATCGTCGAGCCAACCAATGCCAGCCGCAAAGTGTTGAAAGATTTTCTGGTTGAACACAACTTCCAACACATTTTGGGCAAGGGCTACTACGCCTTTATCAACGTCAGCAAATGGCTCCAAGCCAAAGGCTGGAAGGATAGCGAAGCCCTCGGCCAATACCTCGCCGAGCAGGTCGGCCTCGCCGTCGTCCCCGGCATCTACTTCTCTGAGTTCGGCGCGGAGTGGATTCGCTTCTCGTACGCGACTCCGGTGGAAAAGACGCTGGGCGCGGCGCAGAGGTTGGTGGAGGGGCTAGCAGAACTCAGTCGTCAGTAGCCAGATAAAACCGAAGTCTGGCTACTGTCATCTGTAATGAAGCACAAAGTCCTCGCCTACCTCACCCGCCAGCGTAATGGCACCATGCAATTACTGGTCTTCAAACACCGCGATTTCCCCGAAGCCGGCGTGCAAATTCCGGCGGGGACCGTCGAGCCGGGCGAAACCGTCGAGGCCGCGCTGTTCCGCGAGGTCGCAGAGGAGTCGGGAGTGCAGAATCCCGTCCTCGTCAGCAAACTCGCCGAACACTTCGAGGCCGACTGGAATCAAACCCGCCATATCTTCCATCTCCTCGCGCCCGATGACACGCCCGAAAATTGGTCACACACAGTGCAGGGCAATGGCGAGGATAACGGGATGGTGTTTGAGTATTACTGGGTTGATTTGACTGACCAGGCAACGCTGGCTGGCAATCAACACCGATGGCTGTCTCACTTACTCGCTACATTTGCTTAATACCCACACACCTCCACACCTTCATACTTATACACATCCTCCCTCGGAGTCTTTCATGCCCCTCGACGCCCCCAAGTTCGCCGAAAAATACCTCCTCGCCCGCGAGGCCGCGCTTAAGAGCAATTTCAAAAGCGGCACCGCCGGGCTGGAACTCGAGTGGAACATCCTCGACCCGGACTTCAAGCCCGTGCTCACCGTGGGCACCGGCCCGGACGAGCAAAGCTTTGTGGATTATCTGCTCACCAGCGTCGTGCCGAGGTGGGTCGGCGAGCGGAGCCAGCGCGAGGTCTTTCACTGGATGATCGAGTGGGCCACCGCGCCGCACTATTCGGTGTTGGGCGCGGTTTACGAAGCGCGTCTCATGGAAGCGGTTTTGCTCAACACCCTCTCCAAAGCCGGGCGCGAATTTAGTGAACGGCTCTATCACTTTCATGGCAATTTGCTCTATCCCGCGCCCATCGGCCATCAATCCATCCCCAGCGGCTGGAATCTCGCCAAACGGCGGTATCTGCAAAAATGCGTGGACATTTACGGCGAAGCATTGGCCACTGCCGGCATCCACGCCAACCTCTCGCTCCCCGAACCCCTGCTCAGTTGGGACTTCATGCACCTCTCGCCCACCGAGCGCGGCGACACGCAAGCCCATCTCGACACCTATAAAAATCGCGTCTACGTCGAAGCCACCCGCCTCATGCGCGCCTTTGCCGCGCTCTTCATCGCCACCAGCGCCTCCACCCCCCTGCGTCCGGAAATGCGCGATGGCCGCCCGGTGATTGTGCTCACCGACGTGGACTCGAATCGCAACTACACCTTCCCCAACCCCGACACGCTCGACATCCCCAATCTCTACCGCACCCACGATGATTATCTGCGCGCCTCGTACGACCTCGTCCGGCGCGGAGTGCGGTTCGGCAACAACAACTGGACTCCCGTGCGGGCGCGGTCCTTCGCCGAGCCGGTCGAGCGCCTCATCCTCACCACCTCCGACCAACTTCACGCCATCTACCATCGCGGCCTGTACACCGCGGGCGAAACCAAAACCGTCGAAGAGATGGCGCAACAAATCGAACGTGAAAATCTGCTGGCGCGCATCAACATCCCCATGGCCCGGGTTGAAATCCGCACCGACGAAGGCGGCCACTCGCTGGAACTTGATCTCGCCAACCTCGCGCTCAAAGAACTGCTGCTCATCCAATTCTACGCCGACCCAACCTTTGCCCGCGCTTTTCGCTATGACCATGAAGACCTGGCGCGCGCCCGGCGCAACGAAGCCCAAGCCGCGCACTATGGCCTGCAAGCCGAGATTGAGAATCCCTTCAACGGGAAACCCGTCCCTGTGCGCGATTTTCTCCACTGGACGCTGTCGCAACTCCGGCCCCTCGCCGAAGCCTTGAACCAGTGGGACATCCTGGCCCCGCTGGTGGCCATGAGCCACGGCGCGGCGAACACCGCCGAACAAATGCGCGACCGGATCAAAAAAGAAATCGGCCCATCCCGTTTCGAGATTGTGCCCGTGGAAATCCTGAAACAACTCGCGGTGGAGCGCGAAGAGCAGGTGAAACGCGACATCGAAACCGTGGCTGGCTCGGTGGCCGCGCTCGGCGAGGAAGCCAGCAAAATCCGCGAACTGCTCCAACACGCCCGCGACGACGCGCGGCTCGACCGGGCCGCGCCCATCCGCTTCCGCGCGCGGGCCGAAGCCATCATCGCCCCGCACTATGCCAACAAAACCGCCGAGGTGCTCGACCTCGCGCAACAACTCATCCGCATCCCCTCCGTCACCAACTGCCCCGCCGAGCGCCTCGACGAAGTCCACCGCGCCGGCACCCTCATCTTCGATTATCTGCGCGACGCCGGCCTCGAGGTGAAGTATTACGACCAGACCAAATACCCGGCCGTGTTCGCCGCGTTCCCCGGCCGCGCGGCCGCGCCCGTCATGCTCTCCGGTCACTTTGATGTCGTGCCGCCTGAGCCCGATGACTTGCAATTCCTCCCGCGCATCGAAGGCGATTATCTGTGGGGGCGCGGCGCGGCGGACATGAAAACCGTCGTCGCCACGTACATGGTGTGGATGAAAGATACGCTGAAGGCGGGAAAACCGTTCCCAGGCGTAAATCTGCTGTTGGTGGGGAACGAGGAAAACGGTGAGGCCGAACCCACCGGCACGCCCCACGCCCTCGCGGACTTGGCCGCCATCCACGCCGGGTACGCGCCCCAACTGTTCATCGCGGGCGAGCGCACCGGCGAAAAAGGCATCGAGCTCATGGGCGAGGTCTGCATCGAAAATCGCGGCGTGATGCGCTTCGAGGTCATCGCGCGCGGGGCCAAAGGCCACACCGGCACCGCCGGGGCCAACGCCGACCTCAGCGAGCGACTATTTCACGCGCGCAACGCGCTCACCGATCTCTTCCAAAAATCGCTCACCCTCCAAGGCGAGGGCGGGTGGCAATCGCAATATCGCTTCCCGTTTGTCAGCGTGGGCGAATATGGCGTCTACAACATCACCGCCGACAAAGGCGTGCTGGGGGTGGAGATTCGCTCCATCCCGCAAGACGATCTGGAAGTCATTGCCACGCAAGCGCAGGCATATTGCCAAAGCGCGGGTTTGGAATTAAACATCACTGTCAACGAAGGCGGCATTGCCTGCGACCCGGATAATCCGTATTTGCTAAAACTCCTCGAGGCCGTGCAAGCCGCCTCGGGGCAGGCACCCCACGTCGGGAAAAAGCTCCCCGGCACGAGCGCGCGCTTTGCGCCCCGGGGGCAAGGCATCGTCTGGGGGCAGACCGGCTTCGGGCCACACGCCAAAGACGAGCGCCACTTCATCCCCAGCATTGAGGGGTATTGGAAGGCGTTGAATGAGTTGGGGAAATTGGTAAGCGGGGATTAGAGAATTGGAGATTGGGAGAGCAGACGTAGGTCGCCATTGTAGTGCGACGGTTTTTGTTGCATTCAGTGTCGGGCTACAAGCCCGACTTACTTGGAGCAAAATTGAAAGGGCATTGGTATGAATAGCAAGGAGCACGCACAAAATCTGATAGATTACTTCCGGGAAACAGCCAGTCTAGACCCCAATCCAAAATGGGAGCTGGGCGCAGAAGTTGCTCGGCAGTGGCTTGAATTGATAGATGCACCGTTAGTGTCTCAAGATGAGATTACTGCATTAGTTGAAATGACGAGCCAATATAAGTCGCGCTCAAGTGGATGGGCTGATTTAGCAATTGGCGTGTGGCACTGGGCAAAGTCAAAAGGTTATTCTATCCCGCCATTTGGGTCAGATGATGCTGAGGCAACAGGCCAAGAGAAATTTAAAGAGTGATATGAACCTCACCCGCTTCTCTTCCTCCCCCAACTTCCGCGCCCGCGCCGAGGCCTTTCTCGTGGCGCATGAGACCGAACACAATCTCATGCTCGGCTTGATGAATGTACTGACGCTCCAGCCGGATTTATACGCCAGCCAGCCATATTTCGCGGTGGTTGAAGACGCTGGGCAAGTCAGCGCCGCCGCAGTGATGACCCCGCCCTATCGGTTGATTCTGGCGCGGTGCGATGACTTGGCCGCGCTCAAATTAATCGCCCACGATGCGCTGGAATTTCGCCCCGACACGCCCGGGGTCACCGGGCCGGTGCCGGTGGGCCTACGGTTTGCCGAGGTGTGGCGCGAACTCACTGGAAAAACTTTTAGCCGCAAAATGGCGGAGCGCATTTACCGGCTTGACCGGGTGATGCCCCCCGGTGGGGTGACCGGACAAATGCGCCGGGCGCAAGAAACCGACCGCGCGTTGCTCCTCGATTGGTTACACGCCTTTCAACTCGAAGCCTTTGGCGAACCCGACGATGCGGCGATTGAGCGCGTGGTGAATATGATGCTCACCATGCCGCCGGATTATCGCGGCACATTTCTATGGGAAGACCCACAACCCGTGTCGCTCGTGAGTTACGGCGGCCCCACGCCCAACAGTATGCGGATTGGCCCGGTCTATACCCCCAAAGAGTTTCGCGGGCGCGGCTATGCCAGCGCTTGCACCGCCGCCGTGAGCCAGCACTTGCTCGATAGCGGTCGCCAGTTCTGCACGCTGTTCACCGACCTAGCCAACCCCACCTCAAACAAGATTTATCAGCGGATTGGCTACCGGCCCGTATGCGATGTGGATGAATACAAATTTGGCGACTGAGGCCTCGTGCACCCTATCCAAATTCCTTGCCGCTTCTTTGTCAGCATTAGCTATTGCCCCAAACCGCCTGCCCCATTACCATTCACCCGCTTATGATTAGTCAACTCCGCTTCCGTCGTCCCAGCCGTCGTTTCACCCGTTTTATTTCGGGATGGTTGGCTGGCCGCGCTTGCGTTTAGACTGATTGCCCTAGCATTTATCCGCGCCCTAAAGCCTTCCGCCTCCCGGAGGGCTTTTTTATTTATGATTGCCGATTTCTGATTGTTGATTATCCGTAACTCACCTTACTCACTGTCATTCCGAAGGCGCGCTCTTTGCGCTGCGGAATCTCTACAACTAGCGTAGCGACTCCTCGCTTCGCTCGGAGTGACATTCCCGCAACCGCGCTTGTTCGGGTAAGGCGAGTTAGGAAAAACTCTTTTATCCACAATCATCAATCAGCAATCGACAATCAGAAATCGTCCAATGGAGTCTCTCATGTCTCAACCTGCCATCCAAAAAATCGTCCTCGCCTATTCCGGGGGTCTCGATACGTCTGTCATCGTGCCGTGGCTTAAACAAAACTACCCCGCCGCCCAGGTCGTGTGTTTCGCCGCCGACATCGGCCAGGGGGAGGAGTTGTCGGGTCTGAACGAAAAGGCCATTGCCACCGGCGCGTTGAAATGCATTGTCAAAGACCTGCGCGAGGAGTTTGCCAAAGACTATCTTTTTAAATTAGTGCAATCGGCGGCCCTGTACGAACGGCGTTATCTGCTCGGCACGTCCATTGCGCGCCCGCTCATCGCCACGCATCAGGTGCGGGTGGCCGAGGCCGAGGGGGCCGACGCGCTGGCCCACGGATGCACGGGCAAGGGCAATGATCAGGTGCGGTTTGAGCTAACCTTCACCGCGCTCAATCCCAAACTCAAGGTGATCGCCCCGTGGCGGCACCCCGCCTGGAAAATCCGCTCCCGCGAGGACGCGCTGGAATTTGCCGCCGAGTTTAACGTCCCGGTGAGCGCCACGCTCAAATCCATCTATTCGCGTGACCGCAACCTGTGGCATCTCTCGCACGAAGGCGGAGGGCTGGAGAATCCCGGCCAAGAGCCAGCCGAAGAAATGTTCCAACTCACCGTCGCGCCCGAAAAAGCCCCCGATACGCCGGAGTATGTGACGATTGATTTTGAACTGGGTGTGCCAGTCGCGGTCAATGGTGAGGGGTTGTCCCCGGCCAACTTAATCTTGAAACTCAACGAGCTGGGCGGGCGGCATGGCGTGGGCCGCATTGATTTGGTCGAGAATCGGCTTGTGGGCATGAAATCGCGCGGGGTGTACGAGACCCCCGGCGGGACTCTGCTCTTCGACGCGCACCGCGAACTTGAATCCATCTGTCTCGACCGCGACACGCTCCATTACAAAGAACTCATCGCCGCGCGCTACGCGGAACTGGTGTATTTTGGTCAGTGGTATCATCCCCTGCGCGTGGCTTTGCAAGCCTTCATTGACCAAACTCAACTGCACGTCACGGGCACGGTCAAACTCAAACTCTACAAAGGCAGTCTCACCGTGGCCGGCCGCACCAGCCCCTACAGCCTCTACCGCGAAGACTTCGCCACCTTTGGGCAGGAAAACGTTTATGATCAATCCGATGCCGAAGGCTTCATCCATCTCTTCGGCCTGCCCATGAAAGTGAACGCCCTGCTCAACTTGGCCGACGGCGCCAAGCGGCAATATGCCGAGCCGGACTATAGCAAGTTCAAACGTGATTAGTCGGGTAGTCGAACATTTTTCAACGGATGGAGCGGAAGGCTCGGAGAAAAAAATCTCTGCCCCATCCGTTTCATCCGTTGAAAAAAGCTCTTGACCATCCGACCACAAGACCGCTTGACCACAAGACCACTATGACCAAACTCTGGGGCGGACGCTTTTCCGCCGAAACCAACGCCCTCGCCCATCGTCTCAACGCCTCACTTCCCTTCGACCAACGACTGTGGCGCGAGGACATTCGCGGGAGCATCGCCTGGGCCATGGCCCTCACCAGCGCCGGTCTGCTCACCCCGCTCGAAAGCGTGTCCCTCGTCAGTGGTCTGCAACACACCCACGACGAGTTCAACGCCGGCGCTTTCGCCTTCGCGCCCAACGACGAAGACATCCACACCGCCATCGAGCGCCGCCTCGGTGAACTCATCGGCCCCACCGCTGGCAAACTGCACACCGGGCGCAGTCGCAATGACCAGGTCGCCACCGACTTCCGGCTGTGGGTCATGGACGCGCACGAAAAAATCATTGCCCATACGCACATCTTGCAACACGCCTTCCTCGCGCAAGCCGAGGCCCACGCCGACACCCTCCTGCCCGGCTACACCCACCTCCAACGCGCCCAACCCATCACCTTCGGCCACTGGCTGATGCAATTTTTTTGGATGACCGAGCGGGATACTGCCCGATGGGCGGAAGCGCGCGCCCGCGCTTCTGTCTGCCCCCTCGGTTCGTCCGCGCTCGCCGGGACCGCGTACCCCATAGACCGCGCCACCCTCGCGGCGGACCTCGGCTTCGCGCGAGTTTCGGAGAACAGCCTCGACGCCGTCTCCGACCGCGATTTCGCCGCCGAATTTCTATTCAACGCCGCGCTCATGGCCTCGCACCTCAGCCGCCTCGCCGAGGCGCTCATTATCTTCTCCACCGCCGAGTTTGGCTTTGTCACCCTGGCCGACGCCTATAGCACCGGCTCGTCGCTCATGCCGCAAAAGAAAAACCCCGACATGCTCGAACTGGCGCGCGGCAAAGCCGGGACGCTCATCGGCCACCTCACGGGTTTGCTCGCCACACTCAAGGGCTTGCCCTCGGCTTACGATAAAGATTTACAGGAAGACAAGCCGCCCGTGTTCGCCGCCTTCGACGCGCTCGACCTGTTGTTGCCCGTCCTCGCGGGCGTGGTCGTCACGCTCACGGTCAACGCCGACCGCATGGCCGCCGCCCTCGACCCGGCCTTGCTCGCCACCGAACTCGCCGATTATCTGGTGCGCAAGGGCGTGCCGTTTCGCGAGGCGCATCATCTTGTCGGCGCGGCGGTGCAGAAGGCCGAAAGCAGTCACCAGCCGTTGGACAAGTTGAGCCTGGCAGAATTACGCGAACTCAGCCCAGTCTTCGAAGCCGATGTGGTCGAGGTGTGGGACGCACGGGCCGCGGTCAACCGCCGGGGCGTGACCGGCGGCACGAGCGCCGAATCCGTGCGGGCGCAGATCGCGCAGGCGCAAGCCATCCTTCAAACCGCTGACGCAGACAAGCTCACTCGCCGGGTGATATAATTTTTCCACTTGCCGCTGGCAAGTTTTATTAAACCTAAATCAAGGAGAGTAATACAGTGAACAGCAAGAAATTGGTTTTAGTATTGGCCCTCATGGCCCTGGGGTTAGTTGCGTGCGGCGGCGGCGCGCAGACGGTGAGCCTGAATCTCAAAGGCGAAGACATCAAATACGACCAAACCGCCCTGACCGCCAAAGCTGGCGACGCGGTGACGGTGACTTTTCAAAACAGCGGGGCGCTGGAGCATTCGTTTGTTATTGACGCTTTGAATGTGAAGATTGAAAAAGTCCAGCCGGGTCAAAGCGGCACGGCGACTTTCTCGCCCGCCGCCGGGACGTACATTTTTTATTGCGATATCCCCGGGCACAAGGAAGCGGGGATGACCGGCACCCTCACAGTCAATCCGTAAAGCGCCGCTCCCAACGCCGGGTCTGAGACCCGGCGTTTTTGTTTTAATGCAAATTTCATCTGCCGCTTATCCAATTAGGGTACACTACCGGGAGTTAAGCTGACCACATAAAGTTGGCTTTAACGGGAAACTGATGTAGGTCGGGCTTGTAGCCCGACCCCTGACGCGGCAAAAACTGTCGCGCTCCAAGCGCGACCTACGCCAATCCCGTCAAAAACGGTAGCACCTTAAAGTTGCTAAAAGATATTCGTGATGAGGAGATGGTGATGAAAAAAATTCTGCCAGTGGTACTGACCTGTGGGGTGATGCTGTTCTTAAGCACGGCGATGTTTGCCAGCGGGTTCGCCGCCGGGCGGTTAACCGCGCCCGCGCCCGAAAACGCCGCCCCGAGCTTTGGCCTGCCCGACCTGAGTTTAAGCGGCGGCCCGACCGCCTCGGAAGAAAAACTGATGGAGCCATTTTGGGAAGCGTGGCAACTGGTGCATCAAGAGTATGTGGACCAGCCCGTGGACGATACCAAACTGGCCCAGGGTGCGATTCGGGGAATGCTGGCGGCGTTAGGCGACCAACACTCAGGCTACATGAGTCCCGCCGAGTACGAAATTGCCACCTCATCGCAAGCCGGTGATTTCGAAGGCATTGGCGCCTATGTGGAAGGCTCGGGCGACTATTTGAAAATTGTCTCCCCCATGGCCGGCTCGCCCGCCGAGGTCGCCGGGCTAAAGCCGGATGACTTGATCGTCAAAGTGGATGGCGAAGATATGGCCGGGCTGGGCGAGGCCGAAATCATCAGCCGCGTGCGCGGGCCGGAGGGCACCACCGTCCAGTTGACGATCATCCGCGAGGGCGCGCCGGACCCGCTGGAATTTTCCATTGTGCGGGCGAAGTTCCATTTCGCGTCAGTTGAAAGCAAAATGCTGGACGGCAACCTGGGCTATGTCAAAATCAACGATTTTGGCGACAACACCACTGCCGAGCTAAAAACTGCGCTCACCGACCTGCTGGCGCAAAACCCGGCCGGGTTGGTCTTGGATTTGCGCGGCAACCCCGGCGGCTATTTGAATACCGCCATTGAAGTGGTCTCGCAATTTGTGGGGGACGGCGTGGTGATGCGCGAAAAGTATGGCGATGGCAAAGAGCAAACCTATGAGGCCTTACGGGGCGGGCTGGCGACTCAAATCCCGCTCGTGGTTCTTATTGATCAAGGTTCGGCTTCCGCTTCCGAGATTGTGGCCGGCGCTATTCAGGACACCAAACGCGGCCCGCTGGTGGGGGTGACTTCTTACGGCAAAGGTTCGGTGCAGAACTGGCGGCCGTTACGTGGGGAAAATGGCGCGGTGCGCGTGACCATTGCGCGCTGGTATACCCCCGAGGGCCGCTCCATCCACAAACTCGGCATTACCCCGGATGTGGTGGTGGAACTCACCGACGAAGACCATGCCGCCCAGCGCGATCCCCAACTGGATGCGGCGGTTAAAATCCTCACCGACCAAGCAACGACCCCGTAAGAGCCAGCGCTGAATACCGACATCTCAAACAAGCAGGCCGCTGATTTCTCCAATCAGCGGCCTGCGATTTTAAAAAATCAAACCCATGCCAGGCATTATAGTTCCACGAAATACGCCTCACACGCGCGGTCAATCAAATCCTTGTTCAAGATCGGCTCCACATTCAAATACGAGGAGATATCCAAAATCTGTTCACAAATATCGCGCGGGTGATTCGAGCGCAATTTGCGGTTACGCTTGACATACCATTCCTGCAAAAGATACGCCAAGCCCTTGTCATCATAGGCCACCTTCTTGCCCGCCGACACCCGCTTCATAATCTCCCGGTATTCTTCAAACGATGGGTCAATAATTTCAATCTTGTGGCGAATCCGGCGCAGGAACGCCTCGTCCACCAGGTCTTTGGGCGGCAAGTTGGTCGAGAACACCACCAACACTTCAAACGGAATGGTCAGCTTGCGCCCCGTGTGCAGGGTGAGGAAGTCAATGCGGTTTTCCAGGGGCACAATCCAGCGGTTGAGCAAATCGCGCGGGCGCACCTGTTGCCGACCAAAGTCGTCAATGAGGAACATACCCCCGTTGGCCTTCATTTGAAAAGGCGCTTCGTAAAATTTATTTGTATCATTGAACTGCAAGTCCAGCCCCGCCATGGTCAACTCGCCGCCAACCACAATAAACGGCCGCTTGATTTTCACCCACCGCGTATCGCGTTTGAGTTTGTTGGGTTGCAATGAGCCGGTCTGCCCGGTGTGCGCCTCGACATCCTTGATTTCCGTATGGTTGACACTGTCGAAGACCTTAATCACCTGCCCCTCTACATCCACCGCGTGGGGGATATACATTTCCTCACCGAGGATCATATCCCCGATGGCCCGGGCAATGGAAGTTTTGCCGTTGCCGGGCGCGCCATATAGAAAGAGCGACGAGCCGGAATTGGCCGCCGGGCCAATGCGCGCAAAAGTTTTCTCACTCACCACCAGGTTGGACAAGGCAGTGCGCATGGCCCGCTGGTGAATTTGTTTACGTTTGGCGGCCTGCTTGCGAATGGCTTCGTTATAAGTCTCAATCAGCACCGGGGCTGGCCCGGCGTATTGATTACGCGCCATGGCCTCCCGCGCCCGCTCAATGCCCAGCCCGGTAATGGCATACTGATACGCCCCCTCGCCAAACCCGCCCTGACCTTTCACCTCCACCAGTTTTTCGCTCTTCAAAAACACCAGCACCTGGTCCACAATCCCAACAAAGGGCAACGCGATTAAATCCGCAATCCGAAAACCATTGAGATACCCGCTGGCGTAGATGATTTTCAAAGCCAGGTCAGCCAAATAATTCAGGGATAACCCAGTATCTTCCAGTTTGCTGAGGGGCGGCGGGATGAAAGCTGGCTCGCCCACCGGGGGACGCGCGGCCGCGCCGGGGGCCGGGGCCCCGGCGGGGGGACGCGCTCCCGCCGGGGGCGGGTTCCCCGGGGGCGGGGCCGGAGAGCGAGGCGCCGGGGGCGGCGCCGCAGGACGACTAGTCATTCATTTTCTCCTCGAAATAAATCCGGGTAATCATAATTTTTAGATTATACACCCGCCAGAATCCCCCGCCAAAAAGCTTCAGCCGCCTAACCCCACCTGCTATAATTCGGCGCATGAAATTATCAGTCGTAATTCCATGTTATAACGAAAAAGCCACCATCGAGCCGATTCTCCGCGCGGTGCGGGCCAATGCGCCCGAGGGCGAAATCATCATCGTGGATGACGGTTCCACCGACGGCACCCGCGAGATTCTGCGCGCCCTGCCCGATGAGGGTTGGCGCCGGGTGATCTTCCACGAAAAAAACGGCGGCAAGGGCGCGGCGTTGCGCACCGGTATTGCCGCGGCCACCGGCGAGATCATCCTCATCCAGGATGCTGACCTCGAATACGACCCGCGCGACTATCCGCATCTGCTCCAACCCATCGAAGAGGGCAAAACCGCCGTGGTCTATGGCTCCCGGTTTCTGGGCGGGCCACGCAAAGCCATGATGTTTTGGCACATGGTCGCCAATATGTTGCTCACGTTGATGACCAACCTGCTGTATGACACCATCCTCTCCGATATGGAGACGGGCTACAAAGTCTTCAAGGCCGAGGTGCTCAAGGGTGTGCCCCTGCGCTCGCGTCGGTTCGATATCGAGCCGGAGATTACGGCCAAAATTCTTAAGCGCAAACACCGCATCTACGAAGTGCCCATTTCGTTCAACCCGCGTGAATACAATGAGGGCAAGAAAATTGGCCTGTGGGACGCCTTTGAGGCGGTGTGGGCCTTGCTCAAATATCGTTTTGTGGATTGAACCGCCGCGCGCTGCGGGTTGATTTACACTGGGCCAGCGCCCTCAGCGTATTGCTGGTGGCCGCCAGTCTGCGCGGTCTGCCGCTCCTCACCCACCGCTTCCACCCCGACGAGGCCCTCTACGCTTCATTCGCCCGCCTTGTCGCCTCGGGCCGCGACCCGCTCCTCACCAGCGTGGTCGTGGATAAGCCCCCGCTCTCCATTTACCTCAACGCGCTGAGTGTTTTACTCTTCGGGGGCAATGAGTTTGCGGTGCGCCTGCCAACTTACTTTGCCAGTGTGGTCAGCGTGGCGCTTCTCTTGGCCCTTGCCCGCCGCCTCTACGCCGCGCCTGCCGCGCATCTCGCCGCCTGGCTCTTTGCCCTTTCGCCCTTTGCGATTCTCTTTTCCATCACGGTCTTCATAGACCCACTGCTGACCGCCTTGATTCTGTGGGGCTGGTGGGCCGCGACCCAACGGGAACCCCGCGCCCTGGCGTTGGCCTTTGCCCTCGCCTTTGCCACCAAACAAACCGCACTTTTATTCCTCCCGTTGAGCCTCGCCCTCTATCTTGTCCGCCTCCCCCGGCCGGGCGCTGATGATTTTCCAGCCACGCTCCGTCAACTCTGGATCGCTTTGCGGGCCATCCTCATTGGCTTGTTCATCTGTCTGCTCATTATCTTCGGCTGGGATTTAATCCGGCAGGGACCAATCGGTTTCTGGTCACAAGGCTACAGCGACAACGTCCCCAACCGCCTCATCCGCGCCAACGAACTCATCCCCCGCCTTCAAGCGTGGTTTGCCCTGCTCCACTACTTCACCGCCTCGCGGGTTTTCAATCTCATCCTTCTGCTCGGCTTGCCCTTTCTTCTTTGGCGTTCTTTCCGTTCCCCCTCGCGCGCCGCCCTCGCCGATTTACTAATTACTAATTACGTCTTACTGTACCTCGCCCTCTACACCTTCCTCCCCTTCCCCGTCTGGGATCGTTATTTGGTGCCTCTCATTCCGCTTCTGGCTCTAGTAGCCGCCCGTGGCCTTTGGCAGTTAGCCTACGGCCTATGGCGCATAGCCCATCACTTTTCATTCTTTACTTTTCAGTTTTCCCCTCGTTTGGGAATTTGGGTTTTGGGATTTGGCAATTTATCGCTGGATTTGCTTCCAGTCATGCTCTGCCTTCTGCTCATCCAGCCCGCCCTCACCGCCATGCGCTCGGGGTACCCCATTGGCGGCGACCACGGCGCCTACGCTGGCATTGACGACGCCGCGCGCTTTATCCATACCCTGCCGACCGGCGGCGTGCTGTATGACCACTGGCTCAGTTGGGAATGGAATTTCTATCTCTTTGACGGCCCCCTCTATGTGGCCTGGTTCCCCACGCCCGCGGCTTTGGCCGCTGACTTACAATCCTTTGGCCGCGCCTCCCCGCGCTATCTCGCTGTCCCCAGTTGGGAAGCCGATTCCGAGCTTCGGGCCGCCGCCGCCCAAGTTGGCTTTGAATTCATCCCAGTGCATACTTCATTGTGGGCAGATGGTTCACCCGCGTTTACCATTTATCAATTAGCGCCACCAACGCTTCAACCATGACCCCCCAATCCCTCAGCACTCTCTATCACTACAGTTACTGGGCCGTTGACAAACTTTGGGAATGTATCGAACAACTCACGGATGAAGAATTTACTCGCCCACTCAACTACTCCACTGGCTCCATCCGGCATCATCTGGTTCACATGATGAGTAGCACCCAGCGCTGGTTCGCCCGCATTGAGGGCGTTGCGCTCCCCCCGCATTTAGCGTTTGAAGATTACGCCACGCGGCAGACCACCCAGACAAAATGGCATGAACTTAGCGCCAGCGCCTTGACCTACATCACCTCGCTGACCCAAGCCCAACTGGATGAACCCGTGACCTGGGAAATCGCCAACCGCAATTTAAGGGGAGTCCATCACCGATGGGAATTACTTCTGCACGTCGCCAACCACGCCACCGACCATCGCGCACAAATCCTCGCCATGCTTCATCAGCATTTTGGAAAACAAACTGTCGAGCAAGATATGATTTTTTATCTCGCCGACCGCGCGAATAGCCCCACTGACGCTTGAGCCATGCGCCGTCTCCAATTCTCCAATCTCCAATCTCTAATCCCCATTATCGTGGGTCTGGCGCTCATCTTCCTCTTCTTCCGCCAACTCGCCTTCACCAACCTCATCCTCGCGCGGGGCGACACCTTTCTCTACTTCTATCCTTATTGGGATTATCGCGCCCAAGAACTTCTCGCTGGGCATCTCCCGTTGTGGAATCCCTATCTCTTCATGGGCGCGCCCTTTCTCGCCAACCCGCAAGCGGGAGTCTTCTACCCACTCAACTGGCCGCTCATCTTCTTCCCCGCGCCCCTCGCCATCAAAATCTCCATCCTGCTTCATCTCGTCATCGCCTACCTCGGCACCCACCTCTTCGCCCACAAAACGCTCGGCCAATCACCGCTCGCCGCCCTATTCTCGGCCAGTCTCTTCACGCTCGGCGGCTACCTCACGGCCCAAGTCGAACACATTAACCAACTCCAAGCCCTCGCCTGGCTTCCGTGGTTACTATGGGCCGCTTCAAATCTCAAACCTCAAACCTCAAATTACCAATTACCAATCCCCAATCCCCAAAACCTCATCCACCTTTGCACGCTCGCCGTTCTCTTCTCCCTCGTCCTCCTGGCTGGTCACACCCAAACTGCTTTCATTATTGCCGTCGCGCTGACCCTTTATACATTTAGCCATATCATTACTCGCTCACCTGCTCGCCCGCTCACCCGCTCCCTTGCCTCCCTACTTCCCCTCTTCCTCACTTTCACCCTCGCCCTCCTCCTCGCCGCCGCCCAACTCCTCCCCACCCTCGAACTCTCGCGCCAATCCCTCCGCAGTGGTGGCTTGCCTCTCCGCGAAGCCCTCTCCTTCTCACTTGACCCACGCCTCCTCGCCCGTGCCCTCCTCCCCGGCTATTCGCGCGGCCTCTTCTCCGAATTCACCGCCTACCTCAGCCTCACCGGCCTCACCCTCGCCGTCTTTAGCCTCACCCCCCTCACTTTTCACTTTTTACGCTTTACGCTTCACGCTTCACGCCCCACGCTTTATATCTCGCGTCTCCCCCTCCTCCTCCTCGCCCTCCTCGGCCTCACCTTCGCCCTCGGCGCTTATAACCCGCTTTATATTCTCCTAGCCAACTTCCCACCGTTCAACCTCTTCCGCGTCCCCGCCCGCTGGCTGGTCCTCTTCGCCTTTGCGATTGCCATCCTCGCCGGACACGGCCTCGACGACCTCCGCCATCGCCCATTTGGGTTTTTGAATTTGGGGTTTGGGATTTTCCTGATTTGCCTCTCCCCCCTCGCCAACCACCTCACCCCGCCGGGTGAACTTGGCCCCCTCGGTGCCCCCACCCTCCGCGACCTCGCGGGTTGGCTGACCCCGCTCGTTATCTTGGCCCTCGCCACGTTCGCTCTGCGCTTCACGCTTCACGCTTCACGCTTCACACCTCACCTCATCTTCACCCTCTCCACCCTCGAACTCTTCCTCGCCGCCCGTGTCCTCCCCTATCAACACCTCACTGCCCCCGAAGCCTATACCTCCATCCGCCCCGCAATGACCCAATTACTCATTACCAATTACCAATCTCCTCCTCCCCGCTTCCTCTCCCTCTCCGCCCTCCGCTTCGACCCCGGCGACTCACCCGAACTCCACGCCGCCCTCGACTCGCAACTGCCCGCCGATGCGGTCTACGATTTCATCATCACCACCAAACACAAAGAAGTCCTCTCGCCCAACCTCTCCCTCACCTGGCGCATCCCCACCGTGGATGGCTTCGATGGCGGCATCCTCCCGCTCAAGCATTACGCCCAATTCACCTCGCTATTTACCGGTGACATCATCCCCGATGGCCGCCTCCGCGAAAACATCACCGCCCTGCCCGACCAGCGCCTGCTCTCCCTCATCAACGCCGGCTACCTCCTCACCGACAAAGCCGATGACTTCTGGGCCGCCGGGGCCTTCTACGACCAACAAATCACCCTGCGCCTCGCCGCCGGGCAAACCGCCACCGTCGCTTACCTCCCTCAATTCACCGCCACCGCCCTCGGCCTCATCGTGGACAACGCCTCCGGCTCCGTTCAACTCACCTTCGCCGATGGTTCCACGCTCCAATCCCCAATCTCCAATCTCCAATCTTTCATTCCTTCCAATTACCAATCCCCAATTACCTATACCCTCATCCCTTTTTCAGCCCCAGCCCTCCCCATCGCCATCACCTTCATCGGCCCGGCAGTCATCCGGGGCGCGGCCTTGCTTGATAGACGCAGTGACGCTTTCCAAACCCTCACCCTCGGCCAGTACCACCTCGTTCACTCCGGCGATTTGAAAATTTACGAGAACCTGACCACGCTCCCCCGCGCTTTCGTCGTTCCAAACATGATCGCCATCCGCGACGATACCGCCGCCCTCGCGGCTCTCGCCGACCCCAACTTTGACCCGGCCTCAACCGTCATCATTTCTGACAAACCATCTCCCCTGCCCCCCCGCTCCCCCGCTCCCCTGCCGCCCGTCACCTTCACCGAATACACACCCAACGTCATCCGCCTCACCGCCACCGGCCCCGGCTATCTCCTCCTCACCGATGCCGACTACCCCGGCTGGGTCGCCACCATTGACAACGTCCCCACCCCCATCCACCGCGCCGACCTCATGTTCCGCGCCCTAGAACTCCCGGAGGGCGAACACGCTATCACGTTCCGCTACGACCCCCTCTCCGTAAAAATCGGCTTCCTCATTTCCGGCCTGACATGGCTGGCAGTTTTTATCATCTGCATCCGCCGCATCCGTTCAATCCGTTGAAAACAAAAAGCCGAAGCACCTCGCCTCGGCTTTTTGGTATTTTGGTTTTTGAGATTTGGGGTTTGAGATTTTTCCTCACCCCTCACTCGCCCGCAAATCCCTCACATTCATCTGCATCCGCTTCTGCCCGTTCCATTCGTTCATTTCCAAATTAAACGCCACATCCACCCGCGCGGGCATCTTGCTTTGCCATTCGCCCAACCGGAAGGCAATGGCATCTATATCCGCTTTGCCATCGGTCAACGTTAATTTCAAGTGACTGGCGTCCTGCCCCACGGTCTTGGAAAACTTCGCTTTCAAATTCCGCGCGGCCAGCACCGGCGTGGGGTTGCCATAGCCGCACGGTTGAAACTGATCCAAATACTTCACCAGTTCACCGTTCAAGTCGGTTAACTTCACCTCGTCCACATCCACCTGCAAGGCCGGGCGCAGATCAGTCTTGGCGAGTTGGCGGTGGGCGATGGCCCGCAGCGAGCGCGCCAACTCGGCGACATTTTCCGTTGCGGCGGTGAAACCCGCCGCCGCCGCGTGCCCGCCATGCCGGATGAGCAGATGCTTGCATTCGTCAAACGCCTCGGTGATGTGAAATTCGCGGATGCTCCGCGCCGAGCCTTTGGTGAACTCCTGGCCCAGGTGCGCCACCACCGCCGGGCGATAGAACTCTTCGGTGAGCCGCGCCGCCGCCAGGCCCACGATGCCATCCTTGAAATCCGGGTGGGCCGCAAACAGCAGGGGCGCGTCGGGGTCCGTCTCCAGCGCAATCTGGCGGGCGTGCGCGTGGGTGAGGCGCGTCAAATCCTGCCGGTCGCGATTTTGTTGTTCAAGTTGCGTGGCAAGACGATTGGCCGTAAACACATCACTGGTCGTCAACAATTCATAAGCCGCTAAAGCGGATTCGAGCCGCCCCGCCGCGTTGAGCCGTGGCCCGAGCGCGAACCCGATGCCCGTCGCGTCCACCCCGCCCGGTTGGAGGCGCACGACCATGAGCAGGGATTTCACGCCCTCGCGTTTGGCGCGGTTCAGCACTTTGAGTCCGTCCCGCACCAGTTTGCGATTCTCGCCCGTGAGCGGCGCGAGGTCAGCCACCGTGCCGAGGGCCACCAAATCCAACACATCCGAGCCGTTGATGGGCGGCTGGCCCCCAAGCGGGCGCACCAGACCTTGCGCGATTTTGTAGGCCAAACCAACGCCTGCTAAGCCTTTTTCGGGGTACTCATCACCGGGCTGTTTGGGGTTGACCAGAGCAAAGGCCCGTGGCAGTTCCGGGCCGGGGGTGTGATGATCGGTGATGATGAGGTCGAGGCCGAGGGCGCGGGCGGTGTCGGCTTCGGCCACCGAGCGGATGCCACAATCCACGCTGATGACCAGCGCCACGCCAGCGTCTTTGAGTTTCTTGAGCGCTTCGTCATTGATGCCATAGCCTTCGGTTTCGCGTTCGGGGATATAGGCTTGCGCCGAGGCGCCGAGGGCGGTGAGCACTTGCACGAGGAGCGCGGTGGCGGTCACGCCATCGGTGTCGTAATCACCATAGACAGCGATGCGTTCATTATTTTTAATGGCGTGCTGAATCCGCTCCACGGCCGCGCCCAATCCCGCGATGCTATACGGGTCATCGGTTTGAGTTTGCGGCAGTTGGGCCGCGAAAAAACGCTCGGCGTCCGCGCTATCCCCGAGGCCGCGGGCGAACAACAGTTGGGCCACGATTAACGGGTAATCGCGCAAGGCCGCGCGGGCCACGTCGGTCAGCGGGGAGGGCGGAATCCAGTGTTTGGAAGCCATGGACGCTCCAGCGCTATAACGGGATGACCCAGTTGCCGGTGAGCCAGTAGCGGAAGTCCTCGCCCTGATAACACCGCACTCCGGCAATTACGCCATAGACCATGGCCGCCAGCGGGACAAGCGACAACACGAGCGCGATGGGAATGCACAAGATGCCAATGAAGAGCATGGTGAGGAAAACCGTGCCCGCCCAGGCAAAGCCCACCAGCGCACCGCCGCCAACCCACCACACGAGTTGAAAGATAAAGGCTTGCATGGACTGGTCGGCGACATAGCGCGAGCGATCTTTATACATGAAATAGATGACCAGCGGCACGGGCACACCCAAAAAGCCGGTGACCAGATTGAGCAAAATGCTCAGGTGCGCCAGCATAGCCCAGGTGCGCTCGTCGGATTGTGACAGGGGCATGGAGGAGGAGGGTTGAAAGTCAGAAGTCATGATGCGAGTTCCTGCAAACAAAGAAGCCCGCCGGGGAGCGGGCTTCCAAGTCTGCCGTAATTTAGTTTTAGGCCCAGCCCTGATTCTTGACGAGGTCGGTGATGACGGGGATGGTCACGGTCTTGCCGCCATAAGCCTGAAAACCACAATAAATGGCATAAAACCAAACCAGTATGCCAACGCAAAAACCGGAGGTAATCACCGTAATGATCCCCAGAATAAGCGCCTGAATATTGTGGGCTTTGATGAACGGGCGGTCTTTCTTGTCGGCCATCAACAAGATGATAACTGGGGCCAGTGGCGAAAACACATATGCCAATAATGCCCACAACTTATCACTACTGGTCACTTCGCCCATGGAAGGTTCGCTACTCATAATCATTTCTCCTTTAATAAGATGATAGGGTTACAGTTCGGCGCAAATTGCGCTAGGTAAATTCTATTCCATTTACCCACAGATGCAAGTGAGACTTCTCTCCACCTTCCCTCTGTGCTAGAATGCGCGCCCGTGACCAAAGTAGTTTTCATGGGCACCCCTGCCTTCGCCGTGCCAACCTTGCAAACGCTGGTTCAACACCACACCGTGGTCGGGGTGGTGACCCAACCCGACCGCCCGGCGGGACGCGGCCAGCAACTGGCCGAAGCCCCGGTGAAGCAATTTGCGCGCCAAGCCGGATTAGCCGTAATCCAGCCCGCGCGCCTGCGCGAACCCGAAGCGATGAGCCAACTCGCGGCGTGGGCCCCCGACCTGATCGTGGTCGCCGCCTTCGGACAGATTCTCAAACCCGCCGTTTTGGACTTGCCCCGACACGGGTGCGTAAACGTCCACGCTTCCCTGCTCCCCCGGCATCGTGGCGCGGCCCCCATCACCGCCGCCATTCTCGCGGGCGATTCAGAAACCGGCGTGACCATTATGCAGATGGATGTGGGCCTAGATACCGGGCCGATGCTTGCCAGCCGCGCGGAAACGATTCGCCCGGATGACACGACGGATTCGCTCACCGGGCGTTTAGCGCACCTCGGCGCGGACTTGCTGACCCACACGCTTCCGGCCTACCTCGGCGGGACACTGCCGCCCCAACCGCAAGACTCAGCCCGCGCCACTTACGCTCCGCAACTCAAAAAAGAAGATGGGCATTTGGATTTCACCCGCCCCGCCGCCGAAGTGGAACGGCGCATCCGCGCGCTGACCCCGTGGCCCGGCGCGTTTGCGCTGTGGAACAATCAGCCCCTGAAAATTCTGCGCGCTCAAGTTGCGGCATCTATCGAGGGCGCACCCGGCGCGGTAGCCACGAGTCCCGCCGGGCCGGTGGTCGCTTGCGGCGCGGGCGGGCTGTTGCTCCTCGAAATCCAGCCGCCCGGCAAACGTCCCATGCCCGCCGCCGATTTCGCGCGCGGGGCGCGGGGTTTCATTGGGAACCAGTTGATATGACCGCCCTACAATCTTTTCTCCGCAGTCGGCTGGGGGCCTTCAGCCAAATCATCGTGATCGTTGTCGCCGCGCTGGTGTTGCGCGGACACTCGCCGCTGTTCACCCTGCCCTCGAGTTTGGCGGCGTGGCTGGTGGTGCCCCTCGCGCTCATCGCCCTGGGGCTTATGTGGCTGGCTGGCGACTCGTGGCGCTCGCTGGGGTTCGGGCAACCAACTGAGCCATTAGCCCGATGGATGATTGAGGGCGTTGTGGCCGGGGTGTTGTGCGGCCTGGTGGCGGCGGGTCTGCTCATCCCCTTGCTCAATCAGGGCGAGGGCGTGACTTCCGGCGCTCTCACCGGCGATGTGACCTACCTCATCACCAGCCTCATCCTGCGCGGAGCTATCGCTGCGGTTGCAAAAGGTTTGGCGTATCGCGCCTTCTTGTTGAACCGCCTCGAAATTTTACTTGGCTCGTCGCGCTCGGCGGTGGCGCTGGCCATTATCATCGCGGCGGTGGTGTTTGGCCTGAGCAGTCTCGACCAGGGGCTGGCGACGGTTAGCATCGTTACCGTGGTCGGCTTGGTTTTCAATCTTTTATATTACTGGTCGCGGCGCAATGTCTGGTCGTCCATTCTGGCGCATGGCACTTACAACGCCACGCTGTTTGTGCTGGTGTTTTTAGGAAGGCTGTAGCCTTACCCCGACCCCGCTCCTGACCGCAAAAAACAGCGATCAGGAGCGGGGAGAAAATATCCATGTAATCCATTCAATCCGTTGACAAAGGAGACTTAACATGAAGGACAATCTCAAACCTGCTTTAGCCGAACTCATCGGCACGTTTACACTCACGTTTATTGGCGCGGGCGCGGGGGCATTGGCGGGCAGTAATGGGGGCGGCATCATCGCGGTGGCGCTGGCGCATGGTATCGCGCTCATGGTCATCATTTACGCGTGGGGCGGCATCTCGGGCGCGCACGTCAACCCAGCGGTCACGCTCGGCCTCGCGCTCACCGGCAAGATTGATTGGATGAAGGCGGTGTGGTATTGGATCGCCCAATTCGTCGGCGCAACCATCGCGGCCTATGTGCTGGCCTATCTTGTTGGCGTCGAGACGGGCCTCGGGGCCACGACTGGCAGTCTCACCAGCACCGCCCCGGTGAAGACCATCGTGGTTGAGGCCATCCTCACCTTCTTCCTCGTCACCGCCGTGTTTGCCTCGGGCGTGTTGGGCAAAAACGGCAATGTAGCGGGCATTGCCATCGGCTTTGTGCTTATCATGGACATTCTCATGGGCGGCGCGCTCACCGGCGCATCCATGAATCCGGCGCGCACCTTTGGCCCGGCGCTGGCCACCGGCCACCTCGATTATCTGTGGTTGTACATCGTCGGCCCGTGCGTGGGCAGCGCGGCGGCGGCGTTTTTGTACGACCGCTTTTTTGCGAAATAGATTGGCACGTAGGGGCGTTCAATTGAACGCCCCTACTAATTATGCATATTGAAATCCTTGTCATCGGCGGGGGCGCCACGGGCCTCGGCACGGCGTGGGATGCCGCCTTGCGCGGGTTCAAGACTCTGCTCGTCGAGAAGGGCGATGTGACCCACGGGACAAGCGGGCGCTATCACGGCCTGCTCCATTCCGGCGCGCGCTATGTGGTGCGCGACCCGCACTCGGCGGTGGATTGTCACCGCGAGAATGTGATTCTTAAACGGCTGATGCCCAGCGCGATTGAGGACACCGGTGGCTTTTTCGCGGCCCTCGCGGAGGACCCGCCCCAATACGGGGACTCGTTCCGCGCGGGATGCCGCACCGCCGGGATCCCCGCCGAGGAGATTCCCCCGGCCCTCGCGCTTAAAGAAGAACCCCTGCTCAACCCCAACCTCGCCCGGGTCTTTCGCGTGCCGGATGCGTCATGCGATTCGTTTGACGCGGCGCATCTGCTGGTCGAGGGCATTCAGGCGGCGGGTGGCGCGGTGTGGGTGCGGCACAAAGTAGTGGGGTTAGTGGTCGCCGGGGGGCGCGTGAGCGGCGCGGAGCTGGAGAACGTCGTCACGGGTGAGCGCCTCCGCGTGGACGCGGATATCATCATCAACTGCACCGGCGCGTGGGCCGGGCAAATCGGCACGCTGGCCGAGTGCGAAATCAAAGTGACGCCCGGCAAAGGCACGATGATTGCCATGAATTATCGGATGGTAAACACGGTGGTTAACCGCCTCAAACCACCGAGCGACGGTGATATTTTGGTGCCGGTGGGCACGGTGGCGGTGATGGGCACCACCGAAGAAGTGGTAAACAACCCCGACCAATACGCCATCGGCGCCGACGAGATTGAATTGTTATTGCGCGAGGGCGAAAAGCTGGTGCCGCGCTTTCGTGAGTTTCGGGCGCTGAGGGCCTGGGCCGGGGTGAGGCCGCTGTTTGAGGACAAACCGCCCGCCCTCACCCCCGGCCCCTCTCCCGCTGGGAGAGGGGAGCCTGATTCCCGAATGATGACGCGGGCGCATGCGATTTTGGACCATGCGCCGCGCGATGGCGTAGAGGGGTTCATTTCGGTCGTGGGCGGAAAATTCACCACCTTCCGGTTAATGGCCGAACAGACTTTGGATCTGGCGGGCCGGAAGTTGGGGACAACGCGCCAGTGTATGACTGCCCAGACACCGTTGGAACCACCGGGTAGCAAGTTCCATAAACTAAGCGACCGCCTGCAAGCGGTGGAGCAAAGCCACACACCGGGCATCATTTGCGAGTGCGAATTGGTGACGCGCGCCCAGGTGAAAGCCGCGCTCGAAAAATCCGGCTCGCTGGTGTTGAACGATTTACGGCGCGATTTGCGGCTGGGCATGGGGCCGTGTCAGGCCGGGTTTTGTGCGTACCGGGCGGCGGGAATGCTGGCGGAAAAGCAAATTCCAAATTCCAAATTCCAAATCTCAAACCCTTCAATCTCTAATCTTAGCCATGTGAATTCAGCGCTACTCGAATTTCTTCAGGAACGCTGGAAGGGGCTGAGGCCGGTGATGTGGGGCGCGAATTTGAAACAGATGGAGTTGGATTTGAATATCTACCGCGATTTGTTGGGCGCGGACCAATTGCCGACGAAGCGCGAAGTGGAAGCGTATCCGACGGAGAGGAGTGCGTAAAGAATGAAAAGTAAAAAGTGATTGCCATTTACTTTTTACTTTTTATTTTTCACTTCATCCAATGTCGGCACAAAACGCTTACGATGTCATCGTGGTTGGCGCGGGGCTAAGCGGCCTGTTCGCGGGCGCAGTGGTGGCCAAACGCGGGGCGCGGACGCTGGTGATAGCGCGCGGGTTGGGAGGCTTGCAGGTGGGCGCGGGGACGATTGGCGTCTCTGGGCCTCACCCCCCGGCCCCCTCTCCCGTTCGCGAAAACCGCGAACAGGAGAGGGGGAGAACCCCCACCCCTGCCCTCCCCTGTCCACAAAAAGCGTGGACAGGGGAGGGAGAGAAGCACCCCCTAGCGTTGGCGGGGGAGGTGGCGTTACGCGCGGGGTTGAGTGAGTTGCAGGCCATGTGCGCGGCGGCGGAGTATCCGCTCGTGGGGCGCTTGGAAGAAAATTTTTCATTGCCCACGGCATTGGGCGCGGTGCGCTCGGCGTGTCTGGTGCCGGAGTCGTTTGCGAATGGCGAAGTGCAACAGCCGGGTGAGATGGGGCTCGCGCGATGGCCGGGGTTCCGTGATTTTTTTGCGGACCTGGCGGTGGCGAACTTAAATGCGGCGGGCTATGCGGCCC